>DATLVM010000444.1:0-18140 GCA_035577445.1 Pyrinomonadaceae bacterium
CAACTTCTGAGCGTTCGAAACCATTTCGGCTGAAGGAGGCAAACTTTGCTTCGCGGAATCTTTCGCACCAAGAACCTGGACGACATTCTGGCCTCGTCGCAAGAGGCAGGTCACACCCTAAAGCGCACGCTGGGCCCAATCAACATTACGCTGTTGGGGATTGGCGCGATCATCGGCGCGGGCATCTTTGCGACCGTGGGCACCGCTGCGGCCGGCGATGTCGCTCGACCCGGCGCCGGCCCGTCGCTGATGCTCTCGTTTGTGATCACGGCCGTGGTCTGCGCATTTACGGCGCTGTGCTATGCCGAGATGGCCGCGATGGTTCCGATCTCAGGATCGGCTTACACCTATTCGTACGCGACATTGGGTGAGTTGGTAGCTTGGATTATCGGTTGGGACTTGATGCTTGAATACGCCATCGGCAACGTTGCGGTGGCGATCAGTTGGGCGAATTATTTCCGCTCGTTTATTCACGATGCTTTCGGAGTCGATATTCCGCAATGGCTTTCGACCGACTTTCGCACGGCCAGAAAAATTCCGGGACTGCTGGATAGCGCCCCGCACATTTTCGGCTACCCGATCGTTTTTAATCTGCTCGCATTTGGGATCGTCGCGCTGATCACCATCGTGCTCGTGTGGGGAATCAAAGAGTCGGCGCAGTTCAATGCCGGCATGGTCCTTATCAAGATTCTGGTACTGCTCTTTTTCATCGGCGCCGCATTCTATTTCGTGTCGCCTACGAAAATGGAAACGAACTGGCACCCTTTTCAGCCGGCCGGATGGGGGGGCACGCTCGCCGGAGCAGCAGTGGTCTTTTTCGCTTATATCGGCTTTGACGCTGTGTCTACGGTCGCCGAAGAAACCAAGAACCCAGCCAGGGATCTGCCGATCGGCATCATCGCAAGTTTGGTGATCTGCACGGTTTTCTATGTCGTTGTGGCCGCGGTATTCACCGGCTTGATCCCCTACCCGGAACTTAAGACGCGATTATCGACTGAGGTGGCTGAGCCCTTAACCATGGCCCTCAACAACGTGGCGCCGAACGCGCGCTGGGTGAGCGCCGTGGTCGCCTTCGGATCAGTTATCGCACACACGGCGGTGCTCCTGGTGTTCCAGTTAGGACAGCCGCGAATTTTCTTTTCCATGGCCCGCGATGGATTGCTGCCGCCAGTGTTCGCGAAAGTTCACCCGCGATTCAAGACGCCGCACGTAACTACGATCATGACGGGTGTAATCGTCGGCGGGTTCGCCGCGGTGATGAGCATCGACGAGATGGTCGACCTCACGAATATCGGAACGCTGTTCGCGTTCGTGCTGGTTTGCGTCGGTATCATCATCCTGCGTTACAAGGAACCCAATCGGCACAGGCCTTTCAAAGTTCCGCTCGGCGCGTGGCCGTTGCCGCTGCTGGGCGCGGTCTCGTGCATCTTTCTGATGTACTACTTGCCGCCGACTTCCTGGTGGCGTTTCGTGGCCTGGTTGCTGCTCGGTCTCGCGGTCTATCTGTCTTACAGCTATTCGAAGAGTGAAATCGGGAAGAAGATTGGCCGCTCGCCGATCACTGCGCCGTGGTTGATACTCATGGCGCTGGGATCGTTCCTGTTGGCGATTGGATTGTTGACGATTCCGCACGACGCTTCGTTCAAAGAGATACTCGGACAATTACAAGGTGGATTCGCCAACGCCAAGCAATCGTTCGTAGGATCGATTCTGATTGTGGCCGGCGTGATTGCCGCTGCGGCGGGCGCGTTGATTGGGTTGGCGCGGAAGAAGTCCGCTTAAGAACAGTATCAGAAGCCGACCGTGAGGGAGGGCAAGTATCGTGTCCGAGTTCTGTAAAGATCCTCGATGCGCGACTTGCCCTCCCTCACGGTCGGGCTTCTGACACGTTATCGTTTTAGATCCTTGATTACTTCGCGACTCGCATTGAATCCCGGCGCGCCGGTCACGCCGCCGCCGGGATGAGTTCCGGCTCCGCACAAATACAAACCTTTAACCGGCGTTCGATACTGCGCCGCGCCGATGAATGGTCGAAAGGCGAAGAGTTGATCCAGAGACATCTCGCCGTGATGAATGTGCCCGCCGGTTAAGCCGAAGGTTCGTTCGAGATCGAGCGGCGTCAATACTCGTCTTCCCACGATTAGGGCTTTCAGATTCGGCGCGTATTCAGTCAGCGCGTCAACGATCGCATCGCCCAGCTCTTCTCGGCGCGAATCCCAATCGCTGGGTACGCGGGCCTCAGGCGTGCCGGCTCCGGTTGCTGAATCAGCACGCAAGACGCGTGCGTACCCATTCAACTTGTAAGGGGCAAACTGTGCATGAATCGACATGACGTGCGCGCCGCTCGGCGCGAGCGACGGATCGCCCATTGTGGGAATAGTGATTTCCATGAAAGGCTTCGGCGAAAAGTCACCGTACTTGGCCGCGTCGAAAGCGCGTTCGAGGTAATCGATGTCGGAGCCGATGTGAAGGCGACCAGAGAACTCCTCGTTATCCCGCTCACTACGGTTCGCGGTTCTGTAACTAAACTTCGGCAGAGATGAAAGCGCCAGATGCACCATCGCGACCACGCCGTGAGAGCGATAGTTTTGCGCGCGCGTGCGAAAGCTCGGGGTCACGGCGGCGTAGTCGAGCAGTTTGGTGAACGTCACACCCGGATCGCCATTCGAGACTACCGTCCACGCAGGAATTGACTCGTCGTTCGCTAGCACAACACCCGCAACGCGATCTTCTTTCACCTCGATGCTCTTAACTTCTGCGTTCGTGCGAATCTCAGCGCCTGCGTCAGTCGCCGCTTTCGCCAGAGCTTGCGTCAGCGCGCCCATGCCGCCTTTGACGAATATAGTTGGCGAGATTGCATTGCCGCTTATCGCTGCTTGAAGTAACAGCGGTGCGCTTGTGCCCGCCGACCAGGGCCCGGCGAATGCGCCAAAGATTCCCCGCGCGGCAACCACTGCGCGCAACGTTTCGTTCGCGAACCATTCGGCGGCGAGATCAGCGACAGCCATCGGACCGTAACGAAGCAGGCGATATTCATCTTTCTTCCCGAGTCCTCGAATTTTCCATCCGAGTTTCCCGAGATGCCACAACTCGGATTTCGTCGGAGCGTCGATGTCGGGCGGCGTCATTGTCAGCAGCGGACGTAGCGCGCGGCCGATGCGCTCGAACGTCGCGACGAAATCTGAATACGAGTTAGCGTCTTTCGATGACAGCTTGGTCAATTCACCGGCCGTTCGTTCAGCGTCATCGTAGATGCAAATCGGTGCGCCGTGATTCAGCGCGCAGACTTGAACCGAAGGCTTGATGAATTCGACGTTGTATTTCTGAAGTTGCAGGTCGTTGATTATCTGAGGAAGCAGCGGACCCGCGCTGGTCGCGAGCGTCGAACAGCGAAAGCCTGGATGAAATTCTTCGGTGACGGAGGCGCCGCCGACGACTGACCTGCGTTCGAGCACCAGCGGTTTCAATCCGGCTTTGGCCAGATAAAACGCGGCAACCAGGCCGTTGTGTCCGGCGCCGATGATGATGATGTCGCGCTTGTTCATCGAAGAAAATTAGCCGCGGATTAACGCAGATTAGACTGATATGAAAAACGAAAATCAGGTGCGACCTGCTTAATAGGCATTCAGTTTTATCGTTCTTATCCGCGTCTATCTGCGTTAATCCGCGGCTAAGTTTCCGTGGCTAATTCTTGTCTTTTAAGATCGCCATCGCCGCATTGCGTCCACTCGCGCCCATGATGCCGCCGCCGGGATGCGTTGCCGAACCACACATGTAAAGGTTCCTAATCGGCGAGCGATACTGTGCCCAACCCGGCGCCGGACGTAAAAAGAAGAGCTGCTCTAACGTTAGCTCGCCCTGAAAAATATTTCCTTCTGACAGACCAAACTCGCGTTCCAGATCGAGCGGCGTCAGAACCTGTCGATGGAGAATGATGTCTTTGATATTTGGCGCGTGCTCGGCGATCGTATCGATGACCGTGTCACCAAACTCTTCGCGCTGGTCATCCCAATTTCCTTCTTTCAAGTTGTAGGGCGCGTACTGCACAAAACAGGACATCACATGTTTTCCCGGCGGGGCTACTGAAGGATCAGTCAACGTCGGAATTACCATGTCGATGTAAGGCCGGCGCGAATAGCGGCCGTACTTTGCATCGTCGTACGCACGCTCCATGTAATCAACACTGGGCGAAATCGATACCGCGCCGCGCAAGTGAGGGCCGGCCCCCGGCATCGCTTTGAAATCCGGCAGCGCATCAAGAGCGAGATTCACTTTGCCCGACGAACCGCGGAACTTATAACGCTTGATGTCATCGACGAAGTCTTCGGGCAGGTGCTCTTCGCCGACCATCTTCATGAACGTCAAACGCGGATCGACGCTGGAAGAAATAGTGTCGGCGTAAAGCTCATCGCCGTTTTCCAGCACAACACCTTTCGCTTCGCCGTTCTTCAAAATAATTTTTGCGATGGGCGCCTCGGTGCGAATCTCGGCGCCGGCTTCGCGCGCTGCATTAGCGATCGAATCCGAGATTGCGCCGGTGCCGCCGCGCGACAAACCCCACGATCGAAACGCACCGTCGATCTCGCCCATGTAGTGATGCAGCAGCACGTACGCAGTGCCCGGCGAGCGCACGCCCAGAAACGTGCCGATGATTCCCGACGCCGACATCGTCGCTTTGAGCACGTCAGTCTCGAACCACTGATCGAGAAAGTCGACCGCGCTCATGGTCATCAATTGCACCTGGTTATATTTGTCTTCGGCTGAGAGCTTTTGAAAACGACGGCCCATCGTCAGCAACTCCATCAAACCTTTCGGATTGAGTGAAGCCGGATCGGGCGGCGTCATGTTCATGATCGGCTTAACGAAGTGGGCCATCTCGACCATAGCTTTGCCGTATTCGTCATAGGCTTCGGCGTCGAGCTTCGAATGCCGCGCAATCTCTCTCCGAGTCTTCGCATGATCGTTCACGCGCCAGAGGTAATCGCCGTTCGGCATCGGCGTGAAGGTGCCGTCGAGCGGCAGAATCTCTAATCCATGCCGCGGCAGATCCAGTTCGCGAATAATTTCAGGCCGGAGCAGGGAAACGACGTACGAGCAGACTGAGAATTTGAAGCCGGGAAAAACTTCTTCGGTCACCGCGGCGCCGCCGAGCACGTATCGTCGTTCGAGCACTAGCACACGCTTGCCCGCGCGCGCCAGATACGCCGCGTTCACCAGACCGTTATGGCCGCCGCCGATGACGATGACGTCGTATTTGTTGCTCATGGATCAGAACAACTGAATATGAGGCGAAGTTGTTAAGCTATTTTGAGCCACTTAATATAACGCGCCTGCCCATCCAGATCAGGAAAGAGCGTTCCTCTGTGTGCTCCGTAAGTATCGAGAACGTCCTTGAAATGCTCTCGCAGCGTTGCCGGTATTCTAATTTGCTCTAAGGATCTGAAATTCCTTCATTCTTCGTTTTGTCTAGATCATTCCGGTCGTGAATGCCACGCAACTTTCGATGGCGGTCATCACTTCGTCGCTGACTATGCCCAGCCTACGTACCAATCGCATTTTGTCCAACACCCTCAATTGATGACACAGAGCCACGGAATCTTTGGCTAATCCGCCTTCACCTTCGCGCACAAGCACGCAGGTCGGCAATGAGGCACGGCGAAGATTGCTAGTGAGCGGTATCCTTAGGAAAGTCGATGTGAAGCGATTGATGGAGTTATTTTGAAAAACGAGGACGGGACGAGTCCCGGCCTGCTCAGAACCGCGCGTGGGATTGAGATCTGCCAGCCAGATCTCGCCGCGTTTGATTGTCATCGGGCGTCTTCTCCGACCAAACCTCTTTCGTAGTCTTTGAAACCTTCCTCGGCAAGGGCGCGATCGTCATCCGCGAACTCGGCGTAAAGGGCAGCAAGTTGAGCATCGTCAAGCTCATTCAGTTTAGAGGCAAGAGTGCGCCGAATAATCTCGGAAGCAACTTCGCGCTTTTCCGATCCGGAAAGATGCTCGAATGACTCCAAAAGCTCTCGTCCTGATGTGCTCATGACTCACTCCTTGATGATTCCCTACTAGATTGCCTCTGATCTAAAGGTGCGTCAACAGTAGATTGGCTACTGTATTGCTTGATGAAGACTGCGTAGAATACTTATAATCGCGTCCCCTTACAATTCAGTGGCACAGACTTCGGTCTGTGGGCGGCACGTCCTATTCACAGACTGAAGTCTGTGCCACTATCACAGACTGAAGCTGTGCCACTATCACAGACTGAAGCTGTGCCACTATCTCGGTTGCCCGGAGGTCCCAATGTCGATTAGCAAAATGATTCTGCCTGAGTTCGAGCACGAAATGGCCAACACACGCAAGAGTCTGGAGCGTGTTCCTGACGATAAGTTCAGTTGGAAGCCGCACGAGAAATCGATGACGCTCGGCGGCTTATCAACACATCTCGCAAACATTCCTAGTTGGACCAAAAACACTTTCGAAGCCGACGAACTTGATATTGCGCCGCCGGGCGCGCCGCCTTATCGTCTGGAAGAAGCGAAATCAACCGCCGAGTTGCTCGAAGCTTTCGACAAGAACGTCGCTTCTGCCCGCGCTGCGCTCGAGGCGGCAACTGATGAAAATTGGCAGGGCAAGTGGTCTTTGCTGATGACCGGCAAACCAATTTTCACTCTGCCTCGCACGGCGGTCATGCGCGGATTCGTGATGAATCACCTAATTCATCATCGTGCGCAACTCGGAGTTTATTTGCGCTTGCTTGATGTTCCGGTGCCGTCGATCTACGGACCATCGGCGGATGAAGGCGGGTTTTAGAGTTCGTTAGCTGACCTGTTGGTTCAACTCTTTGCGAATTGCCTCAGCCACTTTCACGGCTTCGATGATTGGTTTCACCTCGTGCACCCGGACAATCTGCGCGCCATGCAATACCGACGCGACCACCGTGGCAATCGTGCCGTAAAGCCTCTCATCGGCCGGGGCACCACCCAATAACTTTCCGAGAAATGATTTGCGCGAGGTGCCTATGACGATCGGAAGATCGCTGAATTCTTGCGCGAGGGGATCGAGCTTCGCGATTAACTCCAGGTTCTGTTCTACGCTCTTTCCGAATCCGATTCCGGGATCGATGGCAATACTCTCTCGCGCGACACCGTGTTGTTCGGCAATTGAGATGCTGAGACGCAAGCCTTCGATGACATCGGCGAAGATATCTTCCGCGAATGGGATCTGCTGCATGTCTTTTGGAGTTCCGCGGGAATGCATGAGAAGTAATCCGGCACTCGCCTGAGCTGCTTCGTCTGCGATCGCCGGATCAAATCGCAATCCCGAAATGTCATTGATGATTTCGGCGCCCGCGGCGAGTGCGGCGCGCGCGACTGCCGCCTTAGTTGTATCGATTGAGATCGGAACAGCACCAGACGAAGCGAGTCGCTCAATCACTGGCAAAACACGGGTCAACTCTTCCTGCTCTGAAACAGATTCAGACCCGGGCCGCGTCGACTCGCCACCGATGTCAATAATGTCTGCGCCCTCTTCGATCATTTGTTCGGCTTGAGCTATCGCCGCATCGAATGAAAAGAATTTTCCGCCGTCACTAAAACTATCAGGCGTGACGTTCAGTACTCCCATGACGAGCGTGCGCTCGCCGTACCCGAGCGAGCGGTTCTTTAGTTTCCAATAACGTGCCATGACTGGCTCAAAACACTAGCTGATAGACGCCCAAATGAAAATGGGCCATCTTCCGGAACCTCGGGGAGCGACGTTGCAAATCTGATTGACGGGATTCAGAGGGACTTCAAGCCATTCTGTTTCGCGCCAAAGAATGACGATTGGCGAGTTTTCATGAACTCGATCCCACTCCACGGCTTGCAAAAATCCTAGCTTCTTTCCGCTGCCCCCAGCCCATAAGGCCTTAGCTTCTTTAGCAACATTTTTGTTGACTTAGAGCGATAGACGGAATATTGTCTCGCGCAGCTTCTCTGAGTGCCAAACAAAGGGACATCTTTTCACTTCTAATCCCCCTAAGAGGTGTCCGCGAGCGCGACGGCTAAACGCCGTCAGGTTGCTCCTTCTTTCGATAGCCAATTCAGCTATCCATCGTTTGGTCTCTCGGTTCAGAGCGGAACCATATCTCGACTGTTGCTGACAGTCCGAGCAACGATCTATCGCAGCAGAAGCTGCACCACCGAGTTTATGAATTCATTCGAATCTAAAACGATGAGCGTACCAGCTTCCGGTTTTTAGCGCGTAGCTGTAGCGCGGGCTTTGAAAAGCATAACGGTAGAAATTCCCTGACATGCCCAATCTGTCTTTTCATTTGTTCGGTAAGTTCGGCGCCCGCGATGAGGCCCAGCCTTTGAAAGGTCTGGACGGCAAGGACCAGGAGCTTTTGAGTTTCTTGCTCATTCGAGGCCGCCAGCATCACCCGCGGGAAGCCCTGGCCGCGATGCTCTGGGGCGACACGTCCACCGAGCGATCGAAAAAGTACTTGCGCCAATCGCTGTGGCATTTGCAAAGCGTGCTGGAATCAGGCGAAAGGGAAGCGGCGAATCATCTGCTAATCGAACACGATTGGTTGCGATTGAATCCCACGAATCGTCCCTGGTGCGACGTCGAAGAATTTGAAAAGGCCCTGACCGCAGCGGAAGGAATTTCGGGAAGACAACTCACTGAGACTCAAGCGGGCCAACTCAAGGAAGCCGCTATTTTGTACCGGGACGATCTGCTGGTTGGTTGGTATCAGGAGTGGGTCTTGTTTGAGCGCGAACGGTTGCAGAACAAATATCTCTTGCTGCTGGACAAGCTAATCGTTTATTCAGAAATGCACCAGGAATATGAACAAGGCCAGAGCTATGCCACGCGCATTCTGCGATACGATCCGGCGCGCGAACGCACACATCGCGAACTCATGCGGCTATATTATTTGTCGGGTGATCGAACAGCAGCGCTCCGACAATATGAGCGCTGCGTGATCGCGCTGCAGCGCGAGCTCGCCGTCAAACCTGAAAGACGCACCATCGAGCTTTACGAGCAAATCAAATCAGAGCGCTTTCGACCGTGGGACCAAACCCATGCCAACCCGCCGGCGGAGAACGAGGATCGCGCGGCGCCACGCGATCTGCTGGACTGCCTCAAACACATTCACCGGATGCTGAACAGCGTTCAGCGGCGAATCCAGCACGACATTAAGGCCGTCGAACACCTCCCGCGCACCGAACGAAAAAAACTCTAGCCCATCACAGACGCGCGGACAGACGCTCACCAGACGATCCGCCGACCTCGCTGTGCTATACGACTGCGACATGCGCAGGCGAAGTTGCCGACGTGGCCGTTAATCTGAGCCCTATTCACCAGCATGGACTTATCTGAGTCCACACTGCATTCGTTCATCATCAAGCTGTGGCTTGAGGCCGATTGCAGCAAGAGCGAACCAAATGTCTGGCGTGGCTACATTACCCACGTACCAACGGGTGATCGACGCTACCTAAAAGGTTTGAGCGATATCACTGATTTTGTTCAGGAATATCTCGACGACACGCATAGTCGAAATAATTTAAAGTCGCGGGCGCGTAAATGGCTCAAGCGCGTAACCGCGAAGGCGACGAGGTCAAACTAGCGCAGCACGGTTTGGTTTCTTAATCAGCATGGCGACGTTTCAGGCAATCGCGGCAACCGGACAAGCGATGTTAGGCCTTCTCGCGGATGCTTGTCCGAAACCGGAATTCGCGAACGCGCAGTTCGAGCTTTATCAGCTCACCGATTTTGGTAACCCCATGAAAGAGGGCGTCTCGCTTTACCTCTACCGTGTCGCCGTCAACGGCGCCCGGCGCAACATTCCGCCGGTCTTAGGTCGCGATGGCCGGCGTCATCGCCCGCCAATTCCCGTCGACCTGCATTATGTCGCCACTGCCTGGGCAGGCTCCGCAGTCAAACAGGAGCGTCTGTTGGGCTGGATGATCAGGATGTTTGAAGACATTCCGATCCTGCCGACTGGTTTATTGAATAACTACGGACCTGAACCGGACATCTTCGACCCTGGCGAGACGGTCGAGCTGATCCTGGAATCGCTCACCCTGCAAGACTGGAACAATCTCTGGAGCGCAACGAAAACCACGCCGCCTTTATCGGTTGGTTATGTCGCGCGAATGATCGGGATCAGTTCGCCTCTGCCTTTGACTGAGGCGGCGGAGGTGCAGACGCGGGAATTCAAAACTGGAGCACTCGTAAGTTGATGGCTGCCGAGCTTCTCAAAATCGACTACCAAACGAGCATGGTGGTGCTGGATCGCCTGACGATCGTGACGCCTCTCGGCGTGCGCTTTCAGGACGCGACAACCGGCGAAGTAGTGCCCGACGGTCTAACTGTTTCGGCGTATCCGATCACGCGGCCGAACGCGAGACAAAGTTTGTTCCTAAATCGAAGAGGCGTCTATGTGCTGCGCCATGCGCCGGGCCTGCGCGACGTCGAGAATGGCGCGGGCGACCCTGATTACTGGAACAATCTGCCACCGAAAAAAGATTTCGTTATCGAAGTGCGCGATGGCCAATCCCGATTCGTGCCATATCAATTTGTGGTGGGCCTTCCGGCGGAATGGAATGAAGCCGTCTCGCCGCCACCGGCGATCAAGAGCATGCCGCTATATTCCGCGCCGGCGCGCACTGCGCCCGCCGGGATGGCAGTGGTCAGAGCCGATCTTTGGGATCCGACTCAGGGCGACGATGGAGAGGTAGCGCCGTCCGCCGTCCTGGAACTCTATGACAACAATGATCAGCTGATCGCGCGCGGCATTGCGGACGAACTCGGAAAGATCGCTCTGCTCTTTCCGTATCCGGCGCCGCGCTCGTTCGCGGTTGCTTCACCGCCGGGCTCGCCCTTGAGTTCGCCACCCGTGGCGACGACGCCCGCTTTGACCGATCAAGTTTGGACGTTTCAGGTGCGCGCGTTCTACGCCTCTGAGCTGCAATCGCCGCCGCAAACGTCAACCGAGAATTCTCTGCCGGATTTAAACGCCGTGCTCGCTCAACCCGAGGCAAAACTGTGGGCTGATGAAGCACGCACTGAGGAATTGCAAGAAGTGGCCGTGCAGTTCGGTCAGCCACTGATTCTGAAATCCAGACCACCATCGATGTCTCCGCCCACTAAAGGCGGCTCGATGTTGTTCATTACGCCGGCGGTTTGACCGCCCTGAAGGAGGAGTCATGCCTGAATATTTAGCTCCTGGAGTTTACGTCGAGGAGACATCTTTTCGCTCAAAGTCCATCGAAGGCGTGAGCACGACTACCACCGGTTTTGTTGGGCCATGCCGGTATGGACCCATCGATCTGGAACCTGACATCATCACCAGCCTGACAGAGTTCGAGCTTATCTATGGCGATCGGCAGGGGCTGACTTTTTCCGGTCCCTCCAGCCAGTCGAATTTTCTTTGGCAGGGCGTCAGGGCCTTCTTCGAGGAAGGCGGCAAGCGCCTCTACATCGCGCGAGTGTTTCGCAAGCTGGGCAATGCGCCTGATCCATATCTCCGGCCCGGCTCGAACATCAATGATGACCAACTCGAGATGGACACCACCAACTACACCGATGGTCACGCGCGCGCGTGGCTCACTGGCGATCCGGGAGGGGGATCGCGCGACAGCTCGATTCTGATCCGCGCGCGATTTCCCGGCGCACTCGGCAATTGGCGGGTGACCTTCACGGTGGTGCTGGGCCAGAACATGCTCTCAGGAACCAAGGGGAGTTTGGGTTCCGGTTCGTTGCGCGAACGCGACACGGTTTGGGTCGGCGACGTTACCAGTCCGCCGTCTAGTCCGCCCTCCGGCACTGTGGGCGCAGGTAACTTCTATGTCGCGCGGTACGACGCTGACGAGCAGACCTGGATCTTCAACAGCGGCGGCGCCAAGACGGACGACGACTTTCGGCTGAACGTGCCGAACGGCTCGACCTTGCCGGCGCTCGATCCCGCCGAAGGCCACGAGTTGCGAGTTATTTCACTCACGGTCGCAGTCAACTCAATCGACGGCGGAACGCTGCCGATGATCTGGAGCGGCCTGGCGCCGGATCCGCAACACCGAAACTCATTCAACTCGCCGGACGCCCTGACCAGCCTGTTCGAACAGAATCCGAACAGCTTGTCACAGGCACGCTCACTGCCGATCGTAATTCTCGCAGGCACGAGCATGGACAGCGGTCCCGAAGTAATCCAGGCGCTCATTGACTATGGCACGACGAGCACCACCAATCCGGATCTCGGTCAGCGGATCATCGACTTCTCGTCTCTCGATTCGAAGACAGCCGAAAAATCATCCGACTCAGCTCGTTCGGTTAGTTTGAATTTGGCCGGCGGCAACGACGGCGCGATTCCCAGCGAAGGTGATTACGAGGGCACGACCAACGCGCAAACAAATGACAAGAGCGGGCTCGTGGCGTTTGAAGACATCGATGACATTTCCATCGTGGCCGCGCCCGGCGCGACGTTCGGTTACAAGGCCGATGGTGGCGTCAGATCCAGCGCGATAATTGGCGCGCTGATTTCGCACGCCTCACGAATGCGCTATCGCATCGCGGTGCTGGACGCGGGCGATGACTTGTCGATTTCGGAAGTCCGCGACATGCGCGCCAAGCTCGATTCGACTTACGCCGCGCTCTACTACCCGTGGATTCGCATTCTCGATCCGGTCACGAACACGGAACAAAACATGCCGCCGAGCGGCTTCGTGGCGGGCATCTACGCGCGCAACGACACGAACCGCGCGGTCTACAAAGCACCCGCGAATGAAGTGGTGAACGGCGCGATCGGATTCGAGAAGCTGCTGAACAAGGCGCAGCAGGAGGTACTGAATCCCGAAGGCATCAATTGCTTTCGCTTCTTCGAAGGTCGCGGCTTTCGGCTCTGGGGCGCGCGCACAATTAGCTCCGATCCCGAGTGGAAGTACGTAAACCTGCGGCGTTACTTCGCCTATCTCGAACATTCAATCGACAAGGGCACGCAGTGGGCGGTCTTCGAGCCGAACGGCGAACTCTTGTGGGCAAACGTTCGCAGTACCATTTCGGACTTTTTGTTGAACGAATGGCAGAACGGTGCGCTGCTCGGCGACAAACCTGAGAAGGCGTACTTCGTGAAATGTGACCGCTCGACGATGACGCAGAACGATCTGGACAACGGTCGTTTGGTTTGCCTGATCGGTGTGGCGCCACTGCGACCGGCAGAATTTGTAATCTTCCGCATCGGTCAGTGGACAGCGGACCGAAAGATCTAAGGTACGCACGCCTCAGGCGTGCTGCATGCCAGAGGCATGCGAACCGACGTCACTTGTTCACTTTCTTTAAGAGGAGGAATCCATGGCTGTACTACGCGATCGACCTTATGTGCAATTCAATTTCCTGGTCAATCTGGGCAACGGTACCGACGGGCCGGAAGCCGGCTTTCAGGAGATGAGCAATATCGGAATGGAAGTCACGGTCTCCGAATACCGCACCGGCAACTCGAAAGAAAACAGCGTGCGTAAAATCACCGGGCTCAATAAAGCCACGGACGTGACGCTGAAACGCGGCGTCATCGGTTCACTCAATCTTTACAAATGGCTCGATGACATTCGCAACGGCAATCAGTCTGCTGAAAAGACCGTGATCATTTCGCTGCAAAACGAAGATCACACACAGGTCGTGCAGACGTGGAAGTTGCTGCGCGCCCGCATCATCAAGCACATCAGCGGCCCGTTCAACGCGAAGGGCACCGACGTGGCGATGGAAGAGCTGACGCTCGCCTACGAACGACTCGAAATGGAGTAGGTCATGTGCGCCGCGCGTGTCAGACGTTTGCCTGGGTTTCGCTTCGAAACTCAGGCGCCGCCCCTGCCGGAAGTTTTGCCGCGCATGGATATCGCTGTGTTCGTTGGGTTCGCCGCTGCGGGGCCTTTGCAAATTCCCGTCGCGATCGAATCCGAAGCGCAGTTCCAGGCGATCTTTGGCGATGACGCGCCGTTGGCTTGGGACCTTGAACGCGGCGAGCAACTCTACGCGTATCTCGGCCCGGCGGTGCGCGCTTTCTTTGGCAACAAAGGCCAACGCTGCTGGGTGATTCGCGTGGCGAAGCAATCGCCCAACGACGCGAAGGATCTGAATTTCGCCAGATATAACTACTTTCCCATCTCGGCCCTGGCGCGCGCAGAGTTTGATGAAGACGGAAATCTATTGCGGGTAATGCCTGCGTTCGCTCGCGCGCGATCCGAAGGAAGCTGGTCTGATTCCGTCCAAGCCGGCGCCGCGGTGCTCGCGCGGCCAGCGCAAATCGCCGGACCAATCGGACGCGACGGAAGCACCTATCGGCTGTGGATCAAACGCAGTCCGGGTGATGAGTTTAGTAAGGGAGAGTTGCTGCAACTCGATTTTGGTGACGATCGAATTGCCTTCCTTGCAGTCAGTGATAGCAATTCAGCAGAGACGAGCCCACCGGTTTCTCCTCCATCATCTGCTCAGCTCGTTGAGTTGAAAAGCACAAAGGCCATTTGGCTCAAACGTGTGACTGTCGCCGACGCTCCACCCTGGCTGACGAAGTTCGCGGTGCGCACGTTTACGAAACAAGCCAACACTTCAAACTCGTTTCCTGATCTTTCGATTAATTGGTTCGGCAAGGCCTACCTCGGAGAGTTTGAGCAAGAATCGCCGTCCGGCGCGGTGACGGTAAAGGTGAACTGCGCCCCCACCGATGCTCCTTCTGCCGGGGCAATCGTCCGGTTAAGTCTGCCGACCGTTACTATGGATCGCTGGTGGATGACAGTTGAAAACGTGAGCTTGGCCGGCGACGGGAATCAGGTCGTTTTGACAGGCCGCGCTTTCCAGCAAATTGCGCCGCCGGCGTCGCTTCCGGCTTCCACGCCCACGGGCCAGCGATTGAATTTCGAGATCGCAGTCCGCAAAAACGACGAATTTGCAGTTAGCCTTAGCGATCTCGGTTTCGAAGCGGCGCACGAACGTTTCTGGGGCAACCTGCCAACCGACGAAGACATTTATCGAGAGACTGATTCTTCGGACACTACATCGCCGTCGACAATTCTCTGGTCGCAAGTTGGCGATCTGTTTCGTTTCCCGCTTGCTGGAGTTCCGCCGGAAGACAACACGACCGAGATGTACTTTCCGCTCTCGATGCCGCTGCTCGCGGAGAATTATCTTGGGCCAACCAGACTTAATGGCTCGACGCTCGAGCGGGATGGACTGGCAGAATTCGACGAAGAACTGTTCCTCGATCCTGAGCTGATTGAAACGCAAACTTCCGATCTCGCTGGCCAGGCTGAGTATCTGATGTACCTCTCGCCGCAGCCGCGCCTGCTCGCCGGCATGCATGCCGCGTTTCCCGTGGAAGAGGCGACGCTGATCGCCGTCCCCGATGCAATCCATCGAGCCTGGACCAGTGTGACGGTAGACCCGCTGCCGCAACCGGCGCCGTCGTTGCCGCTGCAGCGCCCGGAGTGGTGGCCCTTTCTGGATTGCAATGCGCCGGCCTTGCCGGCGAAACCGGCGCTCGATGATTGCGAGCCGGCGTCGCCGCCCGCTTCCGCGATCAAACAAGTTCATGAACCTGCGTGGGGAAACTTCCTCGATTGCTCGATCGAGGTGATCGAGGCGCCGTTGCTTTCCGCGTCGACGAACATCAGCGAGGACGGCACGTTCACGCTTTCATGGATCATTTCACCGCCGATTGACGGGGCGTTCGTGTTGGAAGAATCCGGCGCGTCAGATTTCATCAACGCGGAAACAATCTATTCGGGTCGCGCGACCAGCTTCACTCTCTATGGCCGCAAAGCGGGCGATTATTTCTATCGCGTGCGCGTTTGTGCCGGCGGGCAATCGAGCGACTGGTCCAACGGTGTCGCGGTGCGCGTGGGCGAGGCGGTTCGCTGGGTGATCGAAGATCAGGGCGAGGCTTCGCCGCCGGAAGATTTCACGTCCGAGGTGCTGCTGGCGGTCCAACGCTCGCTCCTGCGCATGTGTGCCGCGCGCGGCGATCTGGTTTGCCTGCTGTCGCTGCCAGTGAATTATCGCGAGGACGCAGCGATCGCTCATGTCGAATTATTGAAGTCCAGCGTTCTCTCGTCCACCAGCCGCGTTTCGCCTCTAACGTCCGGCGAAATGAACGATCTTACTTACGGCGCAATTTTTCATCCGTGGCTGATCGAGCGCGAGCAAGACGAAGCGGATCGATTGACTCACATGCCGCCCTGCGGCGCGGTTGCTGGTCTATTCGCTGATCGGGCGCTGAGTCGTGGCGCGTGGATCGCGCCCGCGAACCAACCAATGCGTGCCGTCGTGGCGCTCGAGCCGCCCATCAATCCAGCGCGCCGCTTCGATCTTCAGGAGGCCCGCATCAATCTCGTCCGGCAAGAGCCGCGCGGGTTTCTGGTGCTCGATGCTGAGACCCTGAGCGACGATCCCGATCTCGTGCAGATGAATGTGCGCCGTTTGTTGATTCTGCTGCGGCGACAGGCGCTGCGTCTCGGCGCGACTTATGTGTTCGAGCCGAATTCGCCGGCGTTTCGCCGCGCGGTCGATCGCGGCTTCACCCAAATGTTGGACAGCATGTTCGAGCGCGGCGCATTCGCGGGTGCTACGCCGGCAACGGCTTATCAGGTCGTGACTGACGATTCGCTGAACACTCCGCAAAGCGTCGATCAAGGTCAATTCATTGTCGAGTTGAAAGTCGCGCCTTCGTTGCCCATGACTTTTCTGACGATTCGTTTGATCCAGACCAGCGATCGCAGCCTGGCCCAGGAGGTGGGCTGATGGCGAACCCGAATGCCCTGCCGTTCACCGCGTTCAACTTCGCCGTCGAGATCCGAGTCGAAGGCGTGGCAGAGCAAATCTGCGACGCCGCCTTTGCCGAATGTGACGGGCTGGAAATGACGATGGACGTGAAAACGATTCGCGAAGGCGGCAACAACGGCAAAGAGATTCGCCTGACCGGCGGTTTCAAGTACGGCCAGGTGACGATGAAGCGCGGCATGACTGCGACTTTCGATCTTTGGGATTGGTTCAACCTGATGCTGTCGAACCAGTCACTGCGCGCTGATGCTGAGGTCGTGATCTTTGCCGAGGATGGAACGAAAGAGCGAGCGCGGTTTCTGCTGTCACGCTGCGTGCCGGTGAAACTGAAGTCGCCACCACTGAGCGCGAAAGACGGCGCGGTCGCGATCGAAGAACTACAACTCGCTTACGAAACATTGACGTTGAAGAAGCCGCAAGGCTGAGGAGCGACAGATGCCTGACTCGCAAAACCTTGCAAAAGCCGAGCTGAAGGAACTCTCGCCCGATGCCAAGAGCGAGATCAATCCGGACAAGACGTGTCAGGTGCAGTTCAACCCTGAGACGTTGAAGGTCAGCTTCGCGAACCAAATAAGCAAACCCGAGGGCGGCGGCGCAAAAAAGGGAAAGCCGCCAACGCAGTTCGTCGGTGCGGGCACCACGAAGTTGAATTTGCAATTGTGGTTCGATATCACGGCGCCGATGCCGCCGGGACAAACGGCTGAGACAGACGTACGCAAACTGACGAAGAAGGTCGCCTACTTCATTACACCAAAACCAGGAGAATCGGCCGAAAAAATGATCCCGCCGGTGGTTCGCTTCAGTTGGGGTTCATTCCAGTTCGACGGAATTATGGAATCACTGGAAGAGTCGCTTGAATTCTTTTCGAGCGACGGCCGGCCGCTGCGCGCGAGCGTCACCATCGGCGTCACCCAACAAGAAATTATTGAGATCAAACCGAAGGACATCACGCCCCCCGGAATAAACACACCGGGCACGCGCCCCTTAACCCAGGTGCCTGCGGGTGAGTCGGTGCAAAAAGCCGCCGACAAGCAGGGCAAGGGCGACAATTGGCAGGACATCGCGGCTGCGAACAACATCGAGAATCCGCGCATGCTGCAACCTGGACAAATGCTCGACATGAGTGCGAGCGCGGGCATTTCCGTCGGCGGGTCTGCGCAAGTGGGTGCGGACTTCTCGATCGGCGCCAGCACGCAAGCCGGAGTTTCGACGCAAACCAGCGCCGGCATTCAAACCGGAGTCTCTGTTTCCGGCGGCGTTTCAATAGGAGGGTGACATGCCTGTCGTGATTGACGAAATGACCACGGAGCCGGCCGCGACTCAGTCTGAGCGCGGCG
>DATLVM010000445.1:0-8869 GCA_035577445.1 Pyrinomonadaceae bacterium
GCGCCAAAGAAACCTGGATGTTGTGGCCTTTGGCACAAGTCACATCAGCAATTCAATCGGCGTCGAAGTCTCAGGCACTTTGGGATTTGCTATGCTGAGATTGCTCGACATTAAGATCGACTACCGGGACGGTTTGGTCGAATTCACCTACAACCCGAATGGGATAGTGAGGTAATTCAAATCGAACCTTTTGCGCCTGGCGTCTTGCCTCGGCCGTCGTCAACTTGAGACTCGCCACCTGAAACCTTAAACTGACGTTCGTTTGGCGGGGTAGCTCAGATGGTTAGAGCGTGGGATTCATAACCCCAAGGTCGGCGGTTCGATCCCGCCCCCCGCTACCAACCTTATTAACTTCCTTCAAACTAATGAGCGACGTCTCGATCATTTCGATTTTGGCATTTGGATTTGTGCTGGGGCTGAAGCATGCCGTCGAAGCCGATCACGTGGCCGCTGTTTCCACAATCGCGAGCGAGCACCCGAGCATTATCGGCTCGTCGTTTGTCGGAGCGCTCTGGGGGTTTGGCCACACGATTTCGCTTTTGATTGCCGGCGCGCTCATTGTTTTGCTGCACATTGAAATCAGTAATCGAGTAAGCCTCGCCCTGGAGTTCATCGTTGGGCTGATGCTGATCGTGCTGGGAGCAAATGCGCTGAGAAGACTTCTTCGCGGCGGACATCTGCACATGCACGTACACCAGCATGGTGGGCGAGTCCACGCGCACCCGCACATTCATGATCATCAGCGTCAATCTGAAGCGCATAGTCACCACGGCCTGAAACTACAGCGGCGACCAATAATCATCGGCATGATTCATGGATTGGCGGGAAGTGGCGCTTTGCTGTTGCTCGTGTTGTCTACGATTCGACAGCCTGCGATTGCGTTGATCTACGTCATGATTTTTGGAATTGGTTCCACGGGCGGCATGATGATCATGAGTGTGCTGGTTGGCTTGCCGGCGAAGCTCACGGCCCACAGATTCACCCGCGCCAATGCGATTCTACGCGGAGCCGCGGGAGTGTTCAGCGTCGCGCTGGGTTTGTTTATTACATTCGAGATCGCTTTGCGCGGATGACTATCAGGTGACGATTTGGATTTACGAATGTGATCGATGCGGCATCGTTTCTTGTCGCGCTGCATCAATGAAATAATTAGTTCCTTAATTTATTCCCTCTGCAAAATGCCGAAGAAAAGCGCCGGACTGCTCTTGTATCGCGAGGGCGACGACGATTCAGGAATCGAAATTCTCCTGGTTCATCCGGGTGGCCCGTTCTGGCGCAACAAAGACGAAGGCGCCTGGACGATTCCGAAGGGCGAGTTCGACGATTTCGAAGAGCCGCTCGAAGCCGCGAAGCGCGAATTCAAAGAGGAATTGGGTTCACCGTCGCCCGTTGGCGAATACTTTCCGCTGGAACCGATCAAGCAGAAGAACAACAAGACCGTTCACGCGTGGGCCGTGAAAGGCGACTTCGATCCAGCGACGCTGAAAAGCAACACGTTCTCCTGCGAGTGGCCGCCCAAATCGCAGCGCATGCAGGAATTTCCCGAAGTCGATCGCGCCGAATGGTTCGCACCTGATGAAGCGAGGCGAAAGATAATCGGAGCACAGGTAGCGCTGATCGATCAGTTGTTGACGATTCTGCTGAGTCGGTAGTGATGCAGTTTGGCACGGGCGTCCCGCCCGTGAAGTCACGCGCAAGATGCGCGTCAAGTTCACGCGCAAGACGCCCGTGTAGTCACGCGCAAGATGCGCGTGCCACGACCATAACGAAAAGGCCCGCCTCGCAGAACGAGACGAGCCTTTCGCCTAAGTAGCCCAACCGTGACTCGGGCTACTCGTCACCGCGCGTGATTCTTGCCGACTGCGGTGAATAATTGATGCGACGCATTTCGCGCATGCGCCCCTCTTTGAAATTGCCTTCGACGATTTCATAACCGAGCAACGCCAGCACGCGACCTCGCACAAAGATTGGCCGCGAGTTGCCGTACCAATCGACGCAAGAAGCGCGACACGCATCATCGACGGCTTTCTCAGATTGAGCATTCAACTCGCCCAGCTCCTCAAAGTGCAGCGAATCATTTCGCAGGAAGAGAATCGCGGCTGAGCCTTCAAACAGATGGCGATAGCCGGCGCGGCCGGGAACGCTGATCGGCAGACCGAGCACGCCTGAGTTTGGTCCATCAGGCTTGTAGAAGAACCCCTGACTGCGCAGCTCACCTTGCGACGCGTCTTTGCGCACATACTCATCGGCGAGCGCCGGCGAATCACCCAGGCGAACCGCGGTGAAGTGCAAATTGGTTCCGTCGGTGCCGACGACGATTGCGTCTGAGCCCAGCGCTTCAATTCGATCGACGCCATGATTCACTGCTAATTCATTCGTGTCTCCGTCGGTCCAACGCACGACGTAGAGGTTCTTTTGTTTGTTTTGTTCTGGCGCACCCCAGCCGCTGCCCGTGCCGTACAAGAGATAATTCCCGACGAAGCGATTCTGGAAGGTGTAGCCCGCGGGCTTCGGCAGCGGGTGATAGCACCATGACGAAGCGTTATCAGTGCCGTCATTGAAAAGCGACAGAGGCACGCGCATCATCGCGACGTCACCGGCGGCAACTTCCGCGCTCCACATTCCATCGCCTTGCGAATCCGCGCGCACGAGCACGTTGAGATGCTTGTCTTCACTTTCCAGAAATGAGAACTGATCGACGGGACTGCCCGACACGCCGATCGCGCTCGGATTCGAACCATCGAGCGGCATGCGATAGAGCATCGACGATTGTTGATTGCGTTGACCGTAGCGCGACCAATCAGTTGTCCACACGTAGACTGACTCGGGCGAAACGTAGAACACGCGGCCGGGCGCGCCGAGCACCGCCGTGGCGTCGCATTTGAAATCCTGATTCGCGAGATCGCAAACAGTAACCGTGTGCAGGGCCAATCCGTAACTTGTGTTCGGCCGCTTTTCAGGAATGTAAACGTGCGTCGCTGAGACGATGCGCTGAAACTCGCCGGCGGTCGCGCCCTTGTGCCACTTGCGCACCGCAGGGAACTGCGCATAAGGATCTTCCCCATAAAGATTCAGATAGAGCGGCGAGTAGAAAATGAGTTTGCTGCCAATCAAACGGCTCGCGTAATTGCGCGACGAGTAGTAATCGTTCGAGCGCAGGTGATACGTGGAGCGATAAGACAGATTGCCCGAACGATCGATATTGAAGAGCCCAACTTCCGTTCCACCTCGCGCGTAGCTGTAACCAATCACAACGACAGTGTCGTCTGAGACGAGCATCTCGTCGTACCAGGTGCCGCTGGGCTCAATGTCGGGGCCGAATGCATCAACTGCTGAGATTGGCTTCAGTGCGTTGTTGCCGATGGCGACGGTGAACAAGCGACCACGCCGCAGCACTACTAGGTGATCGCCATGCAGCTTGACGATGCCGCCTTCGTCGACGCCTGCGTGTTGGGTGTTGGTGATTGATTCAGCTTTCGCATCGTCAGAAGCCTTCGCCAATCCCGCTGATGATTCAGTCGCTGCCGGAGCCGGCGGTGACATTGATTGATTGCTGCTCTTAGTCGCGCGTTGCGCCTCGCGCTTTCGTTCTTCCGCGATCTGTTTTAGGTAAGCCTTCAGTTCGTCTTCCGAGGCGAAGGAGCGCATCGTCTTCTTTGCGGCTTTGGGAAAGCTCCCGCGTGCCGACGCCGTCGAGATCGATTGTCTGCCGCACGCTGCCAGCGCCGAGATCAATGCGATGACTGCTATGCTGGAAATAACGAACGAGGTAAATGAAAGCGCGAAATTTCGCGCCGTTCGAAGGTTCTTCATGATTGGTTCTCCTGTATGTGTTTCTCAAACACATCAGAAGAACGGGTGGGCCGCTGGAACTTGCGGAGTTTGTGTCAGAAGCCCGACCACCGGGTCCCCGCGCGAGCATCTCGCGTGGGGTGGTTGATAGGGAGGGCAAACCCGTTGGTAAGCTGGTTGGATATCAGCTTGCGCTGAAAAGCAGTTGTCCTCTTCTTACCGCCGGGCTTCTGACACGATTTCGAGGAGTTTCAGTTGAGCGTCTAAAGAGCCTGGGTTATAGTCTGACGACAGTGGCCTGCGGAGGGGTCGCATAATGGTATTGCAGCGGTCTTGAAAACCGCCGGCCGCAAGGCTATGCAGGTTCGACTCCTGTCCCCTCCGCCATCTTCATTCCTCAGAAATAAAAACCGAGTCAATCTCCATCTAATTTGCTCGCCAGGCTGGTTCCTTAAACGAGTAATGCGAAAGTGCGACGACAAGAATTGATGAAACGCGTGCTCTACCAATTGAGCTATGGCCCCGCAAGATGTTGGAGCCACCGGGATTCGAACCCGGAACCACGTGCTTAAAAGGCATGTAGTTCCATCGGCATTCGTCGCACTAAAAAGCGTACTTAGAACTTAGTTCTTTGTGCTTTGTTCTTTGTAGCGGCTGTTACTGAGCACTAAGTACAAAGCACTAGGAACGTCTTTCATGGGGTGACCAGAATTGAAAAGACGCTTTGAGCACGGTGTTGCCACCGCTGGAGTCATCACACTCCACGAGGCTCGCTGGTTAGCAGCCAGAGTGATGTAGTCCTTTCGGCATTCACCCCATAATTAAATGGCGACAAAATCGGTGAGAGATTTCACACATCGGATTCGATGCGGGCAGGGTTCGAACCTGCTTATACCATGTACTCCACACCAGCATTCGCCATCGCATATAAAGGGCCGACAAGAAATTGTCGAGACATTGTTCATTTCCAAGTGAATGTAGTCACGACAGCATTCGGCCCGAAGTCAGAACCACCTGCGGTAGCGGGTGGTTAACTTTACCTAAATGACGCTTTCAATTTCGAGATCAACCGCCCGCTACCGCAGGCGGTTCTGACCTCAAAGCGTCACCGACTTGATCACACCGATCCAGTGGTTTGCGTTAAGTACACCCCGTGCGAATTCCGAGATCACCTCAAAAACCCGATCCGAGAATCCGCCGACATTGAGAATGTCCTCGCGCTCGATAGCCTGCACCGTGCGATAAGGCTGCACGTCGATACAAGCGAGACGAGCGTTGGGATTGCGTTGCTTGAAGACATTCCACTCTCTCATCGTAGCTGTGCCGCGGCCTCCGCCGGCATCAACCCACGACTCGTAATCCGAAATAAAGATCACGAGATCGCCCTTGGCCTTGCGGCGGTTGAGCAGCGCCAGCGGCGCGCTGCAGTTGGTTCCACCGCCACCAACCGCAGCCAGCTTCGCGGCGTTAGTCATCACGCTGTCGCGCGAGTTCAGGTTGACCTTAACCACGTCACACTCGAACGGCAGCACTTCAGCGCGCGGGTTCTTGCGCAGCACGGCTGCCGCAACCAGAGCCGCCAAATCGATACAACGCACCGCTGTGGTGGCGCCCTTGCGGTTGCCGGTTACCGGCGACGACATCGAACCCGAAACGTCCGGGCAAACATAGACCTGCCCGTCGATCGCAAGGACGTTCGCAATCGCGATCTCCATTGCATCCTGGAGCGCATCACAAACTTCCTTCGGAATGTCGGCATTCGCGCTGGCCATCGTGTAAGCGACCATTAGCTGGTACGGAAACGCGCGGGCCTTGGCAATCGCCTTAGGGTCACGTAGGCGATCCGCAATCAGCTCAGTCAGACCTGGCTGGCCGAACACGCCATGACGCGAGAACGTGTTCAGGTTCATACGAGTCATCTGCCACGGTGCGCGACGCGCGATCGCAGTCCACTCCGCCGTACCAAGCTCCAGCGCAGTCAGCATCTGGAATGGCACGTCAGGAACTTCGGTACGCACGTCTCCGGCGTGCTGATCAGTCAGAGCCTTCTTGAACGCCTCAAACTCGCGAGCAACTTCCGGCAGAGCATCTGCCGCATATTCACGGCCGATGAAGTAACCGAACAGTGCTGCACGCGCTTCGTCCTTCGGCTTTGGGTGGACCATCTTCACGATGTCAGTCAACGAAGGATCCTGGCCCACATTGGCCTTGAAGAGCGCGGCCGGATCGCGAGCATCAAGCCACTCGCGCACCAGACGCTTGGGCGCCGAACCCAGCGACTTGCGGCCCACTGCGCCCGAACGCATGATCTGCACAAAGTTGCGCAGCATCTTCGCATTGTCGATCACGCGTGGGAACACGACATTAAGCAGAGCGCGATCTTTCACGGACAGCACAGCGCAAAGCAGCGCCGGCATGTCCTTCATGAAACCGCGTTCGCGACAGAACACGGCTGTCTTGGCGATGAACTCAGCGTCGAGATCCGCGCACAGTTCAAGCACCTTCGCCAGTTGCTCATCAGCAGTTGCATAGAAAGTTGTATTCAGACAACCAGTCGCAGCGTACTGCGCCAGTTGTGCCCGCGGCGAAAGAGCGTATGCCGGAGAGCGCTCTTCGTTGATTGCATCAGTAGTCGGAGTCAGTTTGCCGATTAGCGACTTGAATAGAGTCTTGTTTGCCATTGTTCGTTACCTCACACTTCTGTTATCTGGTGACAATCGAAATACCTTTTGCGAATTTCAGTGGATGCTGAAAGGACCCAGGATTTCGCTCCGGAGGAGCGAGATGTTTATAGCTCTCGGGACAAATGAATTGTTCAAGCTCCTTTAGGAGCGGAATGTGTCGCTCCTAAAGGAGCTTAAGGAATTCCGTGATTGAGGTTCTATACACATCTCGTCCCGAACGGGACGAATTGAATATGTTCATAAAGATTTGGCTGCGGGAGAAGGGGTCGAACCTTCATCTTCGGGTTCAAAGCCCGACGTGTTGCCGGTTACACCATCCCGCAACGCATTGCCGATTTGCGATCGCCAATTGCCGATTGAACCTCGCATCCGCTGAAAACCAATTGGCAATCAACAATTGGCAATCGACAATGACCCTGGTCGCGGTGGAAGGAATTGAACCGACATCGCTCGATTATCGATCGAGTGCTCTGGCCGTTGAGCTACACCGCGAAAGTGGCACAGACTTCAGTCTGTGATTCAACTCAGCGATTCTATTGAAAAAGCCAAAATCACAGACTGAAGTCTGTGCCACATTTTGGTTGACCCGACGGGGCTCAAACCCGCACCTCACGGCTTAAAAGGCCGCCGCTCTGTCACTCGAGCTCCGGGCCAATGACATTTTTCTGATTGCCGATTGGATTCTGGCGTGAGAAGGATCAACTTCATGAAGCGGCCAATCACAAATCGGCAATTGGCAATCGGCAATGATCTGGCTGTGGCGGAAGGATTCGAACCTTCGATAGCCGGATTAACAATCCGGTGCCTTACCAACTTGGCTACGCCACAAAAGAGCTGAGGGGGAGACTCAGGGACACGGCGACACGGAGAAGGGCCAGAAGCACTCTTTCTCTCCGCGTCCCCGCGTCCGTCATTTGGAGGCGATGAAGGGAGTCGAACCCTTATCGTTCGGTTTACAAGACCGACGCTCTGTTATCCAGTTGAGCTACATCGCCGAAGTGGCACAGACTTCAGTCTGTGATTCATCGAACCAAGCGCAGACTTATCAGCCGGATCACAGACTGAAGTCTGTGCCACTAATTTGGTGGAGCTGAGAGGAGTTGAACCTCTGCGTCCTGCTTGCAAGGCAGGCATCATACCGTTAGATCACAGCCCCGAGAATTGGTCGCGGAGGCGGGAGTCGAACCCGCACCCTTTCGTTTATGAGACGAATGCTCTTCCACATGAGCTACTCCGCAAAATGATTTGTTGGAAGCCCGCGGAGGAATTGAACCTCGTGCCTTTCCACCCAGCTCTTGCAGGTTCGGTTTAGAAGACCGACGCCGGGAACGCGGGCCAGATCATTGCCAATTGATGATTGTCAATTGCCGATTGGTCTCGTTAATCAATGGTGCATCGATGCGAACATTAGAGAATGACAAAGCACTTAGCTTGAAAACCAATCGGCAATCGCAAATTGGCAATCGGCAATGTTTTTGGTCGGGGCGTGAGGCCGACGACGCCTCTTCGAACTCCACGCTCCCAAGCAGTCACCGTTCTGCCGGGATGAGTCACGCCCCGATAAGTAGTACGCAGCGGGCAGTAGGCAGAAGGCACTAGGCGTGCTTAAGCCCACGCGTTCGATTCTGCCTGCTGCTTACTGCTTTCTGCCTTCTGATTTTTGGTGCCCAAGGAAGGACTTAAACCTTCAACCTCTGGTTTGTAGGACCAGCGCTCCGTCAATTGAGCTACTCGGACAGAAAGGCAAGAATGAAAGATGAGGTGGAAGGATGAAGTAAGAGAAATCGGATATACGGTTCATCGTTTATTCTTCCTACTTCATCCTTGCAATTGGTTACCGCCCTCAGTTGTTTGCAGCCCGGGGAAACACAATCAGGTGAGGGATCAGATCATCGACCAGTTTCCACGAGCCTTGCACATTTGCCGCTTCGAACCGAAGCTCTTTACCCTTTCCAATTGAATCGAACTGTTCGTGTTTCGCCGTTTTCACCTGAGCGAAAACCTGCTCGGCAGAAACCGCCGGAAACATGACACCCGGGTCGATCGAATCGAGGTAATAGCTGCGCAGCACCTTCTGCAATTTCCGGCCGCACAGAGAGGCCGAGCCAAAGACCTCGGCTCCGGCAAAATTACCGTCGATGAAAGCGAGAAACCCCACTTGCTTATCAAGATGTGGGACTTTCTCTCGCAACTCAGCATCGGTGGTGTCCACACTCTGCTCGTAGACATCATTCATCGACAGGCTCGGGCTGCGGGTCGCAAACCGGCGCACCTTCGCTGCGACTTCATGCCAAATCTCGGACTGATTAGTGTCATACGTGGCGTGCGCTCTCAGGCTCTCGGTCGTGTGCTTGAGTTTCATGCGACGGAGGCTGGCATAGGCCATCGAATTA
>DATLVM010000446.1:0-4148 GCA_035577445.1 Pyrinomonadaceae bacterium
GTACGCAGGCTTCCAGCCTGCTTTTGTTGCTTAAGCAGCACGCCAGAGGCGTGCGCACCCAAGTCACCACGCCATGCGCGCCAGTCCCGCCGGCGCGGCGATAGTGTCGAAATCGAGTTCTCCGGCCGGCACCGTTAGACCTACGTCTAATGCATTCAGCGGGCGCAGGCTCACGTCCAGTGCGTCATTCGCGATTTCGGCGACGCGCTGTTTGTCGAGCTGCTCACCAATTACCAGGAGGCGATCTATCGCCGGCGTTTCAGTCTCGGTGCCAGTTTCCATGCGGTCCCGATAGAAGAGCAGCAGACGATGAAGTTCGTCATCATACTCGCTCGTCCCACAGAATACGGACCGCATTGCCAGCAGACGGTTACCGCGCATTAACACCGCAGTGAATCCTGCTTCATGGGCCGTCAGCAACAACCCGCCGCCCCGATGGCCGTTCCGCAGCCACTGCTCTTCACCGGCATGTCGCGGCAAGATCAATCCGGTATGCCAGCCCAGGGTCGCGAACACTGATTCGTATTCAGCCAGCACCTCGAGCCGGACTGCGTTCACCAGGTAGCGTGACTGTCGCTGGGCGTCGGGCGGTAGTTGTTCACGCGAAACGCGCATCTCACTGGAAGGTGCGCCGAGAGCGCGCTCAACTTTCCATTCGAAAATTTCTTCGATTTCGCGACGCGATTTTGGCGCACCCTCAATTGTCAGTATTGCCGACCGCGTCGAAGCTTCAGGCAAGCACACGGACCACTTGCGTTGACGCAACAATCCGGCGCCCGTGATCAAGTCAATGAGCGCTCGGGCCAACTCGTTCGGATCGGCAATATTCGGCTGATCGAAAGTAGCGTGAACCAGATCGGCCGGCAGGCGCACAGACGCCGCCCGTTTGACTACGAAGCCGCCGCGCGCGCGATCGAGCTGCACGACGCTGGCAGCATCACTCTCGATTCCCACCGCGGCGGATGGTAAGCGGGGTTTCAGCAATGAATCGAGGGGGTTGGGCATCGTGTTAGTGGTCAGTGGGATTTACTACGGACAACTGACTAATGACAACTGACAAGTCACCATTCGCTGTACGGAGTGCCGTCTGATGAGATTTCGCTGGCGGCGCTGTGGACGTTGGTTACTCCGGTGCCGCCCTCCGTTGAATATGGATCGTCGCCAGTCTCGATCGTCCAATCCTTGTTGTCGCTGATCGGATCTTTTGGCACCTCGCGCATATAGCCGGCGCTGACCAGATCATCAAGTGACTGTGGCAATTTTCCTTTGTCCGCAGAATATTGATCGATCAACTTGCGCATCGTGTCGAGATCGTATCGTAACATCGTCTCGCGCGCGTGCATCGTCGTCTTTTGATATTGCGGCAGCGCGACTGAGACGAGGATGATCAGAATTGAGATCACGATCATCAACTCGAGCAGCGTAAAACCGGCAGTGAGCAGTAAGCGGTGGGCAGTAGGCAGCGAGCTTCCCAAGGGACTTTTCTGCCTCCTGCCTAGTGCCTTCTGCCTTCTGGCGTTACCAGTCACTGTACTTCTCTCCATTCAGCGCGAGTCCCTTCGATGCTGAGTGCACGTCGAAGACGTTCTCGCCTCCCCACGAGGTAGAATCTGCCGAGTCATAACACGAGCGCAGCACCCAATCGGCTTTCCCCGTCATGGGATCGATTGGCAGCGCTCGCAGATAAACCTTTGTCTTTGGCATCGCTTGATCTTGCGTCGCTGCTTCGGTCGCTGTGTAGTTCAAGTTGCCGCGACGGCCTAAGCCGCCGGCAGTAATCGGCAGCACATCCACGCCTTTGACCAGCGTGTCGAGATCCGGCGGATACCGATCGACGTTGTCCGCGGTGAATATTGTCTGGTCAGTGATGAAAACGCGCACGCGCGGATCGGCGAGCGGGTTTGCGACCGGCGGCGTACCTGTTCCCGTACCTGTGCTCGTACCTGTGCCCGTACCCGTGCCTCCGCCTCTTCCCGAGGGAAGGCCTGAATTTGGATCGACTCCACCTGTTCCGGTCGTTCCTTGATTAACCTGATATTGCGCGCCCGCCAACGCTTCACGATGAAATTGATCGATGGCCTCGCGCATATCGCGCAGGGCTTCACGCAGTTGCTGTTCCTTCTGCCGCTTTGCTGAGACTTGGACCAGCGGGATGACGCCGAGGGTGAGAATCGCCAGCACGGCGACCGTAATGACGAGCTCGATGAGGGTAAAGCCGGATTGGGAGACACGGAGACCGGGCGGCGGGGCGATCGTCCTTTCCCCCCGTCTCCGTTTCTCCGTTTCTCCGCGTCTTCTGATCATTCCTTCACCGTCAACTTAACCGGCTCGATTTGCAGCAGCATCGCCCGACCATCACTGGCGACGAGATGAATATTCGACAGATCGAAGTTCAGGTTCGAATCGCCGGAGGCAATCGCCTCGACATCGATATTCAAGAGCGTCCCATCGGCGATGGTCGCGCTGCCCGCGCCCGGCGTCAACGAAATCAAGACCATGCCGTGCTCGTCGATTGATTGCGTCAAGGTGGGCGCCGTCTTCACGTTGGCAAACAGACTGCCCGGCGTAATTGAATTGATCTTCAGCACCTTTGGATCAAAGCGGAGAGTCACCAGGGCCATACCCAGCGGCGCATTTGATTTTAATTCGACTGTCAGCCGTCGCCTCTCGCCCACTTTCAGGTCGCTGCTGCCCGAGTCCAATGAAAGTTCGATGACACCGGACTCCGGGTCTTTCGACGTCGCGACTTCACTCTTTGGCGCGAGATCATTCGCCGGCGTGATGGCCGTAGATTGGTTGGCGCTCAGGTTCGTCGTAGCGACATTCGTCGGTGCAGTGACAATGCTCTGCAGAGCGGTTGCCACGTCCGTCGTCGATTTCGGAGCGGCCACATCCTGCGCTGTAAACGCGGCCGACTTCGGCTGCGGCACCGCACCATCATTCGGAACGATCAATGCTTCCGTCGACTTGGCGGTGACCGTCTGGCTCGAAACGTTCTGCACTTGCGGGATCGGAGCGTTGTTCGTCAACGCCGCCTGATTTAACGGTGCCGCGGTGGTAGTTGTGTTAGAAGTTACCGGATTGGCCGCAGTTTGATTACCGGTCGTTTGGTTCGTCCCCGCGCTGGCTATTTCTTCCTTCGTCGCTGGGACATAAGCCGGCGCCGGATCCTTCACTTCGACGACAGGATTTTTCGGCAGCCGTCGCGCAGCCGCGATCATCTCGTCACGCTTAGTCTCGATCAGCATGGCTTCGAGCGATCCCGTGGTGGGCGCTTGCAACGTGCCGCTTTGTCGCATCTCCAAATCTCGCGGCGTAATAGCCGGAGCGCGCAACACGCGCGGCGTTACGGAGATCACGATATCCACTTGCCGATTATCTTTGGTCGGTGAAGTAAAGAACCTGCCGAGCACCGGAAGGCCGCTCAATACCGGCAGCCCTGCCCGGCCATTCGATTCGACGTTGGTGGAAACGCTGGCCAGTAACATCGTGCGATTGTTTTGGACCCTGGCCGTGCCCGTGATCTCGCGTTCGATAAATGTCGGCGTCAGCGAACTGGCGCCAGAGACATCCTTCGAGTTGATCTTCATCTTGACCTGTACGTCAAGATTCGGGAAAACAATCGGCGTAAAGTTCAGAGTCAAGCCGGTCGGCTCATAGTTAATTACCGGAAAGCCTCCGGTGGGAAACTGATTTCCGGTTGAGGGGTTTGGGGTCCCGGTCTGGACGCCGAATGGATAAGCCTGCGCGGTTTGCACCGGAACTCTCTGGCCGATGCGAGCCGTTGATTCTTCATTATTAAAGGCATGAACCTGGGTCGCCGCCAGCAACCGGAGGTTGTTCTTGCTTTGATACATGGTCAGCACTGATTGAGGAATCACCAATGCGGCCGCCGCAGCCGTTGGAACTCCGCTTACGATGCTGGCGACATTGACACCCGTTTGCGCGGCGCTGGTTGTGGCATTAGAGGTCAGTACAGAAAGTCCGGGTGAGCCGCCAAGATTGAAAGTGCCGGCGCCCATCTGATTTCCTATTTGCAACAGATCGGAGCGATTGACCTCATAGATGTTGACGTCCATTACGACTTCGGCGCGGTCCTTGTCGATACCTTCGAGCAAATCACCAATCAACCGGACGTTCTCAGCCGT
>DATLVM010000447.1:0-6601 GCA_035577445.1 Pyrinomonadaceae bacterium
GCGCGATTTTCTCAACGGCACACGGGTCAGCGTCGGCGATCAGTTCGGATAGACCGCCTATGGTTTGCTCGGCGTCCGCAGCTTGTCGATCCAAGCGGAATTCTCGTCCATCGTCGGACGAAACGCTTCGCGCGGCGCGACTGTTTCGACGTGCATGTTGTCGTCAGCGTTGATAACTGCGCCGGCGACCGCGGGGCCAAGCTTTGATTCGTCGCAAACAAACCACGCCATCACATCGGTGGAATTCGCGAGGCCAACCCGTTTTAGATCGGCCGCAACTCGCTCGTCCTTCATCCGATCGCTGATGAGATCGAGTCGAATCGGTTGGCGGCTTCCGATCAAAATCAAGTCCTTCCCTTTCGCCGATCCTTCAATCCGAAATACAGCGGCGTGCGGAAAGACCTGGTGGAAAGTTGCCAGCACCGACCGCAGATTCTCTGTCGAGAGCTGATAAATCTGGAGCCATTGCACGAAGATGCCGTCATCACGCAGGCGCTCACGACCGAGCGCGAAGAACTCTCGCGTGAAGAGGTTCGCGACGCCGGGCACCCAGGGATGGCTCGGCTCGCTGACAATCAAATCGTATTGGGTTGGGTTCACGCGCAGATAGGTTCGCGCGTCATCAACGATCATTCGCAAACGTAAATCCTGCAGAGGGCGATTATTCACGTGTTCGAAGAAGCTCGACGACGCGATGGCCGCTGGTTCAATCTCGACGCCCTCAAGAGATTTGATGGGCGACTGCAAGACCGAGCCAGCGGTGACTCCGGTGGCGAAACCAACAATGAGTCCGTTGTCGAGACGTGGCGCGGTGAGCACGCCCAACTGGCCCAGCATTACCTGCGTCGGCATGTCATCAGCATCGGAGGCGTTCGTGCGTCCGTTGATGGCGACTGAAGTGATCCCCCAATCGCGACGTACCGAAACAGTTGCCGTGCGGCCCTCGGCGTACATCAGCAAACGATGATCGTCGGGCCGATTCGATTGCCGATCGGTTGGCGCGCCGCCGCGGGCTTTCGCCAGCACCCGAATGTAGCTGTCGTATGCGCCGACCGAAAGCTCACTCAAATTCAGTCGCGGCCAAACGAAGAGCATCGCGATCATCAACACGGCCGCGGCCCCGACAGAGAGGCTCCGCACGAGCGTCCGATCCCATTCTGACCCTCCGCGCTGACAGGCGACGGCCGCAACGCCTAGCGATATCGCAGCCATGCAGAACGCTGCGAACTTGGAACTCGCCATGGGCACCAGCACAAACGTCGTCACAAGGGCGCCGGCGATTGCGCCCAACGTGTTTAGCGCGTACGCCTGTCCAACTGTCTTCGCGACTGATGAATCCGGCGCCGGTGATTGTGCGGCCCAAGTCAAAACAATCGGCATGATCATTCCCATCAGCGTGGCCGGAACCAGAATGAGAATCATCGCGGCCAGTGCCTGGAGGGCCAACAACCCGGCCCATGAGTTGATGCCGAAACGGAATCCGATCGATACGAGCATTTCCGGAACCGCATTCGTAATCTTCAAACTCATGAATAGCGCAACCACTGTGAACAACTGAACCAGGAATACGACGCGGCGCGGCCGGTTGGAATCGCTTGTGACGGTAAGGCTCACGATCCATGCACCTAAAGCCAGGCCCAACAGAAACAGCGCCAGCACCAGCGCAAATGCATACGTGCTGGACCCGATGATCATCGCCAGCAGACGCGACCAAATGATTTGCATGCCGATGGTGACTAATCCTGAGCAGAACGCGCAGATAAACCAAAACGCCCGACGGTTCTCTGCTATAACCAGAACTTCAGCTTGAGCAATATCAGCTTGGAGAGATTGGCGGTTGGTTGAATGGCCATGGGAATGTGACCAGCGATCAGACAGCAGCACCGCGATTCCAACCCCGATGTTAGTAGCGGCCGCGATCCAAATCGTCAGGCGAATGCCGAATGCCGGCAAGAAGAAAAACGCCGCGATGATCGTGCCAACGATCGCGCCCAGCAAATTCAATCCGTAGAGTCGACTGATGGTAACTGCTCGCGAATCTCCAAATTGACGCACAGCACTGATGATGATGGGCAGTGTCGCGCCCATGAGCATTGTGGGGATCAGCAAAACAGCGGACACCGTCACAAATCTAAACAGGCCAAACAGCAGGCCTCCGGGGTGAATCGTCCGCCAAACAGTTGCGTCAAGCGCATCCGCGAAGCGAAATATCAGCGGCAGACATATCGCGCAGAAACCAATCGCGATCTCGATGACGCCATATGCGCGCAAGGCATTCCCCAATCGACCCGCCACTTTCCCGCCGATCGCGCTGCCCAGCGCTAAACCGCCCATGAACGCTGTTAGCACTACGCTGATCGCCACCGTCGTTGCGCCGAAGACGAGCCCAAGCATGCGCATCCACAGCACTTCGTAAATCAACCCCGCTGCGCCGGACAAAGTGAAGCAGACAGCCATCAGCACGAATGCTTTGCGGGCGTTATGAGGGATCGACTTTTGCGTTTGAGCGGTGGCGGTAGAGGACATCAATTTGCGGATCGTCTTTGAAGCAGGCGTATCTTAACAGACGCGAAGAAAGCTGTGGACTTTTCGATTTCAGTGTAAGAGAATGCGCGACTCCAGCAGTCCACATCCGAGAAAAGAATATGAGATCACTCTACCGAATTTCGCTCGTCGCCTGCCTCGTGCTCGCGTTTTCGATTCAGCAAGTGCCTTTGGCCCAACAATCAAAGGAAACAGGCCAAGCTAAACCTGAAGCATCGCCGTCACCATCAACTCCGCCCGGACCGGGTGGCGTATCAACTCCGAGTGCCGATCCGTTTCCGAGCACGTATCAGCCGTTCCCGCGTCGCCCGACACTTATTCGGAATGCGACGATTATGACGGCCGCCGGACCGACGATTCAAAACGGATCGGTGCTGCTGCGCGATGGGAAAATCGCCGCGGTGGGAACGAGCGTCAGTGCTCCTGCCGATGCCGTCGTGATTGATGGTACGGGTAAGTACGTCACACCGGGAATCATCGACGTGCACTCGCACATTGGCGACTATCCGGCGCCTGGCGTAGACGCGAACAGCGACGGCAACGAAGCCACGAATCCGGTGACGGCAAACGTCTGGGCCGAACATTCAGTCTGGCCGCAGGATCCGCAGTTTCCGCGCGCGCTGGCCGGGGGCGTGACCACGATGCAGATTCTGCCGGGCTCGGCGAATTTGATCGGTGGACGAAGCGTGGTAGTGAAAGCTGTTCCCTCTCGAACAGTCCAGGGCATGAAGTTTCCCGGCGCGAAGTACGGTTTGAAGATGGCCTGCGGAGAGAATCCGAAGCGCGTTTATCAACAGCGCGGGCCGTCCACGCGCATGGGCAACGTTGCTGGTTATCGCGCGGCATGGATACAAGCCGAAGCTTACCGCCGCAAGTGGGACACGTGGAACGCGACGCACAAAGGCGACGCGCCGACGCGGGATCTGGGATTAGAAACGCTGGCGGAAGTCTTGCGCGGAAACATACTCGTTCACAACCACTGTTATCGTGCGGACGAGATGGCCCAGATGATCGATATCGCGAAAGAGTTTGGTTACAAGATTCGCGCGTTCCATCACACTGTGGAAGGCTACAAAGTTGCCGACCTGCTGAAAGCCAACGGTATCGGCGCCGCCGAGTGGGCCGACTGGGGCGGTTTCAAGATGGAAGCGAACGATTCGGTTAAGGCGAATCTCGCGATCACTGATGCGGTCGGCGCGCGTGCGATGATTCACTCAGACAGCGCGCTCGGCGCTCAGCGTTTGAATCAGGAAGTTGCCAAAGCGATGTACGCAGGACGCGCGGCGGGCATCAACGTCACAGAGGATCAAGCCGTCAAGTGGCTGACGATCAATCCCGCTTGGGCCCTGGGGCTCGACGACAAGATCGGTTCGATCGAAGTCGGCAAGAACGCCGATGTCGTGCTTTGGTCAGGCAATCCCTTCAGCATTTACACGCGAGCCGAGAAGGTTTGGATCGATGGTGCAATGATGTTTGATCGCGCTGACAAGACTGAAAAGTGGCGGACAGATTTTGAACTCGGCCTGGTAAAGGAGGACAACTAAGATGCGCGAATTACTTCTGGCAATTGTCGTCGTTGTCGCTGCTTCCTTTCCCGTCTGGTCGCAAACAATCGCAATCACTGGCGGAAAAGTTTATCCCGTCAGCGGGCCGCCGATCGCGAACGGCACGGTGCTGATTCGCGACGGCGTCATCGTCGCAGTTGGCGCTAACGTCAACATCCCTGCGGGCGCGCAAAGCATTGATGCAACGGGAAAGATCGTGACCCCGGGATTGATCAATTCGATCACCACGATCGGCCTGGTTGAAATTGGCCAAGTGCGCGACACAAACGACGCTGCCGCTAAGGGCAACAACAACATCGCCGCTGCATTCAAAGTCTGGCAAGGTTTGAATCCCTCTTCTTCGGTGTTTGCTCCGACGCGTAGCGAAGGTGTCACGACCGTCATCATCACGCCGCGCGGAGGATTGATTGCCGGCCAGGCAGCCGCCATCGATCTCGGCAGCGGTTTGCGGTCCGAAGTGATCCGTCGTTCACCCGTAGCGATGATCGCGCAAATCGATGATGCTCAATCCGCCGGTACGAACTCGCGCGGTGAATTGATGGGCAAACTGCGGATGCTGTTTGACGACGTGAAGTTCTATATGGCCCATCTGCTTGATTACGATCGCGCGGCGACGCGAGCGCTTAGCGCTCCGGCTGCCGATCTGGAAGCCCTGATTCCGGTCGTGCAAGGCCGAATGCCGATCATGATCGATGCGGATCGCGTGGACGAGATTGACGCGGCATTGGAGTTGGCGCGTGAATATAAACTTAAGTTGATAATCTCGGGCGGCGCCGAAAGCTGGCTGGCAGCCGATCGTCTTGCCGCAGCGCACGTGCCTGTTTTGACCGGCGCAATGAACAATATCCCCGACAGTTTTGCGCATCTCAACCAGCGTCAAGAAACCGCGGCGATCTTGCGACGCGCGGGCGTTCAGGTGGTTCTGGTCGGCAACGATGACAGTGATGAATCGCGCTTCAATGCTCGCAACATCAAGTATGAAGCCGGCAACGCCGTCGCGTATGGCATGAATTATGACGATGCTCTGCGGGCGATTACGCTGACACCGGCAGAGCTGTTCGGATTGAGCGATCGCGTCGGTTCATTGCAAGCTGGCCGCGATGCGAATCTCGTCGTGTGGAGCGGCGATCCATTTGAGTTCTCAACTCGAGCTGAACATGTGTTCATCCGCGGTCGAGAATTCAAGGAACCAAGCCGGCAGGATTTGCTGATTGAACGCTACAAGCCGAAAGGTTCGCGGTAAGCCAAGGTGACAGCTTACGGGCAACCAACCAACAAGGACTTTTCGCTTCTCAGTCTGGCTCAAGCTCTCGATGTTTCGATTGATGATTTGATTGGTATAACGGAATCAATAGAGTGAGTTCTAACGGCAGAAGCCGGTAAGGCCGCTGCTAGTAGTGATACTTGCAAGAGGCAATGATGAGATAGTCTTCCGTCACTTTGTAAACCAAGCGATGCTCATCGGTGACTCGGCGCGACCAGTAGCCCTTGAGTTCGTGCTTGAGTGGTTCAGGCTTGCCGATGCCTTCAAATGGATTCCTGGCGCTTGTCCGCAATCATTCGGCGTAGTCGCTCAAAGACCTTCTTGTCCGTTTGCGCCCAGTTGTTGTAGTCGTCGAAAGCCGTTTGATAAAAGGCGATCAGTCTCACTGAAACTGCTCCTGCTCAGGAGTGACGATGTTTTGCGAGTTCTCAATGTCAGCCACGGCTTGCTTGAGGTGTTCGCGGTTGGCCCCTGAGCGCAAGAGATAAGCAGTTTCGTCCCGCTCGTAAACGGCGATTTCGATTTCTTTGTCTTTGAAGGTAGCTTTGAGGGCGTCAAGAAAGTCTTGATCGAGTTCGTCCGCTTTGCCTTGATAGATTGCGTTCATCATTGTTCCTCACGCAAAGCTTAACTCTTTTCGCTCGGCGTTCCAACCGCCTTTACGCGCTACCTTTGCCTTCCTGTTTGAGAGACCGTCAGGGTGAGAGTTCACGAACGACCAACCAAACGAGATAGCGATACTCCTGCTGTGAATTGCTTATGATGGAAGTTTGAAGGCGCGGTAACTCCTCACTTACCCCTCCGCGAGAGCTAGATTTCGGTCTTCAAAGAACTGCCGGGTCTTAGCTCATCGCATTGAGTTTTTGATGCCTGTTCGCTGGACTCATGGACAACGAAGGCTGTGCGAGTTCTCAAAGTACCAGCGCGCGTTACAAATAAATCACATACGCCCTTCGCCACACGTTCGGTGGAATCGATCCGCGGGCGGCGGTCGTGAGCACGATCAAGTAGTTAGTATCGGCGCGCGGCCCTGAAGCGGCAGCGGACTCGACAATCTCTTCGAGGTCGAAGGCCACACCAGAGTCGCGCGCAGGCTCGACCAACGCGAGTCTCTTCAAACACGCATACAAATGTTCAAGGCCGGAACCAAACCGGCCTCGTTCCCTTCCGAGCACCAGCGCGACCTCCGCGCGCTCGTCGATGAAGTGCTTCACTAACGACGCCGCCT
>DATLVM010000448.1:0-3631 GCA_035577445.1 Pyrinomonadaceae bacterium
TTGCGGATCAGAGATCTCCGGTCGCAGGCATTCGCGACTGATCTCATCTCCCGGCGCGATCACCACGGCGCGCTCGACGGCGTTCTCGAGCTCGCGGACATTGCCGGGCCACGAATAATTTTCCAGCAGAGATAAAACTTCAGGCGCGATCTGCTCAGAAACGGTCCGTCCGTTTTCGGCGTTGTACTTTCGGATGAAATGTTGCGCCAGCGGCAACACGTCCTGTTTGCGATCGCGCAGCGGCGGCAACTCGATTGGCACGACTGACAGACGGTAATAAAGATCCTCGCGGAACATTCCCTGCCGTACCGCTTCCTTCAAATCGATGTTGGTGGCAGCGATGATGCGCACGTCGACGCGTCGCGGGCTGGTGTCACCCAACGGCGTGAACTCGCGTTCCTGGATCACACGTAAGAGACGAACCTGTGTTTCCGGAGGGATGTCCCCAATCTCATCGAGAAAGATCGATCCGCCATCGGCTACTTCGAACAAGCCCTTCTTGGCCGCAATGGCGCCCGTAAACGCGCCGCGCGTATGACCGAACAATTCCGATTCCAATAATTCGGTCGGAATGTTTGAGCTGTTGACCGTGACGAAAGGTTTGGTGATGCGTGGACTCGCCTCGTGAATGGCTTTCGCGATGAGTTCTTTTCCGGTGCCGCTCTCGCCGGTGATGAGGATTGTCGAGCGCGCCGGCGCAACCTGTTCAACGATGCGAAAGATTTCCTGCATCACGTCGGACCGGCCGACGATTGCGCCGCGATCGACTTCGCGGCTCATAGCTTGTCGCAGCGACCGGCGCTCTTCTTCCTTGCGCCGCCGCTTGACGCCCGCCGCGACTTGCGCGCTGATATGCTCGTTCTGGAACGGTTTGCGGATGCAGCCAAACGCGCCTTTTTCCCAGGCCGCGATGGCTGTGTCGAACGTTGCATAAGCAGTGATCATCAGGACCACTGCATCAGGATCCAGCTTTAAGAATTATTCCAGCGCGCGCAATCCACCGATGCCCGGCATCGAAACGTCCAGCAACACCGCGTCGTAAGCACGCTTCGTGTAGGCATCCAGACCTTCTTCGCCGGTCTTGGCGAGATCGACACGATAGCCTTCGGACGACAAAAGCGTCTCGAGCACGTCTCGCATTATTTCCTCGTCATCGACGACGAGCACTGATCCTCTTCTAGCCATAATTGGGTGGCACAGACTTCAGTCTGTGTCGAATCAAAGATGCCTTCAAAAACGGTGAGATTAACATTGAAGCGAGGTCCAATCCAGCAACACAGACTAAAGTCTGTGCCACTAGATCGCCGTGGCTTGCAGGCGCGCGCGGGGATCGCGCGTGGGAAGAGTGATGCGGAAAGTAGTACCCAGGCCGGGCGTACTCGCAACGTTTATATGGCCGGAATGCTCCTGCACGATTCCATAAGTGACTGCCAGCCCGAGACCCGTGCCGCGTCCCACTCCTTTGGTAGTGAAGAACGGATCGTAGATCTTCGCGACGTCTTCAGGCTCGATACCGACGCCGTTATCCGAGACTTCCACCGTCAGCAATCCTTCTTCACCATTGCTCGTCGCCAGGGTGATGCGGCCGTCGCCGTTCGCGATGGAATCGCGGGCGTTGAGAATCAGATTCGTGAAAACTTGTTGCAGCTTCACTGAGTTGCCGTGAACCTCAGGCAGGCCGTCGCCATATTCGCGGATGATTTGAATCTGACTGCGACGCAGTTGCGGCTCGAGCAACTGGAGAGTGTCGTCGAGCACCCGATGTACATCGATTGAACTGAATTCCGCGGCGTTACCAGTGCGCGAAAAGTTCAGCAGATTGTTGACGATCTCGGTGGCGCGGTCCGCCTGACGCCGGACTTTTTCGAGCAGGGCATGCTTGGGATCGTTTTCGGGCAGCATGCTGAGCAGCATCTGCGTGTAGGAAGACACTCCCGTCAACGGCGTGTTTACTTCATGTGCGACACCGGCGGCCAGTAAACCAATGGAAGAAAGCTTCTCGCGCTGTTGTAATTGCTCTTCCAGGTGCAGGCGCTCAGTCACATCTTCGAACACAACCAAGGCGCCAGTCTGTTCGTCGGAATCGGTCGAATCCGCGCGCAGCGGCGCCAGCGCAATGTTCAAAACGATCGAACGTCCCGCGTGCGTCGCTGTATGCAACTTATAAATTTGGCGCGTCTGATGGAGGTTCCAGCCACCGGGACCGAGTACCTGGCGCAGCGTGTCGGCGAAATCATCCGCGAACAACTCTTCCACTCGCTTGCCGATCGCCACGTCGCTGGTGATGGAAAAAATTTGTTCCAACGCCGCGTTCAGGCGCGTGATCCGGCCGTCGAGGTCTACGGCCATTAGGCCTACGTTGATTGACTCGACGATAGATTCGTTGAATTCCTTGAGCAGTTCGAGTTCGGCCGCACGCTGCTGCTGCTCCTGATAGAGCAAACTGTTTTCGATCGCGACGGCAATGTAGCCCGACACGGTACGCAAAATCTCGACGTCTTCCGAAGAAAGCAAGGCCCCGTCGGCGGTGCGGCCGAGACCGATGACGGCCACCATCCGCCCGCGCACCACGCAAGGGACGTAGTAATGCAACACGCGCCGCACGTAACCGTCACCTTCGGGTGCCTGTTCGAGGTCGTCTGATCGAACCACGCCGCTCTCAGCCGAGCGCGTGCGAATCATCTCGCGAAAATCTGCGGGGACGCTCATCGGTGCTGATAACCCGGCCGTGCGCGCAACGCGATAACCTCCGGGCGCGTAGTTGTCTTCAATAAAGATGGACAGCCGCTCGACGTTCATGACTTCGCGCAAGCGACTAATCAACGAGTCGAGCAAAGGATCAAGCGCCGTCGTGGCCGAAATCGTGCGTCCAAAATCGAGCAAGCTATTGCGCAGGTCGTAACGGCGGCCATAGAAGATTCGATCGACGCGCTCCTGCAGGAAATTCTTTACCGGCGCGGCAATCATGACGATCACAGCCATCGCCGTTACCGAGATAATGAGGCGCAGAGTGATCTCGCTGGTCGAAGCTAACTGGCCGCTAAAGGCATAGAAGCCCGCGAAGTAGACGATAGCTCCGATCGCCAGGGCGATTGCCAGCGTAGTTAGCGCGTACACCGCGGCGCGCCGGACGACCAACTCAACGTCCATCAAACGATAACGAACGACCGAGTAGCCCAACGACAGCGGAATCAGAATCAACGGCAGCAACGCAAAGTCGGTTAGCGGTTGCGCGGTCTCGCCGACGATGTAGCCCATCGCGTACAGCAAGGTGAACGGCGCAATCGCCAGCACGGCGCCCCACACGACCCACTTCAACTGCTGTCGCGCGACCGCGTTCTTGCTGATCATGAACCGGCGCACCAGCAACACCGCGCTGGCAACGAACGCAACTGTGAATTGAATGAACGACGCTTTGTAAAAGCGCGCCACGAGATTCGGCGAGTAGTCCAGCAGTTGGTGCGGAATCAGCTTCACCAATTCGTCGTGTAGGAAGATGACGCTCGCAAAACCCAGCAAGACAAACGCCGGCGCATACAGCAACACCGTTCGCCAGCGACGATCTTCGAACAAGTGATAGCGAACCGGATAGATCGCGCTGAAGTGGAGAAACAGTGGCGCCGCCACGATG
>DATLVM010000449.1:0-2286 GCA_035577445.1 Pyrinomonadaceae bacterium
CGACCCAGGCTTTGTTGAGCACTCCCGGAATGATCCTGGGCACGGTGCCCTACATGTCGCCTGAGCAGGTCAAGGGCGAACAGGTCGATGCGCGCACGGACGTCTTCAGTCTTGGCGCGGTGCTGTACGAGATGTTAAGTGGGCGTCAACCGTTTGCCAGTCAGAGCGTGGCCGAGACCATTGCGGCGATTCTCAATCAGGAACCCGCCGGGCTGTCACAGTACGCGCCGAATTTGCTGCCGGAGTTGCAGCGGATCGTCGGTAAGTGCCTGGAGAAGAATCGCAATCTCCGCTATCAGAACGCTGCGGAATTGCGAATCGACCTACAGCGCCTCGAGCGAAATCCGAAATCAACGGGGGCGGTCAGCAGTGTGAAATCCGAAAGCCGAAGCGAGACTGATGCTCCTCCGGCCGGTGACAAGGCGGTCTATGCGTTTCTTGAGCTCTTCGCGCTCGCCTTCACCTTCGAAGGGGCGGCGGCGCTGCTGCGGGGCGAGTGCTGGAACGCACCGCTCATCTGAATCGCATCAGACAAACGCCCGAATTCATCCAGTTCATGACCGAACAGAAATCGCGATGGGACAACTATCATCGCGAATTCAGCGCACGTAAGTGATCAAGCGGCCGGTGACGACCTGAATTATTGGCCTGAGTACGAGTAGTCGGCTACAATCTCGCCGCTTTAATCCTCGTTCTCTGTGGAAATCTCAGACGGAACTTCAAGACCTGCGGTTCGCTAATTTATCAAAGCGAGTTGAGCTGCCCGAGAGTTGAAGATGAGCCTTGAACTCGGATCAAAACTCAGCCCTTACGAAATCCGCTCACAACTCAGCCACAGTATTCTTTTCAGGGTCCTCGCCATCATCTGCCTGATGCTCTCCGTGCCATTGGGCATTCTTGGTCAGCAGGATTTGACCCGTTACGTCGATCCCTTCATCGGTACGGGCGGACATGGTCACACTTATCCCGGCGCGACCATGCCGTTCGGAATGGTGCAACTCAGTCCGGACACGCGGCTTACTGGTTGGGACGGGTGCTCCGGCTATCACTACTCCGACTACGTTATCTACGGCTTCAGTCATACGCATCTGAGCGGCACCGGCATTTCGGACTACGGCGACATCCTGTTGATGCCGACCGTTGGTGAGGTCAAACTCGCAAACCAGGACTACGCCTCAGGCTTCAGTCACCACAGCGAACATGCGCGCGCTGGTTACTACTCGGTCAGGCTCTACAACGCGGTGCTAGTGGAATTGACTGCGACGCGGCGGGCCGGCATTCATCGCTACACTTACCCGCCAGATGCCAAAGCCAACATCGTTCTTGATCTGACTCATCGCGATCGCGTCCTCGATTCCTATTTGAGAATTACCGGCGGCACGACCTTCGTGGGCTGGCGTAGATCGCGAGCGTGGGCCAAAGATCAAATTGTCTATTTCGCCGGCGAGCTTTCGCGGCCGTTCAGCGGTTGGGGTATTTCGCCGGATGGCGGCGCCGCGCAGCCGATTCAGGAAGCTCGCGGCACGAACGTGAAAGCGTTCTTCAGCTTTGACCCGAGCAGCGAGCCGGTTCTGGTGAAGATAGGAATCTCGGCTGTCAGCATTGCCGGCGCGAGCCGGAACCTCGCGGCCGAGATTCCCCAATGGGACTTTTCCAGAGTCAGAGAAGATGCCGATATCGCCTGGCAAAAAGAACTGAATAAGATTCAGGTAACCGGCGGCACCGATGCGCAACTGAAGACCTTCTACACGGCGCTCTATCACTCAATGCTCGCGCCGAACCTTTTCATGGATGTCGACGGGCAATATCGCGGGCGTGATTTCCAGACTCACACTGCCTCGGGCTTCGAGAATTATACGGTCTTCTCGCTGTGGGACACGTTTCGCGCAGCGCATCCGCTCTACATGATCATCGATCAAAAGCGCACGCGTGATTTCATCAATACGTTTCTCGCTCAGTATCAGCAGGGCGGACGTCTGCCGGTTTGGGAATTGGCTGCAAATGAGACCGACACCATGATCGGTTATCACGCAGCCTCAGTGATTGCCGACGCCGCCGCTAAAGGAATCGATGGGTTCGATCTCAACCTCGCTTTCGAGGCGATGAAGCACAGCGCCGAACTCGACCGCGACGGTTTGCAAGCATACAAGAGCAAAGGCTACATCGAGCTGGAAGACGAGAAGGAATCAGTCTCGAAGACGCTCGAATATGCTTATGACGATTGGTGCATCGCGCAGATGGCAAAGGCAATGAATGAAAAGGAGGACTACAATTATTTTATGATGC
>DATLVM010000450.1:0-7765 GCA_035577445.1 Pyrinomonadaceae bacterium
GAGTTGTGCTGTTCCCTACCCTTTGACCAGATGGATTCCCCGATTCACTTGTGCTAGTTGGGGCGTTAACCCGCTTTTGAATAAGTTCGGCTTGTTCGTAAGGATCTAGTCTCGCGAACAGGTAGAAAGTCTCACCAGAACGTTGGACCCCGAGAAAGCGAAACTTGTCGGCGACAACCTCGTGAGAGCGAAGATCCGCAGGTCGCGGCGGATGCTCGAACAAGCTACCGAGTTCGTCAATCGTTACAGCCTCCAGCTCCGGCACATAATCATTTCCACTATCCCGCACCAACCGCACCGCCATTTGCCGGAGCGCGTGAATACGATTTGAGTTGCGGCGGTAATACCCGGCGGTGATTTCTCTTCGGCTTGCCCGATCATCAACCACTTCCTGCTCGTTGCGAAGATAGCCGAGGTAGGCTCGCACCACTGGCCCGAATTCGCCGTCTCGCGTTACCGAATTCTTCGAAGTTTGAGCAGCCGCGACAGAGGTCGCGAGTAACAAGAACACGAAAGTAAAACAGTACGCGAATAAAAGGATTAGGCGACGCATAGCAAGCGACCTCTCTCGGTGTGACGGCTCATCCAGCCAGCGTTTGCATCAAAGCGACTCTACTTTAACTGAATGATGTGCTGCTGACCAGTAACCTGACGAACAATTGGCGGAGATTATAGGAGCGCAGATAAACCGGTTCGTTGCGCACTCAATTCAGCGATGTTACATTTCAATTTCAAATGCAAGAGCGTGAAGGATCGGTTAAGCGTGTCGCTCTCGGAATAACTGGTGGCATCGCTGCATACAAAAGCATAGAGGTGCTGCGCGGGTTCCAGCGAGCAGGCTGCGAAGTTCGGGTTGCTATGACCCGACACGCATGTGAATTCGTTCAGCCGCTGACGTTTAGAGCGTTATCCGGATCCTACGTGCTGGTCGATGATTATGCGCCCGACAACCCCGATCCTATCGCGCACATCACCTTTTCCCAGACCATAGATTTGTTTGTCATCGCGCCGGCCACCGCCAACACGCTGGCGAAGCTTGCCAACGGAGTGGCCGACGATTTCATCACTTCGACGTACCTGGCGTGCACGGCGCCCGTGATCGTCGCGCCGGCGATGAACACCGTCATGTGGGAGCACCCGGCGACACAAAGAAACGTTCAGAAGCTTCGGGAGCACGGCGTCTACATCATTACGCCGGATGAAGGCGAGATGGCTTGCGGCACAATCGGTCCTGGCCGTCTGAGCGAACCAGAAAATATAGTGACGCGCGCCTTGGAATTACTTGCGAAGCAAGGTTCGGCGCCCGGGACGACGGCCACTCCCGAATCGGATCTTGCAGACGAGACAATAGTCGTCACAGCCGGAGCGACTCGTGAACCGATCGATCCGGTTCGTTTCATCTCTAATCGTTCGTCGGGACGAATGGGCTACGCAGTGGCAGAAGCGGCGCGAAACCGTGGCGCGCGCGTGCGCGTGATCGCCGGCGTCACGGCCGTTACTCCGCCCGTCGGTGTTTCTCTCACGCGCGTGACAACAGCTGAAGAAATGCAGTCGGCTGTGACAGCTGCGATGGCTGAAGCCACGATTTTCATCGGCGCCGCTGCCGTCTCTGATTACCGCGTGCGGAACGTTTCTGAATCAAAGATCAAGAAGACAACAACGGAACTCGAATTGAAACTCGAGCGCACTCCGGACATTCTTGCCGAGGTGGCGCGCATCAGGTCTAATCGGCAACTGATTATTGGTTTCGCCGCCGAGACAAACGACGTGTTAGCGAACGCTCGTGAAAAACTCACGGCGAAGAATCTCGACATGATCGTCGCAAATGATGTCTCGCGCTCAGACGCGGGATTTGATTCTGACGCTAACGCCGTGACGATCTTACTCAACGGTCAACCTGATCCGATCAAATTTCCGTTGATGTCGAAGATCGAAGTCGCCCAAAGGATCCTCGATGAGATCGTAAAGCTGCGTCGTCGTGCTTCCGCCGCGAGAACTGCCTAATTCATGACAGAACAAGTCAAAATCGAATTGACCGAGATTCTGCGAGAGGCTCGCGAGCAAGCCCGATTTCTCGGCGAACTCGGTGTCGAGACCGTCGATTTGTCAGCTACGAGGGTTGTTCAGGCGCCGGATGCGCTGCTGACAAAACCCAATCAATCGCCGGCAGGAGATGCCGCTACGCCGGCGCCAAAAGCAGCACATCCCCAGGCCCTCGCGCCGCAGGAAGTCTTATTCGAAGGCCTCGCGCCAGCGACGTCAGTCTTTCCTCGCGCCACTGAAACGCTTGAAAACATCTGGCGCGACATAGGCGATTGCACGCGATGTGGTTTGTGCGAAGGCCGCACTCAAGTCGTGAACACGCACGGCAATCACAGTGCTCGTTTGATGTTCATTGGGGAAGCACCAGGCGCCGATGAAGATGCGCAGGGCAAGCCTTTCGTCGGACGCGCCGGCCAGTTGCTGACAAAGATGATCGAAGCGATGGGCATGAAACGTGAAGAGGTGATCATCGGCAATGTGAATCGATGTCGGCCGCCGGGCAATCGACAACCGACACTCGAAGAAGCCGCGATTTGCCGGCCTTTTCTGTTCCGAGAAATAGCAGTGATCCAGCCCGAAGTGATCGTTGTCATGGGCAATACTGCACTGCGAAATCTTTTGGAAGTGCGCGAAGGCATCACGCGCATTCGCGGGAAATTCCAGAACTTCCGCGGCATCAAAGTCATGCCGACGTTCCACCCTGCTTACCTGCTTCGCGATCCTTCGAAGAAGAAAGAGACCTGGGAAGATCTCAAGATGGTTCGCGATTACCTGCAAACCAATCCGCCGAAGGCGAAGTCCTAAACCACAGCGTTTCCGTTTCCTTCTGCTATCGTTTCACGATAGGCTTCGCGCAGAGTTCCTTCCATGACCGCCGCCGCAGAACAACCCAGTGCGCCGCAATTCGCTCAAGTGGCCGTGCCGGTCCATTTGCGAAAGCTATTCACGTATAAGCTCCCGGATTCAATGCAGGCCGCCACCCGCGTCGGATCGCGCGTGATGGTCCAGTTGGGAACCAAGCCGACGGTGGGATACGTCGTCGCATTGCTTCCTAAACTGCGCACCGGTACAAGCTTGGTCGAATCCGAATTGAAAGAGATCCAGGAATTACTCGATGTCGATCCGCCGCTGACACCGGAAGTTCTGGAGATCACGCATTGGGTTTCGGAATACTATGCAGCGCCCTGGGGCGAAGTCATGCGCGCGGCGCTTCCGGCGGGAATCAATGCGAGTGTGGAACGAACAATTTCGATTACTAAAGTCGGCCGAGAATCGATCAGCTTGCCCGGCCACAGCTCAGCACGCGCGGCCACAGCAAACGAGTCAGTACCACCTGCGCCAACGGGTGGGTCGAGCACCGACCGTGCATTAGCGTTGCTGGCGAACGAAGGCGAATTCGAGTTGAACGCGTTCTGCCTGCGGATGGGATCGAAACGCCCGCCGCAGTGGCTACGCACGCTCGAACATGAAGGACTGATCGAACTCGCCTATCGCACGCGGGCAACTCCAACGCGAGCAAAGCGGCGTAAAGCTCTTCGACTGATCAATCCTTCTTCGGATGGAGCGCGCATCACGAAGGCTCAACAACGCGCAATTGAGATTCTCGCGGCGAATGGAAACGAAATGCCCGTCGCCGATCTGATCGAACAAGCGCACATCAGCGAGTCAGTCATCCACACTCTCGTGAAGAACGGCTTGGCCGAAGAATTCGAAACTGACCTGCGGCGCGATCCGCTGTCGCGTGCTGAACTTCCTGAGACCGAACATTTTCAACTGACCGGCGCACAGACCGAAGCGTTACAAATAGTCGAACAATCTCTAAAGGCCGCGGAATTTGCGCCGACGCTGCTGCACGGGATAACCGGCAGCGGCAAGACTGAGATTTACATTCGCGCGATGCAGGCGGCGCTCGAGATGAACCGCGGCGCGATGATGCTGGTGCCTGAGATTGCCCTGACGCCGATCCTCTCGCGCAGACTGCGCGCGCACTTTGGCGATCAGATTGCGATCTTTCATTCGTCACTGTCGAAAGGTGAACGCTTTGATGAATGGTCGCGTCTGCGATCCGGTGAGGCGCGCGTCGTGCTCGGCACGCGCTCAGCGGTGTTCGCGCCGGTCAAAGATCTCGGCGTCATCATCGTCGACGAAGAGCAGGACGCGTCGTATCGACAGGAAGAGTCGCCTTTCTATCACGCGCGCGACACGGCGATTGTGCGCGCGCAAAAGGCATCGGCTGTCGTCCTCCTTGGTTCGGCGACACCATCGATGGAGACTTTTCACAACGCCCAAACCGGCAAATACAAATACGTCCAACTGCCCGAACGAATCGCTAATCGCCCGCTCGCGCGCGCCGAAGTCATCGATATGCGGGAGGTCTTCGCGCGCCGCAAAAAGCCCGCTGTCTTCTCAGATGAATTGCTGCACGCAATCGATGAAACGCATTCGCGCCGCGAGCAGATAATTGTCCTGCTGAATCGTCGCGGCTACTCGAGCTTCATTCTTTGCCGCTCGTGCGGCGAATCGATCGAATGCCCGAACTGCGACGTGACGCTCACCTATCACCGCGGCGATCAGACGCTGGTGTGCCATTACTGTAATCATCATCAGCGCGCGCCCTCCGCCTGTCCGGCGTGCGGCAGCAAGTACATTTACTATGTTGGCGAAGGCACGGAGCAAATCGAAGAAATTCTTCGCAAGCGTTTCCTGGGTTTGCGGATCGGTCGCATCGATCGGGACACGAAGTCGCGCCGTCATGAGTTCGAGAAGACGTTCCTCGATTTCAGCAAAGGCGAAATCGACATGCTCGTCGGAACCCAAATGCTCGCGAAGGGTCACGACTTTCCGAACGTGACCTTAGTCGGTGTCGTTTCCGTCGATGCGGGCTTGGGCTTGCCCGACTTTCGCGCCGCCGAACGAACGTTTCAATTAATTACCCAAGTTGCCGGCCGCGCAGGTCGCGGCGATTTACCGGGACGCGTCCTGATTCAAACCTATCATCCGCACCATTACGCCCTGCGGCATGCGACGGCGCAGGACTATCGTGGGTTCTACGAAGAAGAGATTCGCCACCGTCGCAACCATGGCTATCCGCCGTTCGTGGCGCTCGCGCTCCTGCTCGTCCGTCATAAAGAGCCGGCGACAGCATTGCGCACTGCGCAACAGCTTCGGAATGCGCTTAACGACGCGAACCGCGAACACTCGTCCCGCATCCTCGGCCCGGCGCCCGCGCCGTTCGCTCGCTTGCGCGGCGAGCATCGCATTCAACTGCTGGTGAAGTCGCGTAGCCGCAAGCAGATGCGTGCCGTGATTGACGAAGCATTGAAGAACTTCGAAAACACGGGCGGCGATGCGCGGTCCGTAACGCTGGAGATTGATCCGGTTAGCATGATGTAGGCGGCTTTCCTTGACTGTATTTCTTGAAGCTGTCCAGAATGTATCGTGTGGCGCATCGTTGAGCATCGACGAATCGACAAGCAGATTTCACCGGTGCCAAAAGAAATTCTCAAACGCTATGAGAAATGGAAAGACATAGCCATGATTTCTGGACCAGTCGGCCTTCGCGCCATCAAGGGCTTTCACGATGAAGCATTACGGGGCGAGTGGAAAGACCATCGCTCTTCGCGTCTGGGACTACAATATCGAGTGAGATATCGAGTCGTTGCGGCCGAGCAGGCTTTCCAAGTGGTCTCAATCACGGCGCACGACTATCGGAGAAAATAAGAATGAAGACGTTCCGTCCGGCGAAAAAGCGTATCGAAGTATCCGTGGGCGAATCAGTACGCATTGTTCGCGAGCTCCAGGGCTTAACGCAAGCGGATCTGGCAAAGAGAACAGGCATTCCGCAGGCGACTATTTCCGCCATCGAAAACGACCGCATCCGCCTTACCGTGGAACGCGCGAAGGTACTGGCCCGTGCACTGCGTTGTCATCCAGCGGTGCTGGTTTTCCCGGGGTGGGAAAGTGCAATTGAATCGGCCGCGTGATTTAGCGCATAACTGCCATGAAACTATCCGAGCTGGCCGCGAAAACCGAAGCGCAGTTTCAATCGAGCGATGGTGATATCGAAATCACCGGCGCAGCGGGGCTCGATCAGGCTGAGCCAGGCCAGGTCACGTTTCTTTCCAATCCACGCTACACACCAAAGATTTCTTCGACCGGCGCATCGGCGATCTTCGTCGCTGATAATGTGGAAGTTCCGCGTGCGGATCTTGCGATCCTGCGCGCGAACGATCCGTATCTCGCTTTTACTCGGGCTCTGATTGCCTTCAACCCGGCAGCGGACTTCGAACCGTACTGGGATCCAACTGCGGTCATCGATTCCAGTTCGCGTGTTCCCAAGGAAGTTTTCATTGACGCCCACGTGTCGATTGGAAAGAACGTCAAGCTGGGAAACCGCGTGCGCCTTCACGCCAACGTCACGATCTATGACAACGTCACAATCGGAGACGACACCGAGATCCATTCCGGAGTAGCGGTCCGCGAAAACACAATCCTCGGTAACCGCGTCATCATTCATAACAACGCGGTCATCGGCTGCGACGGATTCGGATTTGCGAAAGACGAAAAGAAGCGCTGGCTGAAGATTCCCCAAGTTGGCCGCGTCGTAATTGAGGATGATGTCGAGATCGGCGCGGGCACCACGATCGACAAATCATCGACTGATGAAACTCGCATCAAGCGCGGCGCAAAACTCGATAACCTCGTGCAGATTGGCCACTCATGCACCGTTGGTGAGGATTCGCTCATTTGCGCGCAGGTTGGTCTGGCGGGCAGTTCGCACATCGGGAATCGCGTGATTCTCGCCGGCCAGGTTGGAATCGCCGGTCACTTGAAGATCGGTGACGACGTCGTGCTGACGGCCAAGAGCGCGACCAGCCATGACGTTCCCGATGGGAAAGTCATCTCCGGCATCCCCGGCTTCGACAATAAAGATTGGCTGCGATCGACCGCGGCGTTTAGACGCTTGGGCGAAATTGTGAGAACGATTCGCGGCTTGGAAAAACGTGTGGACGAAATCGAAAAACGAAAATCAGATTGACACCGGCCACTGGTCATCCGAGGAGCGTTTCACGGCTTTTTTCTTTTGGCTGCTGTGGGTGATTTACGTCTGCATTGCGGGCTTGATCGTCGCCGCAATGTTTACCAACTGGCCGGCATTTCTGCATCAACATCCGCACATTAAGTGACTGCGCCACCGTCCACGATCACGATCTCGCCGTTCATGAAGCTGTTGCGATCGCTGCACATGAACGCGGCAAATTCGGCCAACTCTTCCGGCCGGCCCAACCTTCCCGCCGAAACGAGTGCGATTCTCAAGGTCCAAAGCGCTGACGATACTCACTCGAAGAAATGAAAGCCTTAACCATCTCAGCTTTGATGTAATTGCCACCGAAGCTGTTCAGCTTGTTAAGCCAGAAATTGAAGCCTGCATAATCCAGCGTTGGTTCCGGCGAGTCATATGGATTTCGCCGCAAATATCCAAAGTACTGCATCAGCACAAATGCCTTGTTGAATTCCTGAGCGTGGAGCGTGGCATTCTCTGCCACGTCGCGTAAGGCTCGTGACCGCGCATTCACATCACCGCTTGTGCTTGCTGCTCCAAATTCGGCTATAGCCGCGTTGCGATCAGTGGCAGTTGGCGTCACCACAGCGTTTGAAAACAATTTATCCACGAACTGCGCAGGCGTCATGGTCGTCGGAAAAGCTGCGGTGAAGCGAGCGC
>DATLVM010000451.1:0-3697 GCA_035577445.1 Pyrinomonadaceae bacterium
CGCCTGCAACACGATCTGAATCTGAACGTCACCGTGCCTCAAGATCACTTGACCACGGTCGCGCTCGGCGCCGGACGGTTATTGGCCGAGCCGGAACGGCTGCAACGCGCGTCGCTGCGACTCGACGGTCCGGCATGGGAGCAGGCTGAGAAGTTGGTTGTAAATTGGTAAACGGTACGCACGCGACTCGCGTGCTACTGATGCGAAGCCAAAGCAGGCTAGAAGCCTGCGTACCGAAGCCACATGGGTTAAAATCTCGTGTGGCTTTTCTATGAGCGAACTCAAGCCTTTCAAGATTCGCGACATCGAGATCAATCCGCCGCTGGTGCTGTCACCGATGGCGGGTGTGACCGATATTTCATTTCGACGCCTGCTGAAGCAATGCGGCGGCATTGGTCTGACTGTTTCCGAATTCATCTCGGTCGAGGGCCTGACGCGCAACAATCCCAAATCGAAACGCCAGATGCGCTTCTATGAAAACGAACGGCCGTTCGCGGTGCAGATTTTCGGCGGCCAGCCCGAACGCATGCGCATGGCCGCTGAGATGGCCGAAGAAATCGGCGCTGACATTCTCGATGTCAATTGCGGCTGTCCCGCGCCGAAAGTTGTGAAGCATGGCGGCGGATCGGGATTGCTGCGCGATCTGCCGCGGCTGGAAACGATCTTGAAAGAGATCAAGAAGACGATCACGATTCCGCTGACGATCAAGATTCGCGCGGGGTATTCGGAATCAACCATCAACGCCGTCGATACTGCGAAGCTCGCCGAAGACTGCGGCGTCGAGCACATCGCGCTGCATGGCCGCACCAAGGAACAAGGCTATCGTGGTTTGGCGGATTGGGATTTGGTCCGCGAAATCAAAAAAGTCGTGAAAGTACCTGTGTCAGGCAGCGGCGATGTCACGACGATCCAACAAGCGTTCGATCGTTTTAGAGAAACCGGATGTGATGGAGTCTTAATCGGCCGCGGCGCAATGGCGAATCCCTGGATCTTTCGCCAGATTGAAGATTCAATTCACGGCCGCGAACCGTTTCAACCTACGCTCGCAGATAAGCGCGCGCTGCTGCTCGAATACTTCGAAATGCTTCAGCAGGACATGCCGAAGTTACCGGCAATCGGCAGGATGAAACAGCTCGCCGGTCAATTCACCCGCGGTCTGCAAGGCGGCGCGCTCTTCCGCACCGCCCTTTATCATTCGCATTCAGTCGAAGAAATTCTCGATCGCATTTCGGAATACTTCGAAACGATCACTGCGGGTCGGCAATACTTCGGGGAGTCGGGACCGCCTCAGGAGTTGATAGAGGCGCCGGTGTTGGATTCCTGCGAGGCCGCTTCGGCTTAGGCACGGTCGGCGCATCGGCGTTCTTCGCGAGATACTCAGTTCCGGTATTCAGATTCACTGGCCCCGGATAACCCTTCCCACTCAGACTCGAAACGTCGATTACGATTTCTTTTTGGGCACGCAGTCCGCGGACACGATCTGCCTCGGCCTTTCGCGCCGCAGCGGCGGCAAGTTTCTCTTCCTTTGTTTGATTCGCTATTGGAGTTGGCGCCGCTGTCACAGCTTTCTTTACCCGGCCCGACATAACATCGAGCGCCTCGATCATCCGCGTCTTTTCCTCACAGGCAACGGCGTCAAAGTTCAAGCCGTTCACATCGAACACGGCGCGAAGATTCTCTTCGGTGTTTCCCTTCTTGTTATAAACGTCGCGGTAGATGTGCAGCTGTCCGTCTTCAATGACGATCGTTTCGTAGCGCAGCTCAACGGGAACCAGCCTGGCTAGTTTGACGACCTGAGTCAGCGTCCGCCTTTTCAGGTACCAGGCCATCGTGTCTTCTTTGAGTTCAGTGTCGGTCGCTTCGGCGAGCACCTTCGCGAAATCTCTAACCTGGCCGTTGGTCAGACCGACGCACCCGTGCGATGCGAAGGTGCCAATCTTCCAGAGATCTTTGCCGCCGTGAATCAAGTTCGCGCCGCCAATCGGAACCTTGATCGGTCCGAGTGGATTGCCCGCGGACCCCGCCGGAACAACCAGTCCGGGGTTCGCTGCCCACGATTCGTTCGGCTGCGTCCACGTCGGATTAAAGATGATCATCTCGGCTTTGCGAAAGCCGGTCGGCAGCGGAAACTGCGGATAACCGATGCCGATCTTGTACGACTTCAACAGCGAGCCTTCGCGAAACACGTCCATGCGAAACGCCGGAATGTTTACGACGATGCGGGTGTCTTTCGGAACGGCATTCGGTCCTTCTAACTGAACGGGCTCAGCGTTCGCAGCTTGAGCCGGCTCAAGCGAGGGCGATGAAGTCGCGACCGGCGGGTTGTTAGGGATTTCAGCGGAACGGCCTTGCTGACAACTTGAAAGCGAAAGACTGAGCGCGATGAGCGCAGCGGCTAGGGGAACTTGGTATCTCATTTTAGGGGATCTAACTCCGAAACCATTCTACTCACAATGCGGCTAGCCACGAAGAGAAATGTGTAAAACCACATCGCCGGGTGAAACCGGCCTGGGTCAGGCGGTCGAAAACGCTCGACAGACAGACTCATTTAAGTATAATTGCCGCTCGCGCACCAATCTCCCCCACAGAAGTTCTGCGAAAATCAGTAGTCTAAGGAAGCATCGGCCCGAAACTAATTTCGATTCACCGGGGCTGGAGGCACGAATGGCAGAAACTGCCGCAGTGACACAAACGAAAGCGCATGGGTTTGTTCGCGGTCTCGGTTTGCTCGATTCGACGATGATCGTCGCCGGATCCATGATTGGGTCCGGCATTTTTATTGTCTCCGGCGGCATCTCGAAACAGGTTGGATCGCCCGGCTGGTTGCTGGTCGTCTGGATCGTGACGGGGCTGCTGACGGTGGTCGGCGCGCTGAGTTACGGCGAACTGGCGGCGATGATGCCGAAGGCCGGCGGCCAATACGTCTATCTGCGCGAAGCTTTCTCGCCGATGTGGGGATTTCTTTACGGCTGGACGTTGTTCCTGGTGATTCAAACCGGAACGATCGCCGCTGTGGCCGTGGGTTTCGCGCGATACCTCGGCGTACTTGTTCCTTCCATCTCGGAAACTCGATACATCATTGAGCCGAAACACGTTTTCGGCAGCTATGCAGTTTCACTTTCCTACGCGCAACTGATCGGGATTCTCCTGATCATTTTGCTGACTTTAATGAACACGCGCGGGCTGAAACTCGGCAAGCTGGTTCAGAACACTTTCACGACTGCGAAGCTCGCGGCGCTCTTCGGATTGATTCTGTTGGGGTTGCTAATCGGCTCGCGGTCGGGTGCGCTCTCGGCAAACTTCGGCAGTCTTTGGCAGGTGCGGGGATCGTTGGACGATTTTGGCGGCGGATTGACTGCGGCAACGGCGTTCGGACTTTTTGTCGGCATCTGCGTGGCGCAAACGGGCTCGTTGTTTTCGGCGGATGCCTGGAACAACATCACTTTCACCGCGGGCGAAGTCAAAGAGCCGAAGCGAAACATTCCCTTGTCGCTCGCTTTCGGTACATTGATCGTGATCGCATTGTACCTGCTCGCCAACGTTGCGTATCTCGCGACCCTGCCTTTCGAGAAGATTCAGGGCGCTGATCGCGTCGCGACCGACACAATGAATGCGATCTTCCCGGGCAAGGGTGCGATCGTAATGGCCGTCGCAATCATGATCTCCACCTTCGGGTGTAACAACGGATTGATTCTTG
>DATLVM010000452.1:0-9230 GCA_035577445.1 Pyrinomonadaceae bacterium
TCTTCAACCATAAAGTTGTCGCCTTCGCGCCAGATGCGCGCGTGCCGCCGCGAGACCTTCGTATTGGGATCGAAACGCGACAAATCAACTTCCGGGAAAATGTTCGAAAGCGGATCGGTGCGGCCAACCAGGTTGCTGTCCCGCTGCAATTGGAAGGACGCATCGAGTTCGGTCGTGCCGGAAACGATCAGCTTCGCCGTGGGCCGCGCGGCGAGACGGGGACTCGAATCAGTTCCGGCGAGCGGCTGCTTCGATCCGCAGTGCGCGCAGAAGACATCATCCGCCGCGATGCGTCCGCCGCAGAATCCGCAGAACACCATCGCGACGCGCATCGTTTCGCCGCCGAGTTCCTGCGCCGGCACGCCATAACTAACCTGGCCGGAACGCAGCTTCTCAAGATGCGCGGCCAGCGCCACCCGCATTTCCGCGCCCGACTGAAATCGATGCTCCGGTTTGTATTCCACCGCACGGATCAGGATGTGCTCCATCTCAGTCGACAACGATGGATTGATCTGGCGCGGACGCGGGTTCTTGGTGAAGTCGAAAATCAGCAGCGGATTGTCCTGCGGATCCGATCCGGTCAAGAGATGAAACATCGTCGCGCCCAGGCTGTAGATGTCTACCCGCGCATCGGCCTGGCCGCTGAACAGCTCCGGCGGCGCATAGCCCATGGTCCCGACGGCGGTGACGCCTTTTTCTTTTTTGTTCACCCAGCGCGCGATTCCGAAATCGATCAACATGATGCGATTCGAGTTGCTGTCGAGCATCAGGTTCGCCGGCTTCAGATCGCGATAGATGATCGGCTGCGGCCGCGTGTGCAGGTAATGCAGCACGTCCGCGACCTGCACCCCCCATTCAGCCGCGGTCAGCTCATCGACGCGACCACCGGGCGCCGCGCGCAGCCGCGAGGCCAGATCGCTGCCGGGGATGAACTTCATCACCAGGTAGAAACGCTCAGAGATATCTTCGTAGAAGTAATCGTAAACAGTCGGAATCGAAGGATGCTCGAGTTCAGTCAGCAGCAGCGACTCGCGCTTAAAGTCGGCGATGGCTTTCTCGTGCTGCGCGTCGTCGAGGTGCGACTCGATCATCTCTTTCACGGCGCGTGCCGCATCGCCGAGATTCTTGTCCTTGGCGAGATAGACCGCGCCCATGCCGCCACCGCCGATCCGGCGAACGATTTCGTAACGATGATTCAGAACTTTGCCACCGGCGAGCGCTTTTGGTTTTTGCCGTCGCGGTGGCGCATCAGCTGCGCGTGAAGTTTCGCCCGGAGATGCTTCGCTCTCCACTAGCGGACCCGTGCCTATCGCAGATACACCCATGTCTTCTTGGGGCGTCATCGTGCTGTTGCCGTCTGCGAGCTTTTGGGAATAGTGCGACACCATCCCATCGCTCCCGGATTGGCTTGCTTCGCCGATTGACGAGACACCCATCGGGTCACGCGTTTGCCGCGCGCCGCAGGTGCCGCAGAAGTTTTCTTCTGACGCGATGTTCGCGCCGCAGTTAATGCAAGCGGTCATTAATTGAAACCTGTTTAGAGTCGGGCTACTGCCCGACCTCAGCGGGCGGTAGCCCGGTTCTAAACGATTCGGTTACTTAGCCACGCGGAATCGCAGGAAAGTCTTGCCTACGATAATCTCGTCGCCATCGTTCAAAGGATAACCTTCGCCGGGAGCCAAACGGCGACCGCGATTCACGAACGTGCCGTTGGTCGAGCCTAAATCCTGAATCAGATAGTGGCCATCGCGCAGCGAGATCCGTGCGTGCCGGCGCGAGACCTTTGCCTCGGGGTCGTCGGAATCCAAATCCACATCGGGAAAGATGCCGCCGTCCGCATCCCAGCGGCCAATGTTCGCGTCCAGGTTACTGATGGGAAATTTCTTGCCGGCGGAAACTCCTCGCTCAATTATGAGCGTCGCATGAGTCGTATGTGCAGCCAAAGGTGAGGGCACGACGGTCAGATCATCAAGCGCGGACGCCAAACTTGCGGAGCTATTAGCCGATCGACTGCGACCGTTTGAGTTACCACCGTTAGGAGTTTGCATACCTTGATCAGACTTACCGGCCAGCCACAATGGGGCGCCGCAGGCATCGCAAAAACGCGAAGCGTCGGAGTTGGGCGTGCTACATCTCTCGCAGACTAACATCCGTGCAGCGCCGCAGGCTGAAACGTCCGGCCTGCGGGGAAAAATGAATCTTAGCGCGAAACCATCGGGGGCGCTAGCGTCCTTTAGATGCCGCCAGCGGTGGCCGAGAGCCCCGGTTACGCAACGATCGGACGCAGCTTTCCGAACTCTTTAGGTCGCCGCGCGCGCCTCGTCTATAATGGTCTGACCGGCGAGATTTCTTTGAAACCACGCAGAGAAATTCTTCGTAAAACCTTCTCGGCCGTGAACTATTTAATACCTTTGGCATCTAACTAAGAACATTACCCGGCCCGAATCAGCATAAGGAAGTAACAAAATGGCCCTAAGTAGGAAGAAGAAAATCATTATTGGTGTGTCAGCGCTGGTCGTGCTGTCCCTCATCATCATTATCAGCGTCATTGCCACGCGTAGAGACGAACCGGAAGTCACCACAGTCAAAGTCGATGTGCGGCCGGAATTGAAGTCGACCGTGACCGCCTCAGGCGAAGTTCGGCCCGTGCGATATATCAAGCTGACCAGTGAAGTGCCGGGCCGCATTCTAGAGATTTTCGTAAACGCCGGCGACCAGGTAAATAAAGGTCAGGCGCTCGTGCGCGTCGATCCGACGCAATTGCAATCCAGCCAGGAAGCGCAATTTGCCGCCACCCAGGCTTCGATTAGTGATGTGCAAAACGCGCGCAATGCGGTGTCCTCGGCACAGCAAGGGCTGACCGTCAGTGAAGCCTCTGTGGCCGCCGCCCGGCAGCAGGTGATTGCCCAACAGACGGCGGTCGATCGGGCAACAATCGATTTGAATGCCGCCCAGCGCGAACTGAAGCGCTCCACCGAACTTATCGAGAAGGGGGTTGCTTCCCGGTTCGACTATGACGCGGCCCGCGATCGCTACGAACAGGCAAAGGTTGCGCTGGAGACTGCGAAGTCCAATCTGGAATCGCAGAAGCTGGCCGTCAAGGAAGCGACAGAACGCGCCAATCAACAAAAGCTGGCCGTCAAGGAAGCCCAAACCGGCGTGAAGACGAGCGAGGCGCGCGCCAATCAGCAACAGGCATTTCTGCGCGGCCAATCGAGCCAGCGCGAAAAGGCGACGCAATACTCGCCGCTGAACGGCGTCGTTGCGGATATTCCGACGCGAGTTGGTGAGTTCGCGGTTTCGCAGTTGTCATCAACGCCGCTGATGACCATCGCCGACATGTCCACGATCAACGTCGAAGTTAACGTCGATGAAACTGAAATCGCCAACGTCGATGTCGGCCAGGAAGCCAAAGTGAAAGTCGATGCCCTGGGCGAGAAAGAAATCAGGGCCGTCGTCACCCAGAAGAATCCGCTGGCAATCGCCAAGTCAGACACGCAAGGCGGATTGTCCAATCGCGTGAACGTGCAGGAAGCCAAAGAGTTCAAAGTCACTTTGGAGTTGAGAGATTTAGGCGATGACATACGCGCTAAACTCCGTCCGGGCATGAGCGCGACCGCTACGGTCACGACCAAAACGAAGAACAACGTGATCGCCGTTCCGCTTCAGGCGATTGTGGAAAAGGCCCCGGCGGCGCCTTCGCCGGGGCCGAGCCTCGCGAGCAGCGCACCGACTCCGGTTGGCGAGAAGCCCAAGGAGCAGAAAGGCGTCTATATCCTCGACAAGGACAACAAGGTGAAGTTCGTCGAAGTCACGACCGGCATCACCGGCGAATCCGACATCGAGATCACCAGCGGACTTGCCGCCGGCAGCGAAGTCATCACAGGCCCGAGTCGCGTGCTCAAAACTCTGAAGGCCGGCGACAAGGTGAAGAAGCAGACGCGCACCCCGGGTGCTAATGCGAACGCGGGGGGCTAAGCAGCGATATTTCCCTCTCCCTCTGGGAGAGGGTTAGGGTGAGGGCGTAGTAGCGAAAGAAATACTTTCCCTGGCGCGCTAACACCTTCATTCCCAGCCCCCTCCCAGAGAGAGACGGAGTAAGAGTAACCAGCATGGCTGAATCAGCAATAGCAACACCCGAAACTTCCGCCGGCGTTTATCCAAAGGCCGAGATGCCTTCGAGCGATGGCCAGGGCCAGGTCCTCATCGCGATGGAGAACATCTGGAAGACTTACGACATGGGCGCTGAGAAAGTCCACGCGCTGCATGGCGTGTCTTTCAACGTGCATCGCGGCGAGTACGTCGCGATCACCGGCCCGTCGGGTTCGGGCAAGTCGACGCTGATGAATTTGATCGGCTGTCTCGATACAGCTTCGCAGGGCGATTACTGGCTGAACGGCAAAAACGTTTCTGAGATGGATGACGACGAACTGGCCCGCATCCGGAATCAGGAAGTTGGTTTCGTATTTCAGACGTTCAACCTGCTCGCGCGCGCGACGGCGCTGCATAATGTCGAGTTGCCGCTGATTTACGGCGGAATCCCCGGAGCCAAACGTCACGAGATGGCGAAGCAGGCACTGGCAGAAGTCGATCTCGTCGATCGCATGACGCACCGCCCGAATGAACTGTCAGGCGGCCAACGCCAGCGTGTCGCGATTGCTCGCGCGCTGGTGAATCATCCTTCGATTCTGCTCGCCGACGAGCCAACAGGCGCGCTGGACACGGCGACCAGCTACGACATCATGAACCTCTTCGAGAAGCTTCACGAAGAAGGCAACACCATTATTCTCGTCACGCACGAGCACGACATAGCGGCGCGTGCGCATCGCGTCATCTCGATCCGCGACGGCTTGATCGAAAAAGACGAACAGATTAGATAGGGGCTGCGATGTTCCCCCGCAGCGTATCCGCAACGAACCCCCCGAACCGATTCGCCTTCCGCCCGACGAACTTTTCCGCCCGGCTTCGTTCATTTCCACGACTTAGAATCGCCGCTGTTTGGGAAGCGTTCTTCGTAGCGCTCGCCAGTCTTAGTCAGAACAAGCTGCGCACTGCACTGACACTGGTCGGTATCATTGTCGGGGTGACGGCGGTGATCGCGGTCGTCACGATCATCAAGGGATTGGACCAGACGGTCGCGCAGACTTTCTCTTCGCAAGGCTCGACCGTCTTTACCGTGTCGAAGCGGCCGCAGGTAATCACCTCGCGGGAAGACTTCATCAAGTTCAACCGGCGCAAGGCGGTCACGCCGGAAGACGCCGAGGCGATTACGCGTTTGTGCAATGCGTGTTGGCGCACCGGCGTCGCGGTGAATTCAATTCAACCGGCAAAGCACGGCGATCAGAAAGTCGACACCATCGCGGTGCGGGGGATCGATCCTGTCTCGATGTTTGAGATCGACGGCATCACGATCGATGTCGGTCGCTTTTGGACTGAGAGCGAAGGCGCGGCGGGCGCTGATGTTTGTGTCGTTGGGCCGGATATCGTGACGAATCTTTTTCCGAACGAGCCAATCGATCGCGCGGTGGGTCAGGACATTTGGGCCGGCGGGCATCGCTATACGATCATCGGCGTGCACCAGGCGTTGGGAAAAATTCTGGGTCTGTCACGCGATAATCGCATTTACATTCCGTTTGCGGCTTACAAGAAACGCTTCGGGATAGACTTTAGCGGGCAATCGTTCAGCCCGAGCGGCGTGCTGGTCGTCTTTGTTCAGACACACACCGCGGATCAACTTGAAGCAGCAGAGGATCAGGTGCGCGCGGTCATGCGCAATCGGCGCGGCAAAACTTTCAAAGATGACGACGATGGATTCGCGCTCGAAACGCAGGAGGTTTTTCTCAAACTCTATACGAGCGCCACGTCTAACATCTATTTGGTGACTATAGGTGTGGCGGCAATCTCGCTCGTCGTCGGCGGCATCGTGGTCATGAATATCATGCTCGTGTCCGTGACTGAGCGAACGAAGGAGATCGGCATTCGCAAAGCTGTCGGTGCGCGCCGCCAGGACATCCTGACGCAGTTTCTGATCGAAGCTGTTATGGTCACGGCAATCGGTGGCATGGTGGGCGTGCTCACCGGATTCGGCACGGCCTGGCTCATCGCTTTGGCAATCGGATTTCCACTGCTGTTCAGCATTTGGTCGGCCGTCCTGGGGGTTGGCGTTTCATCGATTGTTGGAGTAATTAGTGGGTTATGGCCGGCGTGGCGGGCGGCGCGACTCGACCCGATAGAAGCGCTCCGCGCTGAATAATCACCATGACTTTCGTCGACATAAAAGAATCGGCTTGGATGGCCGTCGATACGGTGCGCACGAACAAGCTGCGCTCGTCGTTGACGATCCTCGGCGTCAGCGTCGGAGTGATCACGGTTATCTTCATGGTGTCGATCATTCAAGGATTGAACAAGTCTTTCGCGGCCCAGATTGAATCGCTTGGGTCGAACACGATCTGGGCGACCAAGTTCGATCCAAGCATCGGGCATCAGCCCACTTCGGAAGAGATCCATCGCAAAGAACTGACGATTGAAGATGCCAATGCGATTCGTCGTGAAGCGCCTTCGATCGTTGGGGTCTCGCCGTTCTATCGGAAGATCAACGAGACGGCCCGCTACAAAGATAAACAAAGCGACACCCCAATTCTGATCGGAGTCACGTCCTATCACGAATTTACGACCTCGAGTTATGTGGACCGCGGACGTTACGTCACTGATTTGGACGTCGAGCAACGAACTAACGTGGCCGTGCTGGGCCAGGACCTGGTGAAGGCGCTTTACGGCACCGAAGATCCCATCGGCAAGGAACTAAAAATCGCCGGTCACGTTTTTTACGTCGTCGGAGTGATGGAGCCTTTGGGCAGCATTCTGGGCCAATCGCGCGACAATACGATTTACATTCCGATTACGACGTTTGAAAAATACTACCCGGACATTGAATTTCCCGAAATCATCTCGGCGATCATTGTGCGGCCGATCTCGCGCGCGTACGTCAAAACCGCGATCGATGAGATGACTGATATTCTCCGCAAGCAGCGCCGCGTGCCGCAGGGCGCACCGAATAACTTTGGCATCTCGTCACAGGACGCTTTGCTTGATGTTTATAACCAACTGACCGGCGCAACGTATCTGGTGCTGACGGCGATCTCGTTTGTCGCTTTGATGATTGGCGGAATCGGTGTGATGAACATCATGCTCGTCTCCGTCACCGAGCGCACGAAAGAGATCGGATTGCGAAAGGCTGTCGGCGCAACGCGCACAAACATTCTTTCTCAATTTCTGATCGAAGCCGTGGTGCTGACCGCGATCGGCGGACTGCTCGGCCTGGGGATCGGAGAATTTTTCAGTTTTCTCACGAACAAGTACTCGCCGCTGCCGGCGTACGTCCCGCCGTGGGCCATCGGCGTCGGCATAGGCATCTCGGCCGGCGTCGGCATCGTCTTCGGCTTATGGCCCGCATGGAAGGCGGCGCGTTTGGATCCAATTGAATCGCTGCGTTGGGAATAAGAACGTGTCAGTATCGGGAGCGATTTCTCCTCTCCCTCTGGGAGAGGTCAGGTGAGGGTGCGTAGCTTAGCGACCGGATCAATTGATGCGCTCTGGGAAATGTGAAAAGTTGTAAATTATCTCTCAAGAACCTCGATGATTCCGTCGCTATCACTCCTCGTACTGACACCTGCGGGTAACTAAATTCCTCCCGCGCCCGTATAATCAAACCAGTGAAGATCCTCGAAATTCTGAAAGTCGCCATCGGCGCGATTTGGGCGCACAAGCTGCGTTCAGCTCTGACTCTGCTCGGCATGATCGTCGGTGTGACCGCATTCGTGACGGTCGTTTCGTTGATTCAAGGCTTTAACGTTTACATCGACGAGAAGATCGCAAACATTGGGGCAAAATCTTTTTCCATTCAACGCTTCAATCCGTTTGAGGATTTCAAAGACACCGACACGATTGCTGCTGCTCAACGCCGGAACAAGGAACTCACGCTCGACGATTATGAATATTTGAAGGACCGCGCGACCTTGATTGCGAAGATTGGGGCGAAGGCGCGTGGAACACCATCTCAAATCAAGCGAAACGATCAGGTGCTCGACGATGTCTTCGTTATCGGTGCGACCGCGAACACTGCCGACATCGAAAACCGGAACGTAGAGAACGGCCGTTTCTTTAGCGATACTGAATCCGACGGCGCATCGCGTGTTGCTTACGTGGGAGCGGACATCGCAACCAAGTTGTTTCCGGCCGGCAATCCGATTGGAGGCGAGATAGACATTCGCGGTTTGCCCTATCGCGTCGTCGGCGTCGAAGCAGTTAAGGGAACCGTATTTGGAGTTCCGCAAGACAGCTTTATCGTGATTCCGCTCAGGACGTATCAGTTGGACTTTGGTCCTTTGATTCGGCAGCGGTCGCTTTACTTCCTCGCTACGTCTAAGACGGATCAAGGTTTCAGCGACACGGTTGAAGAAGCCAGATTCCTGATGCGCGCGCGCCGCAAGCTTGGGCCGGGTGAGAAAGATAGCTTTGGCATCGTCACGCCGGACGCAATCACCGGACTTCGCGATCGGATATTTGGCACCTTCTTCATCGTAGCCATGGTGGTTCCAGGTATCGCGTTGGTCGTGGGCGCTATCGTCATCATGAATATCATGCTGGTTTCGGTGACGGAACGGACCAAGGAAATCGGCTTGCGCAAATCGCTGGGGGCGCGCCGCATCGACATCCTCAAACAATTCCTGACTGAAGCTGTCACGCTGGCGACGATCGGTGGCGCAATAGGCGTATTCCTTGCGTGGATCGTTGGGAAGATCATGACGGTGATCTTTATGCAAACTTATCTTTCCGTGGCCGCGATCGCTGGCGCGATTGGAGTCTCCGCACTGGCCGGAGTTATTTCTGGATTGTTTCCGGCGTGGAAAGCGGCGCGATTAGATCCGATCGAAGCATTGCGTTCTGATACTTGATGGTGGATTGCTTATGAAAAAACTCCTTCGATCAGACATTCTCGAAAATCTGTGGATGGCCCTTAATACGCTGCGCGCCAACAAATTGCGCTCGCTGTTGACCGTCATGGGCGTAATTATCGGGGTGGTGACAGTGATGGTGATCGCGTCTGCGATCGCAGGAATTGACGTGGCCATAACCAAAGAAGTGGAATCGTTCGGCACTCGGTCGATGTATATCAGTAAATACAATCCAGGCATTCACGTCGGCCGTTTGTCGCGCGAAGAACGCATGCG
>DATLVM010000453.1:0-14661 GCA_035577445.1 Pyrinomonadaceae bacterium
CAAAACGCCGATCGCGGAAACCGCCGCCAGCGCCAACGACGCGGCGACGAAGACTTCCCACGGTCGCTTCTTCTCCGCCGCCATAGTCATCGCGGCAATCTGCGTTTTATCACCCATCTCCGCCAGGAACATAATGCCGAAGGTCGTTAAGAAGACTCGCCAATCCATCACCACCTCAACTCAGCTGCAGAAATTTGATCGTCCAATTCATGTAAGGCACAATTGCGCATCTGTCAACACGTAGTCGCTCCGGCTGTTGAGGTCCCTCGTGGTAAAGCCCGCCAAGGAATTCGTCGGCACATCTCGATTCACCTTGCTGCGTCGCCTGGGGACAGGCGGCATGGGCGTGGTGTATGAAGCGCATGACCGCTATAAGGATCGCATCGTCGCGTTGAAGACTTTGACCCTGGCTGAAGCGGCGCACGTCTATCGCTTCAAGCAGGAATTCCGCACGCTCGCAGATGTTTCTCATCCCAACCTCGTCACCTTGTATGAGCTGATGTCGGAGGGTGACGACTGGTTCTTCACCATGGAGTTAGTCAACGGTGTGACGTTCATCAATTACGTCAGACCGGAACCCATGGGCGCGCCCACGACCGGGATTGACAACACCTTACCGGTTCCGCGCGCCAACCCGATAGGGCCGGCAGACTCGGAGGCTGACACTGAGATTTTTGACAGTTCGCATGTATCAGTGGAGAACGACGGATATCGTGAACTCGACGACCAATCGATCGCGGCGGCGAATTTCGTCCTTGACGAAAATCGACTGCGGGCCGCCCTGCGACAATTGGCTGAAGGCGTCAATCGCCTGCATGAACTCGGCAAGCTTCATCGTGACATCAAGCCTTCGAACGTGCTCGTCACTGAAGAAGGTCGCGTGGTTATCCTGGATTTCGGTTTGGTTGAAGACATCAATCCGGAAATGCACGAGACCCTGCTCGCCGGAACGCCTGATTACATGTCGCCCGAGCAGGGCGCCCAGACTGCAATTTCGAAGGCCAGCGACTGGTACAGCGTCGGCGTGATCTTGTATCAGGCGCTGGCCGGGCGGCTGCCGTTTCGCGGCAAATTTTTCGAAGTCATGCTGCGTAAACAGACGCGCGATCCGATTCAGCCGCGCGAAATAAATCCACAAGTACCACGTGACTTAAACGAGCTTTGCATGAAACTGCTGCGGCGTGATGCGGAAACGCGGCCCACGGGACGCGAGATTCTGCGGGCGCTGGGGGTGAAGCGATCGCTCGGCGAGGTCTCAGCAGCGACTCGTGATATCGCATTCATTGGGCGCGAGCGTCAGCTCGCCGAGCTGCATGATGCGTTTGACGCAACGCGCGAGGCGCAAACGGTGACTGCGTACGTCCACGGCAATTCAGGCATGGGTAAGTCGACGCTGATCCGAACGTTTGTCGAGCAGGTCAAAGAAAAAGCCGAGAACGTAATCGTCTTGCAGGGACGCTGCTACGAGCGCGAGTCCGTTCCTTACAAAGCGCTCGACGGGGTAGTTGATTCACTGAGCAAGCATCTGGCGACTTTGCGTCGCGCGAAAGCGGAAGATCTGATGCCGCGAAATCGGGCCGCGCTCGCGCGTGTATTTCCGGTGATGCTGCAGGTCGATGCAGTTTTTGACGCGCGCGCCAAGGAACCTGAAACCATCGATCTGTTTACTTTGCGACGCCGCGCCTTCCGCGCGCTGCGGGAGATTCTGGCGAAGCTCGCCGAAAGAAAACCAGTCATCGTTTACATCGACGATCTGCAATGGGCGGATGCGGACAGCATCTTTCTGCTCGAAGATTTATTACGACCGCCCGATGCGCCAAGGCTCCTGTTCATCGTCAGCTTCCGCACCGAAAACATCGACGAGAAACCGTTTCTAAAACAACTGATGCTTTCTGCAGGCAGCGAAACGTGCCGTGAAGTTGTCGTAGGCCCGCTTGATGGTGGCGAGGCGCGCGAGCTGACTCAATCGCTTTTGGCCGCGGCGAACGTCATGGGCGAGCCGTTTATCGATTCTGTCGTCAAGGAAGCCGCCGGCAGTCCCTTTCTCCTCGAACAACTTACGCACTACGGCATGATGAACGAGCGCGCGGCAACGGCCGGCGTTTCGCTCGCGACCATGCTGGACGAGCGCATCAGTCAATTGCCTGAGGGTGCGCGCGAATACCTCGACGTACTCGCGGTTGCCCGGCGTCCGGTTAACGAAGAGATCGCGTTAAGCGCCGCGAACGTCACCAGTGATGCGCTGCGATTGATGACGGCGCTGCGCGACGCGCAGTTTGTGCGAACCAGCGGGACCGGTTACGGCATCGAGGTCTATCACGATCGCATTGCTGAGACGCTGGTCTCTTCGCTCGACGACAACACGCGCCGGCAGATTCATCGTCGCCTGGCGCAAACGATTGAAGCGCGCGGCTTCGATGATCCTGAAGGACTGTATGAAGACTATCTGGGCGCCGGAGAGCCTGATCGCGCCGCCGTGCACGCGGAAGCGGCGGCACGCAAAGCGGCTAACGCGCTCGCGTTCGATCGCGCCGCCCTGTATTTCCGTCGCACGATCGATCTAAAGCCGAACGCGCGCAACCTCACCGATTTGAAAATCGAGCTCGGTGATGCGTTGGCGAATGCAGGTCGGCCCGCTGAAGCTGCGCACGAATTTCTCGAAGCCGCCAAGCAAAGCTCGTCGCGCGTCGCGCTCGAGTTGCGCCATCGTGCTGCGGCCCAGTTGCTGATGGGCGGTCACATCGAAGAGGGCCTCGAAGTTTTTCGCGTCGTGCTGGACGCGGTTGGGCTGAAATTAGCGAAAGGTCCGAAGCGAGCGCTCGTTTCTTTGGCGCTGCGTCGACTTTGGATCAAATTGCGCGGTCTGGATTTCACCGAACGCGACGCTGATGTGATTCCCGAATCGGAACTGCTTCGCATCGATGCGTGCTGGTCGGTAGCCGCCGGACTGGGCGCGGTGGATCTGATTCGCGGCGCCGACTTTCAAAGTTTGCATCTCCTGTTGGCCCTGCGTTCAGGTGAGATCTCGCGAATAGCGCGCGCAATGGCATTCGAAGTCAGCCAAACCGCGGCGCGTGGTGGTCGGGCACAGAAACACGTCGAGGAACTGCTCGAAAAGACCGATGCGTTGGCCAAGCGAGCGGCCAATCCACACTCGATTGGCATGGCGGTGTGGGCTCGCGGACTGAGCAGCTATCTGCTCGGCAATTGGCGCGAAGCTGCGGAGTTCTGCGAACGCGCCGCGGAAATTTTGCGCGACGAATGCACCGGCGCGACGTGGGAGATGACGATCGCGAACCGGTTCATGCTGAGCGCTCTCCTCTATCGCGGCGAAGTGGCCGAAGTGTCGCGGCGCGTGCCGCAGCTTTTGTCAGCGGCGCTGGATCAGGGAAATCTGTTTGCGGCGACAGATCTGCGCACGCGCTTGAACGCGATTTGGTTGGCGGCTGACGATCCCGATCGCGCCCGCGATGAAGTGATCGCGGCGCTGACGACTTGGCCGCGCGACGCGTTCCATTTGCAGCATTACAGCGCACTGGTCGCGCTCGCGCAGATCGAGTTGTACACGGGCGACTACGAAGTCGCCTGGAAACACATCGAAGGACAAATCAAGCCGCTGGAGAAGTCTCTGCTGCTGCGAATTCAAGGTCTGCGGATCGACTCGGCGCAACTGCGCGCGCGGTTGGCACTCGCCAGCGCACTGGGAGATCAGCGCGAGCGGCGACTGCAAATTGCTGCGAACCTGGCTGAACGGATCACGCGCGAGAACATGCCTTATTCGAATCCGATGGCCATGCTGATTCGCGCCGGCGTCGCCAATCAGCGCGGTGACGAAGCCACCGCCGTGAAGCTGACCGAGCAGGCGCTGAAAGAGTTCGAAGCGATCAAGATGAGACTTTACGCGGTGGCCGCCGGGCGTCGCTTAGGCGAGATGATCGGCGGCGATCGTGGACGTGAACTGATAGCAAAAACCAATCGCTGGATGATCAAGCAACAGATAAAAAACCCACCAAAGATTATGAATCTGTTGGCTCCCGGTTGGCGGAACTGACGCTTCATGCAGCGCTGTAGCTTTGTGGGGCCGCTGGTGTAGCATGTGACTTAACGATTACCGATCAATGCAGCCGCTTCTCGCATCCCTCTTCGACGAAACTGAGCGACGACCAATCAGCGTCTCGGAACTGACGACGCAGATTCGCGCCGCGCTCGAAAATCGCTTCATGGGCGTGTGGGTCGAAGGCGAGGTCTCGAACTTTCGCGCGCACAACTCCGGGCATTGGTATTTCACTTTGAAGGATGAATTCGCGCAGGTGCGCGCGGCGTGTTATCGCAGCAGCAATCAACGGATTCGGTTTCGCCTCGAAGATGGCATGCAGGTGCGAGCGCGCGGGCGTTTGAGTGTTTACGAGCCGAAGGGCGAATACCAATTGATCGCCGAATCGCTCGAACCGGTTGGCGCCGGAGCTTTGCAATTGGCGTTCGAGCAAACGAAAGCCCGGCTGCAAGCTGAAGGACTATTCGCCGCAGAATTGAAGCGCGCGATCCCCATGTTTCCGCGTCGCGTGGGCGTAGTCACTTCGGCGAATGGCGCGGCGATTCGCGACATTCTCAACGTACTGAAGCGCCGCACGCGCACGGTGCACATCCTGCTGGCGTCCGCGCGCGTGCAAGGCGAAGACGCCAAGCATGAGATCGCCCGGGCGATCAAATCTCTTAACGAACATCATGCGCGCGCCCTGAGTGCCGGCAGACACGACGAGACGATCGATGTCATGATCGTCGGACGCGGCGGCGGATCGATTGAGGATCTCTGGGCGTTCAATGAAGAAGTAGTCGCGCGCGCGATTCGCAACTCGGCAATTCCCGTCATCTCGGCCGTCGGACACGAAACGGATTTCACGATCGCGGACTTTGTCGCAGATCGGCGCGAGCCCACGCCTTCAGCCGCCGCCGAAACCGTCGCCGCGCATGAACAGGAGTTGTGCGCGCGGCTAACCTCTTTGACCGCGACGCTGGCGCGGTCGATTCAATATCGCATTGCAGGCGCGCGCAATCATGTGCAGGAGCTGGCTCTGTCGAACGCTTTCGACGCGGTTGCGGCGCGGGTGCATGATGCTCTGACGGCCACCGGCGCCGCCGACTACCGCCTGCAGACTGCTTTGCGCGAGGCGACGCAGAATGCGCATCGGCGCTTGAATGCCGCGGTCCACAGTCTTTCGCCGGCGCAACTTCGATCGACAGTGAAAGCTGCGCGCGCGCGATTTGATTCGTTGGCAATGAGCAATGATGCGGCTATGCTCGGGCGTTTGAACGCGGCGAGGCAGAAGTTTGCGATGGCTGCCGCGTCGCTTGATGCGATGTCGCCTTTGAAAGTTTTGGAGCGCGGTTACGCGATTGCGCATGACGAGCGCGGCAGCGTCGTGCGTGATTCAAGTAACGTCGTAGTCGGCGATAAGTTGCACGTACGTTTATGGAAAGGCGCGCTCGATTGTCGCGTAGAAAAAACTCAGGAATGACCCAGGAATGAAATGGCGCGTAATCGCATCGTAATCAATCTCGATCCTAATCAACCCGGCGTGCGCAAGCGCCGTGGTGGCCGCGGCCTGGGCAAACCGCTGCTCATCATCGCCATAATTCTGTTACTGATCGTTGGCGGCCTGGCTGCGGGCGGATTGTTTTGGTGGCGAAGTTATCAGAGCAGTCCAACGTATGCATTGGCGCTTCTTACCGACGCGGCGCAACGCGATGACACCGCGACCGTCGATAGCTTTTTGGACATTCAGAAGATCGGCAGCGACTTTACCGCACAGGTGCGACAGAGAGTGCCGGCGCCTTCAGTTCCATCGTCGCTTCTGCCGTCGCAAGCTGACGCCATCAAATCGTCGGCGTCAGAAAAGCTGAACGATACGATTCACGAACAACTGGTGAAAGAGATTAAAGACCTCACCGACGTCGCCGCGGGTAAGCCTTTCATCGTGATCGCTGTCGCGGTGCCGCGATACGTCGATGTGAAACAGACCGACAAGACTGCGCAGGCGACGGTCAATATCAAAGATGAGCAGATTCAGCTTACAATGCAGACCGACGGCCTACCCGGCAGTTCAATCGGCGGCTGGAAAATCGTCGCCGTGAAGGACGACAAGCTGGCGAAGATGGTTGGAGAGGCGATCATGAAGAGCGCGCCATCAACCGGAACGCAGATTGAAGATCAGATTAAGCGGCAACTCGATCGATTGCATAAGTAGCATGAGCAACGACAACTCACGATCATTCGAATCATCGCTGGAAGAACTCGAGCGGATAGTGCGTGAGCTTGAGCAGGGTGAGCTGCCGCTCGAACGCAGCCTGGAGTTGTTCGAGCAGGGCGTGAAGCTTTCGCGCGAATGCCAGGATCGTCTGAATCAAGCGGAGCGCCGCATCGAGATCCTGATGCGCGACAGCCAGGGTCGTTCGGTGGCGCGACCATTCGAGGCTGAAACCGGTAACGGTCGCGAAGACGCCGAATCCTAATCATTCCTCTGTGTCCTCTGTGGTAAATACTTCGATCGCAACTGATGCCCGCGAATTTCTAATTTCCTGCCGCGGCGTCATCGACGCCGAACTCGATAAACTTATTCCTCAGGAATCAGCAGAGCCGCAACGCCTTCACGCCGCGATTCGCTGGAGTGTCTTTGCCGGCGGCAAACGATTTCGTCCGGCGCTGCTGCTGGCGGTTGGTCAGACATTCGGCGCGCCCACTGAACAATTGATCGGCACGGCTTGCGCCATCGAGATGATTCACACGTATTCGCTGATTCACGACGATCTGCCGTCGATGGATGATGATGATCTGCGGCGCGGTCGCGCGACTTGTCACGTGAAGTTCGGCGAAGCGACGGCGATCCTCGCCGGTGACGCGTTGCAGACGCTGGCGTTTCAAACAATCGCGGAAGATGAAAGGCTCTCTGCCGTGATGCGCGTGCAATTGATTGCTGAGTTGGCCCACGCTGCGGGTACGCCGGAAGGCATGGTGGCGGGCCAGGCTTTGGATCTCGAAGCCGAGTCACGCGAAGTCACGAGTGGCGAAGTTAGCCGCATTCATGCCCATAAAACTGCCGCGTTGATTTCCACTGCCGCGCGAGCCGGGGCGCTGATCGCCGGCGCAAAGAAAGATGAGCTAGACGCGATAACTGAATACGGAATAAACCTTGGTTTGTTGTTTCAGATCACGGATGACTTGCTGGACGTGACCGCCACTGCGGAAGAGTTAGGCAAGACTCCGGGCAAAGACGCGCGTTCGAAGAAGGCGACATTCCCTTCGGTTTACGGAGTTGAGGTGACCCGTAAGACGATCGCGACGGTGCATCGGACGACGTGCACCGCGCTGGAACAGATCGATCGACCGACTCAACTGCTCAACTCGATCGCCGACTTGATCATGAACCGGGACGCGTAAGACGGTACGCAGGCGTCTCGCCTGCTGCACGCCAGAGGTGTGCGTACCAATTCTCGCTCAAGCGTAAGCCGCGTAAACGCTCTTCGCCTTCTCGAGAAAATCACGACGATCGATTACGTAATGAAGCTTCACAGCTTCAGCCTCGATCACATCAGGCTCAGGCGGCGCTGACGATTTCTTTTTTGAGGATTTCTTGGCAGCCTTTTCTGCTGACTTCTTAGCAGTTTTCTTCTTCCCCGGTTTCTTTTCTGCTTCTACCAGATACCATTCGCGCTTTGCGGCCAGATGATCGATCAGTTTCTCAATGACCTCGCCGGGATCGCGCTCGGTGATGCCCACGTGTTGGAGATATCCGAAGTAACGCAGCCGACGAATCAATTCCATCAACGTGATCCGCCCTTCCAGCGTCAATCCGCCGTGCGCATGCGAACGACTAACGAAGTATTGAATCAGGATCGCTTCACCATAAAGATTCGGCGCGAGAAACAGACGCGCGCCGTCGCGCTCGCAACCTTCGGTGATGCGGCTTGAGCGGCGCACGGCGGTGGCGCCTTCGAATACTTCATCCCAATTCGTTTTTGGATCGCGACGCTCAAGATACATGCGCGTCACTTCCAGCAGCCAACTCGGATCATTGAGATCGAGATTCACGCCCAAAGTGTCCAGCCACTCAAACAGCACCGCCCGCGAATCGGACTTCTTCTCGATCACCAGAAACTGATCCGCAGCGGTGGGAAGCTTCTTCAGAAAGTTGCGGCGCGCACCATCCGTCGTCTTGCCACCCTCGATGCAGTAAGTATCGAAACGAGCGAGCCAGCGCTTCGCGGAACCGCAATAAGGACAGTGCGGACTCTTCTCATCGCTGTCGAAGTAAGGCCGCATCGTCTGGCGGCTGGTCAGTTCTTCAACCGTTGGCGTGTGTCGTTTGATTTCTGAGAAGGCTGTGCGCGGCGCGAGGCCGAGTTGCTTGGTGAAGATGTCGAAGATGCAGGCAAGACAAACCAGCGTGGTGAATTCCGTGACGCTGCCGCGCGGAAACTCGCTCAGGTCGAGTTCGCGCTTCTGTTTTGCCCCGCTCATGCGGGCGATTTAATCACAAAGCTGTGAACTTGATAAGAAGGAATCTGGGCGACAGGGTGCGGAGATCACTTCAGCCAGCTTTGCTGCAATCCCGCGATCCTGGTTTCATTCCATGGGTGACTGTTGAAGATATAAACGCGTCGCGCAGCGTCGCGCTGGAAATCGGGAGGTTCATCGATCGCCACGCCGTAGCTTCTTTGGCAGAGGGGCTCGCGAAAATCATCGCCACCAGAGAGCATGTTCCTGATCGTCTTATCGTCGGCGCCCATGCGAAAGATCATCGGCACGGCTTCGTCGACCGGCAGATCCCGGAGCCAGCGATCGCCCACACAGAAAGACGCCAGCGCCGTCATCGACAAAGGCACTTTGTCCGGTATCTGACGCCGCAGGTCCTGGAGCAGCGAGCGGTAAAAGTCGCGCTCTGAACTGGCCGCGTCGAAATCGATTTGAATGGCGGCGACGCGATCGAGTTGCAGCGTCTTCAGGACCAGGGAAGTTATCTTCTGCCGCTGCGTGTCGCTCAGCGCTGCGTGTTCAGCCGTTGTCTTTGAAGATTCAATTCGCGTGACGGCCATCAGCTTTGTTTCCGTGGTGACCTGAAGCGGCTGATGGCGCGTACTTTGAATCACTTCATCGCCTTTCAACGTCAGCGTCTGCGCCAGAAACGCCACCGCGAATCGCTGCGCATCCAGCGCACGCAAATCTTCCGGCCGCTCCCAGGCCCACAAAACCATCTGCGGAAACTGGGCTTCGTCCAGACGATTGCGCGATTGCTTCCGGCACGCGGGCAACGTCGCCAGCAGCACCGATGCGCTGAACAGAGCGAATGATTTTTGCGCCAGCTTCATACGTCGCGCGCAGTATCGTTTAAGTAGAGGCGTCGCGGCAGTGTGCGAGCCTCAGTCTGGGTAAGGGAAATCCACAGTCGCCTTACAGAACCGCGAGCGGTAGCGAGCGGAATAAACGCGCGAGCAAGAAGAATGAGCGCGCCGCTGAGTTCGGTAGTTCACGCATTAACCCGCTCACTACCGTTCGCGGTTCTGTATCAGCAAGCCTGTTCGCGCGCGTGATAAGACGAGCGCGTGAGCGGACTGGATTGGACGTGCTTGAATCCCATGTCCATCCCGATCTCACTCCAACGAGTGAACTCTTCAGGAGTAACGTACCGTTCGACCGGCAGCCGGCGCGCGTGCGGTTGCAGGTACTGACCAATCGTCATGATGTCGCATGACGCGGCGCGAAGATCCTTCATCAACTCGACTACTTCATCAAACTCTTCGCCGAGGCCGACCATGATGCCGCTCTTCGTCAGCAACTCAGGCTGTTCGCGATCGCGTCGGTCAGCCGCACGCTTCAGCAAGGTCAGCGACTGTTGATAATCCGCATCTGGTCGCACCCGACGATACAGCCGCGCGATCGTTTCAGTGTTGTGATTCAGCACGTCAGGTTGCGCATCGAGAACCGTGTTCAGCGCGTCTTCGTCGCCGTTGAAGTCGGGAATCAGCACTTCAATCTTGCAATCCGGATTTGCCCGGCGCACTTCGCGAATCGTCTCGGCCCAATGCGCAGCACCGCCGTCCGTCAAGTCGTCGCGATTCACTGAAGTGATCACCGTGTGTGCGAGATTCAGATGCTTTACGGCTTCGGCAACATTGCGCGGCTCGTTCGCGTCGAGTGTCCCCGGCGCGCCTTTGCCGACCGCGCAGAACCCGCAATGGCGCGTGCAGATGTCGCCGCCCAACATGAACGTCGCCGTTCGATCCGACCAACATTCGAAGATGTTTGGGCACTTCGCTTCCTGACAAACCGTGTGCAAGTTCAGCCCTTGAATCAGCTTCAGCAGATGATTCTGGTTGGTCGGATCGCCCAGACGAATGCGCAACCATTCGGGCTTCGGCTGGCGGGGCTTTGTGTTTAGGACTCGGAGTTCGCGGGCCAAAATTTACCTCGACTAATTAGGAACATTCTAGCATCCGATTTCCAGAATCTGCATCTAAGCCACAACGTCAGAACCACCCGCGGTAGTGGGTGGTTAAATTCAAGTCTTCCCGCGTTCTCATTTTGAAAGGATCAACCGCCCGCTACCGCAGGCGGTTCTGACAAAGCCTTTTGCGCTATACTGCGCCACATTTGAAACCAGGCCACGGATGTACACGGACAAGCACAGATCAGAATTGGTTTTTATAATCTGCGAAAATCCGTGTTCATCGGTGGCTATTTTTAGGAGGACCCTATGAAAAGAACCCTGTTGTCCATCGCCGCGGTTGGAGCGTTACTGGCAAGTGGCATTTACGCCTTCGGCGATATCGCGCGGCCAAAGCCTTCGCCCAAAGAAGGAAAAGTGATCATGTACTCGGGCCTGTCCGTCGTTTCCGATTCGAAATCCTATGAAGCGCGTTTGCAGATTTCGCAGGAGACGTTGAAGCGCCTGCAAGAGGCGGCCGCGCGTGAAGGCGGCAGTAGTTCGTTGTCGCAGAGCATCATGCACAGTTCTACGCGCACGATGATGGCCGGGCTGTTCATGTTCCTGGCGATCTCATTTGCCGGCGTCTGGCTGGCTCGATCGAATCAGAAGCGAAACACCAAAGCGATCGCGGCCGTGGTGGCAATCGCATTCATGTTCGGTTTGGCCACGGTGATCGTGCGCGCGAATGCCGGGCCGCCGGGATACATTCGCTGGCAAAACCTCCCGCAGTCTTTGAAAGATGGAAAAGAAACGGCCGGCGGCGTGCAGATCGAGTTAGTCCCCGGCGATGACAACATGAAGCTGATCATTCCGCTGCGACCGAAGCGAGAGGGCGAGGAGTAAGGTCAGTGGATTCCCTCTCCCTGTGGGAGAGGGTTAGGGTGAGGGTTTAGCAGGAAGTTAGTGAGTCTGCTTTCTTACCCCCAACGCGTCGGAAGAGAAAAAAAGTTTCCGTTCGCTAGGCGCTCACCCCAGCCCTCTCCCAAAGGGAGAGGGAGCAGGGACGCTCTCAAAATGGAACGAGTTGAAAACATTTCGATAGCCGCGTGGCCGCGTACGAGCGCGCGTCACAGACTGCGTGTCTCGGCGACAACGTTTGCGGCGATTTTGATCGCCACCGCGATCGTGTCCGCGGCAATGGCCAGTTGGTTGCCGCTGCAAATGTCGATCGTGACGGTCTTCCTGTTCGCGGGGCCGCACAATTGGTTCGAAGCTCGTTACTTCCTGATGCGTCTGCCCGCCAGGTTCGGCCGCTCGCGCAACTTCTTCATCGTCGCGTTTCTTGGGATCGGAGCGTTGACTCTCGCATACGTTTCGCTGCCGGCGATGTACTACGCGAACGTTTGGTCGGGCGCGAACTGGGCAAATGCGATCGCCGTCTGGAATACCGCGATGGTCTTGTGGATCAGCGCGCTCGTGCTAATGCGGGCCCGGCAAAGACGAAGCGGCGATTGGTTTTGGGTCCTGCCAATCGCGTTTGCTCTATGCGCGGCAAACTGGCTGTCGCCAGAGATGTTCAGTCTGGCGATCGTCTACGTTCATCCGCTGGTCGCGCTCTGGTTTTTGGATCGACACCTGCGCCGGACTAAACCGGAATGGCTCAGCACTTATCGACGATGCTTGATGTTCCTGCCGCTGCTGGTCGCCGGCATGCTCTGGCAGCTTTCGCGCACGTCGCCGCTCGCCGACGACAACGGATTGTTCTGGCGCATTACCCAGCACGCGGGCGCAGAGCTGCTGCCGAACATTTCAAGCCACATGCTCGTTTCGACGCATGTGTTTCTCGAGATGCTTCACTACGGTGTCTGGATCGTGGCGCTGCCGTTGATTGGCGCGACGGGCGCAATTTGGAAAGTAAAGACGATTCCGATCGCGAGTCACTCCCGCGGCTTTCCGAAATTGATTGCGGCGATTTTGATCTTCAGCCTATTCATCGTCGCGGCGTTGTGGGCTGGCTTCTCAGTTAACTACGCGGCCACGCGCGATATCTACTTCACGGTGGCGATTGCGCACGTGCTGGCGGAAGCGCCATTCTTGTTGAGAATGATCTGAAACTCAGATTACACGCCGCATCGCAATTGGCATAAGATAAGGCTGATGCAAGAAAGAATTCGCGCCATCATCAACGACGGTAAGATCCAGCCGCTGGATGACGTTTCTCTGCCGGAAGGCAGAACTCATCGTTACTGTCGTCTCAAACGGCGACAACTTCTGGCTGAATGCCGGCGAACCGTCGCTCGAAGCAATCTGGGACAACCCTGAGGACGATGTGTATGGCGAACTACTCGAAAGGTAGTGTCGTTCTCGTTCGTTTCCCTTTTACTGATTTGACGGGCACGAAAGTCCGACCGGCTGCTACTGCCTACTGCTTACTGCCTACTGTCACATGCCCCCTTCCGAACTCTGGCGCTTTCTTCCGATCGGCTATCTCTTCACGATTGCCATTGAAACTCCGATCCTCCTGATCGGTCTGTCACGACGACACTCCATTAAACGAAAATTCGCTGCGGGCGTGTGGCTGACGGCGTGCACTTATCCGATTGTCGTGCTCGTGATGCCGATTATTTTTGCGAACACGTCGCGCGCGGTTTACTTAACGGTGGCTGAGACGTTCGCGCCCGTCGCTGAATGCGCACTGTTTTGGCTGGCTTATGGATCAAGCGAAGAACTCGGCAAGCGATCGATGTGGCAAGACTTCGCCGCGATCGTGATTGCTAATCTCGCGTCGTTTTTGGGCGGTGAGGTTTTGAACGCCTATCGCTGGTTCGGATTGTTTGGCTGAGCCGGAGCGGCGGCCATGACAGGCGCTGCATCGGCACGAATCATTTCAACCGTACCCAGCTTTCGTTTGCGATACCAAAGAAAGAAAACGAGCCCTGCCGCGGCCAGAATCACCAATCCGATCACCATCAGCAGGACTACGGCCACGATGCCAACACCGACTGGCCCAACCGGATCTGGTCGCACATCCAAGAAAGCTAGATTCATTACTTTTCTCCTGACGCATTGACTGCGCGCAATAAAATGTCCGGATCGACGTTGCCGCCGGACAATACAACGCCCGCGCGTTTGCATCCGGTCGGCAGCTTTCGCTTGAACACTGCGGCGGCTGCGGCGGCGCCCGACGGTTCGACCAGCAGCTTCATTCTGAACAGCATGAATCGCATCGTCTCGATTATTTCCTCATCAGTCACCGTCAAGACAGTCTCAGTATTCTGACGCGTGATCGGAAATGTTAGTTCGCCCGGGGTTTGTACGCGCAAGCCGTCCGCGATGGTTGGCGGCGGTGAAATCTTCACACGTTCACCTTTCGCGAAAGACTGCTGCGTGTCGTTCGCGGTATCAGGTTCTACCGGGAAGCATCTGATCGAAGGCCTCACACCTTTTGCGGCAGTGCTGACTCCCGCGAATAATCCGCCACCGCTGCAAGGCGTTAGCAGAGAGTCCATGTCAGGGACTTCTTCAACAAACTCAAGACCGCAGGTACCCTGGCCGGCCATGATGAAGTAGTCGTCATAAGCAGGAATCTGCACGAGCCCCTCGCGATCGGCGATGTCGCGCCCGAACGCGTCGCGATCGTCTTTGTGGCGATCGAAGACGCGAATGTCGGCGCCGTAAGATCGCATGCCGGCGACTTTCATCTTCGGCGCGTCGTCGGGAATGCAGACGACAGCTTTGACGCCGGCTTCGCGCGCCGCCAAAGCGACTGCTTGAGCATGATTGCCGGAAGACACGGCGAGTACGCCGCATTTTTTCTCATCATCGCTCAGCGAAAGAATCTTGTTGGTGGCGCCGCGGGCCTTGAATGCGCCCGCGCGCTGGAGGTTTTCGCATTTGAAAAAAACTTCGCAGCCGGCCACTTCGTTGAATGAGCGCGAGGTCATTACCGGCGTGCGATGCACGCGCCCGTCAATTCGTGCTGCAGCTTCGCGAATGAGTTCGATGGTTAACATGTCTTATTCGTAACGCAAGCTGTTAGCTTGCCGACGCAAACTGACAGTTTGCGTTACATCAGATAATCGCAGTGCCTTCAATTTCGATCTGCGCACGATCCTCTAACAAACCCGCTACTTCAACCAGCACCATCGCCGGGAAGTGTCTGCCCATCCGTGCGCGATAACGCTCGCCAATGTCCTTCATTCGTTCACGGTATTCATTTTTGTCCGTGACGTAGAGAACC
>DATLVM010000454.1:0-4364 GCA_035577445.1 Pyrinomonadaceae bacterium
CCAAACGCAACGCTGTGTCACCAGTGACGGCGCGCTGGCCGTTGAGAATACCGGTAACGCGGTTGGTCGGCACCTTTAGCTGCCGCGCCAGTTCAGCCGCACTCATCCCGAGTGCCTCTAGTTCTTCGGCCAAGTGCTCACCTGGATGTATCGCTGTTATCGCCATAAAACCTCTCTTACTTAGTGATAGTCAAACAATATCGACGTTAATCGGCCCTGGAGATCTTTCGGGCCACTCGAAGCATACCCGCCATTGATCGTTGATCCGTATGCTGTACTGCCCTTTGCGCTTTCCTTTCAGAGCTTCAAAGCGATTACCGGGCAAAGCAGCCAGATCCAGCACGGAGGTTGCGGCTTCAAGCCTGTCGAGCTTCAAGCGGGCAGCACGTTCAATACCGGAGAACGCTTTGACTCGCTTTCCCCTCGCGAAGTCTCTCGTCCGCTCGTCCCTGTAGCTAAGGATCACAAGTCAAAACATAAGCCATTGTTACGCGTTACGTCAAGCATAATAAAGCCGGCTACTCTCCACTTAGCGGCGACGACGATGTCGGGTGGTATTGTCAGGTTAACAGGCTGAAGATGAAATATGACTCCTCATCCTGCATAATCCGCCGATGCGCACCTCCGCATCCCTTTACCGCCGTCACCGTTTTCCCGCCGAGATCATCAGTCATTGCGTCTGGCTATACTTCCGCTTTCCTCTTAGCTTTCGCGACGTCGAAGAAATGTTAGCGATGCGCGCTGTGAACCTTAGCTATGAGACGGTCCGAGAATGGTGCCTCAAGTCCGGCCAGACTTACGCCAACGGCTTGCGGCGCAGGTCTCCTCGGCCTGGCGACAAGTGGCACCTCGACGAGGTGTTTCTCAAGATCAACGGTCGCCTCCATTACCTCTGGCGCGCAGTAGATCAGGATGGCGACGTGTTGGATATTCTGGTTCAGAGCCGAAGGGATAAGAAGGCAGCCAAGAAGTTCTTTCGCAAACTCTTAAATTGATTGCAGTATGTCCCGAATGTGATCATTACCGACAAGCTAAGGAGCTACGGCGCGGCGAAAGCTGAAATGTTGCCGAGTGTCGATCATTGCCAAGACAAATGGCAGAACAACCGTGCCGAGAATTCGCATCAGCCAACGAGGTTGAGGGAGCGTGTGATGAGACGATTCAAGTCAGCAGGTCACGCACAGCGCTTCCTCTCCGCCTTCGGAATTATTAACTCATATTTCCGCGTGGGGAGACATCTGTACAGAGCTAGGGGTTACCGGGCTGCGATGAAATCAAGATTCGCCGGATGGGAAGAGACGATCTGCGTCGAGGCGATTGTTAATTGACCAGATGACAAACGGCGATTCATCTTGTCTGAGTCCCCATTTCTTGTTCTTGAGTTAAGTTGACAATACCGTACAGAAAGTTGCTCGGGATGGAATGAATCTAAGCCTTATTTTAGAAAAGCGGGCAAAGCTAAAATAAGCGAGTGGCGATGGGACGCTTATTAAAGGGCGCTTTAATAAACTTCACTACCGCAGGTCGAATTACCAAACAACCTAAGGACCAACATACGCTCGTTCGCTATTCGCGAATGGCGAATATAAGATAACGGCATGGCGCTCAAGCCCCAGGACATCGTTGTGGTGCTGAAACTTTGTGGATACGGATTGAACCGACCCCCCTTCGCGCAAATTGCCGCTGATCTTGCAATGAGTGCGTCGGAGGTTCATGGCGCGGTCAAGCGTGCTCAAGCATCTCATCTCTTACATGGATCTGAATTGAATGGTCGTCCGAACTTTAGCGCGATCGAGGAGTTTCTCATCCATGGATTGAAATACGCTTTTCCAGCAGAGCATGGCGGATCGACGCGCGGCCTGCCGACTTCTTACGCAGCGGCACCATTGAACCGACTCGTTCCTACTGGAAATGAGCCAATTCCAGTTTGGCCCGACGCTGAGGGAAAGAGGCGAGGAATCGCGCTCACACCGCTTTACAAGACAGTAGTGATTGCGGCTAGGCGAGATCCGTTGCTGTATTCAAAACTGGCGCTTGTGGACGCCCTCCGCGATGGCCGCACTCGCGAGCGCAAACTCGCCGAACAGGAACTAAAACAACTGTTGCGCAAGAGCGCCGATGGCTAGCCGAGATGGGCGAACCTCGCGCTGCCGCAAGATCCTTAATGAGCCATCAGGAATTGATCAATCTGTGCTTCCAGAAGTACCGCTGTATTTGCCAGCATGCTTCAGCTCGTCATGCTCGAACGCTGTCGCCATTCGATTGATCTCTTCGCTCGAAATCCCTAGTCGCTTCGCCTCGTGACGCCAAGTCGAAACGGCTCCGGCAACTTCGCCTGCGATCATATTCATTTCATCATCTTCAAGGCCGAAGTAATCGCCAACCTTAAGAACCAGATCGAATGAAGCCGAATTGTCCTGATCATCGATCATCATCGAAAGGATGCGCGGCTTCACATCTACTGGCACCGGATTGATATCGTAAGCAGGAGAGAGTCGCCAACCGCCTTTTGAAGTGTCATACAAGAAACCATGATTTCTGAGATGGTCGTCGACATTGGAGACCAGCACGCTGAACAGAATCCTACGCCACAACTCCCGCAGGTCCTCTCGAACTTCGGCACCATGTTGACGAATGGCGTCAACCAGTTCGAGATAACTATGCGGTTCATTGTCTCCCGCATTGATCATGCTCATCGCCGATAGAAACGGAATCCGCGTTCCGGCATACCGATCAAACCGAGTGACAATCAGGACTTGTTTATCCAGTACGGTTGTCATTCGATGCGAGGGCACATTGACGCCTGCCTTACGAGCCAGCTCAAGGGCTACGTAGCTCCACAATTCGATGTTGTATTCGTCGCCGTGGTGAGGAAACTTGGCAATCGCGAGCGATCCATCAGAGTCAATCACCGCCGCCTTGGGCCTTGCTCCGCCCAGTGATGATCCGGGAGCCAGTAGAAGACGCAAATCATCATCGGAATCAGTATCGTTCAACACTCGTTGTGTCGCCGATAATAATTTCGGCAGCTCAACCAATGGCGGGACCACAGGTTGTGCGTTCGACAAGAACTCGGAGGTGTTGAGATCCCTAAAGCGAAGTGCGCCTTGTCGTATACTGTCAGCAACGAGGAGAAGGTAGTCTATCTCCAACAACGTTCGCGGCGTTCTGCTTTCTCTCTCCGCGCTCTTTCGCTCTGCCCGTCTCATAAGGGCGCGTCCCCATCTATCGGGAGCAGAATCGCCGATCGCACCGAATAGTGGTTTTCCCGGCTGAGAGTGATGTGCGCCGGTATCCATAGTCAGGAGTGGTTCGAGCGGGAACCGAAACTTAGAGTTAAGCCAGGCCTCGTCGTATTCAAAAGAAGCACTCTCCCGTCCTTTGATGGAACGAGACCAGAGACGACCAACTAACCAAGCGTTGCCGTCAAGATCGATGAATACTTCCGTTTGCCGTTCCATCGCGCTTCTTCCTTGATGAAGAAATCCTCTTAGGGAGATTCTCGCTCTCAAGATCAAGACCCGTTCGATCGTGTGATGCATCCGCGAGATCAGCAATTCTTTCCGTCATGCCAAGAACAAACAAAACGGTGGCGTATATTCCAATCGATACGCCTTGATCCCCGCTCTCAACCTTGACGAGCGTCGTCCGACTTATCATCGCCCGTTGTGCCATCGTAATGGTCGGAATCCGCCGCCGCTTCCGTGCGTCGGCCAAGTCAGAGCCCAGTTTCTTTAAGGAGCGCTTCACCGGAAGGGGCACCGATCTTAATGAACGTGATTGCATAATGTTCAATGTCTCCTACAGTACCAAGGCTAACGTACAGAATATTGGACATTATAGCAATAGAATCCTAGGGTTTTGAAGGTGGAAGTGGATTTCACCCTCCGGTAGGACGCTGTTCATATTACTCGGCTGTTCACAATTCATGAACACGTGTGCAATATGAACGCCGTTGGTTGCACCTAAAATTGAGCAAACGCATGCCAATTAGAGCTGATGGCCTCACGCGAGCTATTACCATAACCTGCATTAGCGTTCTAAGGGATTAAAGGTTGGTCCTCTGGTCTACAAATGCCACCCACGTTGAGCGGTTCTGGTTCTAAGGAGAGGATCGATATTATTGAACGATGCATGTTGATTTGAGCGGCGTACGCTGTACGCGAATTCCGAATTATGAATTGTACAACAATGGGGTGTCCCTCAAACACTGAGAGTCATTCGGATCCAGGACGACCACCATCGGGGCGCTCTGAAATTCAAATCGGCCGGCGATAATGTTCAGACGGCTCAGCGTCTCTCACATCGGCGTTGTAAGCCTCGTTGGCAACTGAGAGCTTCAGCCGCTTCATCTTGTAGATGAC
>DATLVM010000455.1:0-8819 GCA_035577445.1 Pyrinomonadaceae bacterium
CCATCGCCGCGGGCGCGCCGTACGCGCCGTCGATGTGAAACCATAGATCATTTTTGCGCGCGATGTCGGCAATCTCTGCAAGTGGATCAAGGGCTCCGCTCGCTGCGGTTCCGGCGCTGGCGACTATGCAAAACGGTTTGAGATTGTCTTCGCGGTCGGCTTCGATCGCATCTCTGAGTGCCTTCACGTCGAAGCAGAATCGATCGTCAGTCGGAATGACGCGCACACTTTTTTGACCCAGGCCGAGCACGTCCACCGCTTTCGGGATCGACATGTGCACTTGATCTGAAACATACATCGTCATTCGCTGCTGGCTGTGGCCGACTCCTTCCTGCGAGACATCGCCATCAACTTTCGCGCGATGCGCGATCAGCAGCGCCGTCAGGTTCGCCATTGAGCCACCGCTCGTCAGCAGCCCCACCGCGTTGTCATCGTAGCCAATCAATGAGCCGAGCCAGCGAACGACAGTTCGTTCAATCTGTGTGGCGGCCGGCGACGATCGCCAGGACGTGACGCTGGGGTTTAGGGTCGAAGCCAGCAGGTCCGCGAACGCGCCGGGCGGAGTCGAAGGTGATGCGACATAACCGTAGAAGCGTGGATGGCCGTTGTGCCGGATGCCGTTAATGAGCTTGCGACAGTCCTCAACGATGTTCTCCAGCGCTTCTGATTCAAGCGGCGGCGGAATATCGAATTGCTGTGCTAGAGCCTCTCCGGTTGTCTGCGGAAATACCGGCAAATCAGCAACGCTGCCGAAGTAATCGTGCGCGAGCTCGACGAATTTGTCAGCCAGCTGCCGGCGCTCTTCATCGGCAAGATCCAACGACGACGCGCGCGCAACTGCTCGTGGGTTTTCCGCGTTAGACAATGAACGATTCCGCTTAGTAAATTAGTAAGTTCATCAGAAGCTACCACATCAATTCGCTTGATCGAAGCCTGCTTGCGGCGCGCGCATTCCGCCGCGTATAGTCATCGCGCTACTTAATCAACAATTCTTGAGGGATTCGATGCAGTTCGAAGGCTGTGCTACAGACCTTGGAACGGCGCGTTATCGCGAACGTTTCCAAGATGCCGCGCCAGGTCATTTTTGCGACGCGCAGAACCTCTCGTTTTCATCGATTGGAATCGGCACTTATCTCGGAAATCCCGATGACGAAACCGATAGGCTATATGCGGAAGCAGTGGTTCGCGCGGTGGAGCTGGGCGCGAACGTGATCGACACGGCAGCGAACTATCGTTTTCAACGAAGTGAGCTGTCGATCGGCGCCGCGCTAAGTGAATTGCGTAATCGCGGGTTTGCCAGGGAAGAAGTCATCGTATGCACCAAAGGCGGCTATCTGCCGTTTGCAGGTTCACCGCCGCGCGATGTCCGTCAATACGTTGAAGACACCTTCATCAAAACCGGCATTGCGAGCTGGGGCGACATCGCTGGCGGCTCGCACTGTATGTCGCCGCGCTACCTCGAGAACCAGCTCGAACAGTCGCTCGAGAACATGCGCCTTTCATGCATCGATGTTTACTACGTTCATAATCCCGAGTCGCAGTTGTCGGCAGTTTCTCATGATGAGTTCTGGCGGCGTCTGCGCGCAGCGTTTGAGTTTCTCGAACAGTCAGTGGCGAGCGGCAAAATCAAAAACTATGGCGTCGCGACGTGGAATGGCTTTCGCGCCGAGCCGGATGCCGAAGCGCATCATTCACTCGAATCGATGGTGGAAATCGCCCGCGAAATTGCTGGTGACGCTCATCACTGTCGATTTATTCAATTGCCGGTAAACTTGGCGATGCCGGAAGCCTTGTTCTTTCAGAACCAAAAATTGGGCGACGAATATGTGAGCACGATGGAAGCTGCGCAGGCCTTCGGCCTCAACGTAATTGCAAGTGGTTCGCTCTTGCAGGGACAAGTTGCGCGCGGCTTGCCGGAATCGATTCGAGATTCGTTAGGCTCGCTTGCCAGCGATGCGCAGACCGGTATTCAATTCGTGCGTTCGGCGCCAGGAATAACTACCGCCCTCGTCGGCATGAGCAGCAAAACGCACGTTGAAGAGAACTTACAGTTAGTGCAGGTCTCGCCTGTGTCGGCTGATGACTTGCTGCGCGTGTTTGAGCAGGAAGATTGATTTTTGAAGTGCGGCGATTAGGCCGCTTTGTTTGATTTCCCCTCTCCCGGTGGGAGAGGGGACGAAGGGGTGAGGGCTTAGCGCGAATTAAACCCTCACCCCATCCCTCTCCCAGTGGGAGAGGGGGGAGATGAACATGAAAGTTCTAATCGCAGATAAGTTCGAACAGTCAGGCCGCGATGGATTGAGTGCGCTCGGCTGTGAAATTTCGTTTCAACCGGATCTCAAAGACGAGCCACTGGTCGAGGCGATCGCGAAAGAGCAACCCGATGCGCTGATCGTGCGCGGCACAAAAGTCACCGAGGCGATGTTGGCCGCCGGACCTTTGAAGCTAGTCGTACGCGCGGGCGCGGGCTACAACACGATCGACGTGGCGGCAGCGTCCCGCCGAGGCATCTATGTTGCAAATTGTCCGGGCAAGAATTCAATCGCGGTCGCGGAACTCGCATTCGCTTTGATTCTCGCGCTCGACAGACGCGTAGCTGATAACGTGATCGCTCTGCGCGCGGGCGAATGGAACAAGAAAGAGTTTTCGAAAGCGCGCGGCTTGTTCGGTCGTACGCTTGGGTTAGTGGGTCTGGGTAAGATCGGTCAGGAGATGATCGCGCGCGCGCAAGCGTTCGGTATGCCGGTCGTCGCCTGGAGTCGCAGTCTCACGCCTGAGAAAGCGGAACGCTTCGGCGTCGAGCGCATGAACTCGCCGCTTGATGTGGCGCGCGCCGCGGACATCGTCAGCGTACACGTGGCTCTGAAGCCCGACACGAAGATGCTGATCAACGAAGCGTTCTTGGCGGCGATGAACGACGGCGCGTACTTCATCAACACTTCGCGTGGTGAAGTCGTCGATCAGAATGCCCTGGTCGAGGCAATTCACGCGAAGGGAATTCGCGCGGGCCTCGATGTATTTGCGATCGAACCGACTTCTGCGGTCGCCGACTTCGAAGATCCGATCGCAAACCAAACGAACGTCTACGGGACGCATCACATCGGCGCGTCGACCGATCAGGCACAGGAAGCGATCGCCGCCGAGACTGTGCGCATCATCAAGACATTCAAAGAAACCGGCCAGGTGCCGAACGTGGTGAATCTCGCGGCGCACACGCCCGCAACGCATCGCCTGGTGGTGCGCCATCTTGATCGACCCGGAGTGCTGGCGCAGGTGCTGGACGCGATCAAAGCCGAGAGCATCAACGTGCAGGAGATGGAGAACATCGTCTTCGACGGCGCCGAAGCCGCAGTGGCGCGAATCAATTTGGATAAGGCGCCATCAGCCGCGACCCTGCATGGATTGAAAAACGGCGGCGGCGATATTATTGAATTGAATGTTCTGGAGATCGGATGATCGGAGTAGCCGAGGAACACCAACGATGAGTTGGCGACTTTCAATGTGAGATAACGCTCTGAAGATGATGTATGACAACGAGTCCCGCAGGGACGACCGAAAATAGCCCAGCGATTCATCGCTGGGTACGAGGGCACAAACAAGTGCGAGTCCCGTCAGGGACGAAAGGAGAAAACTCCCATGCATTCCTTTGTCAGTTGCCTGATGCATTGCGTTTTCAGCACGAAAGAGAGACGCAGACTAATCACACCAGAGACACAACAACGCCTGTATCCATATCTCGGCGGCATTGCGCGTGGAAACAAGATGAAGGCGCTGTCGATTGGCGGCGTTGAGGATCATGTTCACGTACTTGTTTCGATACCTTCGACACTTTCGATATCGAAATCGATGCAACTTCTAAAGGGAAACTCCTCGAAATGGATTCATGAAACGTTTCCGAATCAACGTCTGTTTGAATGGCAAGAGGGCTATGGAGCTTTTAGCGTGGCGATCTCAGGAGTCGAGGATACAACTAACTACATTCAATCGCAGAAAGAGCATCATGCAAAGCACTCTTTCACACGCGAACTCATAGCGTTTCTGGACAAACATGGAATCAAGTATGAAGCTTGGATGCTTGATTGAATCTGTTCGTCCCTGCGGGACTTCATTTGTTCATATTGTCCTGTCCCCAGCGATGAATCGCTGGGCTATTATCGTTAGTCCCTGACGGGACCATGTTATTAATGAACACCACCCTCATCACTGGCGCGTCTTCGGGAATTGGCGAAGCGTTCGCGCGCAGGCTGGCGGCGCGTGGGCATAATCTTTTGCTCGTCGCGCGCACAGAAGAGAAGCTGATCACGCTTTGCAGTGAACTGGGACGCGGTCAGCGCATTCGCGCGCAATTCGTCGCGATGGATCTCTCCCAGCCTGAGGCCCCGGCGCAGTTGTTTGAAGAAGCTAACAGACGCGAACTGCAAATTGATTTCTTAATCAACAATGCCGGTTTCGGGTCGATGGGTGATTTCGCGGAGTTCGAGGTCGATCGTGAACTCAATATGATCGATCTGAATGTGCGTTCATTGGTTGACCTGACGCATCGGTTTCTGCAACCAATGCGCGAGCGAAAGAGCGGTACGATCATGAACGTGGCCTCCACGGCCGGCTTTCAGGCGGTGCCTTACATGGCGACGTACGCCGCGACCAAAGCTTTCGTGCTGTCATTTTCCGAAGCGTTGTGGGAAGAGAACCGGCCGTACGGAATTGAAGTGATGGCGCTGTGCCCGGGCGTTACAGACACAAATTTTTTCGAGGCTTCGCGCATGCAACGACCGCCCGCGCGAACTTCACAAACGCCGGACGAAGTTGTCGACACGGCCCTGCGCGCTCTGAAGCGACGCAAGAGTTCCGTGATTTCCGGCTGGACAAATTTTATGGCGGTCGAAGCTGAACGCGTCGCGCCGCGCAAGTTGATCTTGAAAGCGGTGGGCGCGGTGATGCGCAAAGCAGTGACGAGTGACAAGTGACCAGTGACAAGTGAGGAACTTGTCGTTTGCGCTGCTGAATAGCATCCTGGTGAATAACTAATGGCCGTTTGACTCGTCGCTTGTCACTGGTCACTTGTCACTTGTCACTGGAGCAATCATGACTGAACGAATCTACAACTTTAGCGCGGGGCCGGCAGTGATTCCGGTGCCCGTTTTGGAACAAGCGCGCGACGAGATGCTGTCGCTGCCGGGCGTGGGCATGTCCGTGATGGAGATTAGCCATCGCTCGAAAACTTTTGACGAAATCATTCAAGGCGCAGAAACAGGACTGCGCGAGCTGCTCGGCATTCCAAAGGATTACACCGTACTGTTTCTGCAGGGCGGCGCGAGTTTGCAGTTCGCGATGGTGCCGATGAACTTTCTCTCGCTTGATTCATCAGCCGATTACATCGTCACCGGCAGTTGGGGCAAGAAAGCTGTGAAGGAAGCGCAGAAGTTCGGCAACGTCGACATGGCTGCGAACATGGCCGATGGCGGCTTCACACGCGTGCCGAATCAGGATGAGCTGCAACTGAACCCGAGCGCGGCTTACGTGCACATGACTTCCAACGAAACGATCGAGGGCGTTGAATTCAAGACTGAACCGGAAGTCGGCGATGTGCCGCTGGTGGCCGACATGTCCTCGAACATTCTCTCGAAGCCGATTCCGGTCGAGAAGTACGGATTGATTTACGCCGGCGCGCAAAAGAACATGGGGCCGAGCGGCGTGACCGTTGTCATCATGCGCGAAGATTTGTTGCCGCGCGTGCGCGAAGGATTGGCGACGATGCTCGACTACAACACGCACGCCAAGAACAAATCGCTCTACAACACGCCGAACACCTGGGGCATTTACATCCTGAATCTCGTTTGTAAGTGGCTGAAAGAAAAAGGCGGCCTCGAGGGAATGCAGGTGGAGAATGAGGCGAAGGCGAAGTTGATCTATGACGCGATCGATGCGACCGAGTTTTATCGCGGCCACGCCGATCCTGATTGCCGATCCGCGATGAACGTGACTTTCCGTTTGCCTTGGGAAGATTTGGAAAAGAAATTCGCGAGCGAAGCGACTACGGCAGGCATGGACGGGTTGAAAGGCCATCGCAGCGTCGGCGGCATCCGCGCGTCGATCTACAATGCGTTTCCGAAAGAGGGCTGCGAAGCGCTCGTGGAATTCATGAAGGAGTTCGAGCAGAAGAATGGGTGAGAAAACTACGCGTGTACGCTGACTGTGTCTATTAGCGACCCAGAAGACGTGATAGTCTGAGCGTCAAAGTACTTGTATAATTGCTCAGATGAAGCCGTTACGCTTCGTTGGCTCCAGTCTTGATGACCTCCGGGATTTTCCGGCGGAAGCTCGAAGACAAGCCGGATTTGAACTTTACGCTGTTCAACGGGGGCTTGAGCCGTCCGATTGGAAGCCGATGAGCGTCGTTGGCAAAGGGGCACGAGAGATCCGCATTCATGTCTTGGGAGAATGGCGAGTTCTGTTCGTAGCCAAATTCCACGATGCTGTATATGTTCTTCACAGCTTTCAAAAGAAGTCACAAAAGACAAGACGCGGAGATGTCGACATCGCACGCCAACGGTATCAACAAGTCGAGGAATAGTTGATGAGTGAGATGATTACTGAATCGAGCGGAAATGTCTTTGTCGATCTCGGATTCGAGCCTGCAGAAGCGGCCATACTGCAGATGCGTGCTGAGTTAATGAATGACCTGCGCGGATATATTGAATCAACTAGGATGACTAAGGTTCAGGCCGCTAAAAAGTTTCAGATGCCTCAATCGCGGATTTCTGATTTGATGCGCGGCAAATGGGAAAAGTTTAGCCTTGAAATGTTAATTACATTAGAGTCGCGCGTGGGGCGTAAAGTAAAATTAGAATTGGCAGCTTGAAGAGCTTGGATGGTCACTCGATCCTTTGGTCTCCCGCGCAAACATGAAGGACAAGCCGCATCGGACTCGCAGCGAGAAGCAATTCTTGCGACGGCTAAACGAGACGGAAGTAACGGGTGTACGTCCTCATGCAGCTCGCGGCAAAAGTTCAGTCGCTACCGAAGCGCAAACGCGATTTCGAGGGAATTGCGATTGCAGCCATTCAATTCTTCTCGGGGGATCCCGATGCGGTGCTCTCAGCTTACTTTCGAATGGAAGCGTTAGCGTTCGTGGTCTCGCAAGGCGTGCCCGGTTGGGCTAAAGAGTTGAGTGACGGTGCGGCACTAACTCATCCCGCACTTTTTGAGGCCGCAGGACGGGCGAGGCTCTATCGGACAGAGGGCGAGGTTCGCTTCCGGCGCGCGTCCTTTTTGCGTCTCGCTTTCCAGGAAGCCAAAGCGATGTCTAAGTAACCAATCGCCGCGATTGGGTAAGCGTCCCTTGCTAAACAACACCAGAAGCGCGTGAAAAAGCCACTCTTACTTCTTCAACTTTTATTCTTGGTTGCGGCGGTGGTCCGCGACGACGCCTTCACTCAAGGTTCCAATCTCGCCTTGCCGCAGGAAAGGCATCTTAGGAATATTAGACAGCTGACTTTCGGCGGCGAGAATGCGGAGGCCTACTTTTCCAGCGACGGCAAGAAGCTGATCTTTCAATCGACGCGCGAAGGTCACGAGTGCGATCAAATTTACACGATGAACATCGACGGCTCAGACGTGAAGATGATCTCTACCGGCGATGGCCGCACGACGTGCTCATACTTTTTCCCTGGCGATAAGCGCATCCTTTATTCGTCGACGCACCTTGGCGGAAAGCGATGTCCACCACGGCCCGATTTCTCTCAAGGCTATGTGTGGGCGGTTTATGACACGTTCGATATCTTCACTGCCAACCCGGACGGATCGAATTTGAAGCAACTGACGACGACGCCGGGTTATGACGCTGAGACGACCATCAATCGGAAGGGCAAGCTCGTGTTCACTTCAAAGCGTGATGGTGATTTGGACATCTACACGATGGATGCCAGTGGCAAAAACGTGAAGCGCCTCACGAGTGAACTTGGTTACGACGGTGGCCCATTCTGGTCTTATGACGGCAAGCAAATCGTCTATCGCGCTTATCATCCTCAGAGCGAAAAAGAGAAGTCGGACTACGTCGCGCTCCTGAAACAGAACTTGATTCGACCGACAGTACTGGACATTTGGGTGATGAACGCGGACGGATCGAACAAGCGTCAGGTGACGAATCTCAACAAAGCGAGCTTCGCACCGTACTTCTTTCCTGACGGCAAGCGCATAATCTTCTCTTCGAACAACGCCGATCCAAAGGGACGCGATTTCGATCTCTACACGATTAAGACGGACGGCACAGGGATAGAGCGCATCACTTACAACAACACGTTCGACGGCTTTCCGATGTTCTCGCCGGACGGAAAGAAACTGGTGTTCGCCTCAAACCGTCACAGCGCAAAGGATGGCGATACGAACATCTTCATTGCTGATTGGGTTGAATAAAATATATGTCTCAGTTTGTCGCATTAGCATTACTCATAGGAATACTGTCACCGACCGTCTGTGGCAATGGAGCAAGTCGCGGCCCTGTAAACGGCAGGTTCGATGAGTTCGGAGACATAAGATGCGAGGACGAATACGCGCGATTGGATAACTTTGCGATCCAACTTCAGAACGAGCCTCAGTCTAAAGGGGTGATCATTTTCTACGGCGGACAAACATTCAGAGGCAGATTACCTAAACGAGGCGAAGCCGAAGCCCGGGCCGCGAGATTAAAACCCTATCTCGTCCAACGACGTGGAATCCCGGCGGAGCAGATCGTTGTGATTAATGGCGGCTACGCCAAAGAGTGGCGGGCTTCGCTTTGGATTATTCCGCCAGGCCTCAGTATGCCGACAGGAGATTCA
>DATLVM010000456.1:0-16487 GCA_035577445.1 Pyrinomonadaceae bacterium
CGCTCGTTTATACAGAACCGGCTGAGTTTCATTATCCGCCGCGTCATGCTCTGGGCGCAGTGTTGTTGGCCGCGGGTCGCCCTGCCGAAGCCGAGACGGTTTATTGGGAAGACTTGCGTCGCAATCGCGAAAACGGTTGGGCGCTTTACGGATTAATGCAGGCGCTAAAGACCCAGGGCAAGAATGATGACGCAGCGCTGGTTGAGGCTCGATTCAAGAAAGCCTGGGCCAAAGCGGATGTAACGCTGAACGCGTCACGGTTTGGGAGATAGCTAAGAACTCCGAAAGAAATCAGATGCCCTGGCGATTTTGGCGCCGCTGCAGTATCGCTGAATGGCTTTGAAGTCGTCATAGTTCTCTGTGACTACCGTCGCACGCCATCGCCGTGCGCTCACTGCGATCAGCACGTCGAGCGCCATCCGTTGAGAAACTCCGACGGGCAGTCGTTTCAATCTACCCTTCGTTGACCGCCTGCGGTTCTGCGCTAGCCAAAAAGAATCTTTGAGGCGAGCAGCCAATCATTCTCGTCTGGCACAATTAGAGAATTGTCTTGCTGATACTGCCGGAAAAGGCGCTCATAGACTTTCCGCTGCGACTCGTCTTTTGCGCTGGCGGTAAGCTCCATCAGAACTACGGCCGAAAGGAGAAAACTACCTGGAAGGCCCGGAAGATCGGTTACTTTCCGTGAAATGATGACTGACGTATCGTAGGTGAAGTACGACATCAAGTACGTTTGCGTTGATGGTGATTTTCGTAAGCGATTTTAAACGCTTCTAGAGTTAACTTCTCTCTCTTCTCAAGCATCTTTTCCCGTTCACCAGGAACGTAGGGATTCCGAATACGTTGATATTCGTATTGTGTTCCGTTAGAGCCCGTAAGTTCACCGGACCAACCTCCGTGCATGCGGACTTCAATTATGCCAGGCGGCAAATTCGGTTTTTTCGCGCCTCGGCGACCCTGTTTGCGATTACTGGTGGATTTACCTTTTGGCATGGCTCCAGAATATCACATTCACAACTCAGCCTATCAGGTCGCCAATCGCGCCTCAGCCAATCGATCCGCAGCTTTGTAGGTTGGGATGCCTTCAGCTCTCGCGGTGCGGAAGATCGCCAGCACCGTGTCATAAATCTCATCAACCTTCGCGGTCGATTGCGCTTCCTCCCACCCGAGTAATTCACGACAGCCGTTGATGATTCCGCCGGCGTTAGCCGCGTAATCGGGCGCATAGAGAATGCCGCGCTTCTCTATGGCTTCACCATGCCGCTCTTCCAGTAACTGATTGTTGGCGCCTCCCACAACGATCTCAACTTTGAATTGCGGAATGGTTTCATCGTTGATAATCCCGCCAAGCGCGCATGGCGCAAAGATGTCTGCATCACTCGCATAGATGTCAGCCGATGAAACCACCGCCGCGCCGAATTCCTTCACCACGCGATCGACCTTTGGCTGATCGACGTCGCTGACGATCAATCGCGCGCCCGCACGATGCAAATTCGCGGCGAGATGATAACCCACATTGCCGCACCCCTGGATCGCGACGCGCTTTTCTGTAAGCGAGTCTGAGCTCCATCGGTGGTTCGCGGCCGCTTGCATCGCGCGAAACACTCCGCGCGCCGTGAACGGTGAAGGATCTCCCGACAATCCATACAGTCCCGCAACGTGCTTTGTCTCTTCCCGCACAACGGCCATGTCGTGTGGATTCGTGCCGACGTCTTCCGCGGTGATGTAACTTCCATCAAACGTGTCGACGAAGCGCGCGTGCGCCCGAAAAATCTTCTCGCGATCGAACTCGCCTTCGGGTCTCAGCACAATCGACTTGCCACCACCGAGCGGTAAGCCCGCCAGCGCATTCTTGTAAGTCATACCGCGGGCCAGCCGCAACAGATCTTTAACGGCCGCTTCGTCGTTCTCGTATTTCCAGAACCGCGTGCCACCAACTGCCGGCCCCAGCCTCGTGCTGTGCACGGCGATGAACCCGCGATAACCGCCGTCGACACAGGCCGCGACACGCTCATATCCGTCGATTTTCAGTTCTCTTATTTCCATGTCTCGTAGTCCGAAAGATGCAGGTACGTGTCACAGGGCAAAGAAGTTCCTGATGCGCTGAAGAAGATCACCCTGATGGTCGCGCATGCGGGCGCGCTTGGCCTCTTCGGTCAGGTCTTCGCGCGCGGCTTCGAGTTCGGCGCGGCGGCGGGCGAGCACCTGCGAAATATCTTCGGCAATCTCCGGCCGCTTATGCAAAATTTCCTGAAACGAATCTTTGTCGACCCGATAGCATTCCACGTCGGTCAGCGCGACCACATCGGCGGAGCGACGCTCTCCTGTCATCATGCCGCGCTCGCCGAAAAAATCGCCTGGATGCAAGGTGGCCACGTGTTCAGTCTTGCCGTCCAGCGAGAAACGCACCTCGGCATCGCCGAGCGTGATGATATAGAGCCAGTGCGCCTCAGCGCCTTGCTTGGTCATGACCTCGCCGCGCGCAAACGGCGCGATGCGAATCCGAGATGCCAGCTGCTCTCGCTCTTCATCGGTGAGACTCTCAAACAACTCGACGCGTTTTAGCGCTCGCGCGCGCTTGTCGATCTCCTGGGCCCGCTTTCGCTCTTCCCGAGACAGCTCTTCTTCAGTCACGAACAATGCCTGCGCCGGAATCGACAACGGAATGTTCGCGCGCCGCAGGGCAAAATAAATTCGCGTCCGCACGACGGAATTAGTCGGGTCGTCAACCGCCATGTCCGTCAGCCAATAACGCACCGCGTAGCTGCAGTAGCTCTCTTTGAAATCCATCAGCACGCAATTCGGCGCCGGCGTGGTGGCGACGTTGGCGATGGGCTCGGCACACAAGGCCTTCTCGACTGTGTCGATCACCTCCGCGGGCGAATAACGAAAGTCGACGTTAAAGTAAACCCATTGGCGATGTTGCCGCGGCCGTCCGGTGCGCCGTCCCAACACGGTCACGTGCGCTTTCATCAAAGCACTATTCGGGAAAATGACCGTGTCCCAGTTGCGCGTTTCGATGGCCGTATGCCGCCAGCGAATCTCTTTGACCAGGCCTTCCTGATTATCAACTCTGATCCAATCGCCGACGGAAATTGCACCCTCCATCTGCAACGCCATGCCGCCCATCATGTTGCCCAGCGTGTCCTGGAATGAGAGACCGATGACCGCCGTAAGAACCGCGGAGGTGGCGATAATGCCGGTGAGGTCTGTATCTCGGGAGAGGATCGTAATCGTGACGACGATGTAAGCCAACGCCAACAGCAGGTCGCGCATGATGCGCGGGGGCTTCAACCGCAAAGGATCGAGCAGCAGCTCAAAGACGAAGACAGCAGCGACGTTGATGATGGCGAGCCATTGAAAGATGCGCGCCGCCCATCGCGTCCATTTAAAAGCAAGCGCCGTCGGCGGTACCCCGTAGCCGAGTAACGCCGCAGTAATCAGGGTCGCGACGATCGACAGCGCGAACAGCAGGAGCGCCGTCCGAATCCGTATCCGCTCATCGGGCTTTGTAAACAGGAGAATGAAAGCAACCAAGACAAAGACGAGCACCACCCACGGAAATATGCTTCCCATGCCGGTTGCGGAAAGGATTTCTTGCCAGAAGGTCATGTCGCGGTCGCGTGCGGCGCGGATTCTATCACGGAAGGCGTGAGTTCAATCGTGAGCTAAAGAGCCTGGATCATCTTTGCCGCTGCCTCGACCCAAGCAGCATCAGTATTAAGCGACGGAATCAATTGGAGCGACTCGCCGCCGGCTTCCAGGAACGTCTCGCGGCCGCGCATGCCCATCTCTTCCAGAGTCTCTAAACAGTCTGAAACGAATGAAGGACACGTGACCGCAATTCGCTTGATGCCGCGTTGCGCGAGGTCTTCGAGGACATTCACTGTGTTAGGACCAATCCACTCGGCGCGCCCTAGACGTGATTGGAATGAAACAGTGTAATCGTCGGGATGCAGTTGCAACTGAGTCGCGATCGCGCGCGCGGTTTCAAAGCATTGTGCGCGATAACAGTTCTGGTTGGTGGAACTGATTTCGCTGCAGCAGTCGACTGTGGGGCGTGAGTGGTTATCCCTATGAAACTTTGTCACGTGGCGCACGGGTAGGCCGTGAAAACTAAAGACAAGATGATCGGTCTTTTCGGGATCAATGTTCGCTCGGATGCGATCGGCCAACGAGTTGATGAAACCAGGGTCGTTGTAGAACGGCGGCAAGAAGCTCAGCAACTCTTCGCAGCCGAGTTCACGCGCACTGCGTTTAGCTTCGACGACGGCCGTCTCAAAACTAGACTCTGCGTACTGCGGATAGAGCGGCAGCACGATGATGCGCGAGACGCCGCGCGACTTCAGTTTCTCAAGCGCTGACTTGATTGAGGGATTGCCGTAACGCATGCCGAATTCGACCGAGTAGGTTTCCTGGGTACGCAGGCCTCCGGCCTGCTCTGAAGGCGGCACGCTGGAAGCGTGCGTACCCAGGCAGCGCGCAACTTCGTGCGCCAACGCGCGAGTGTGCACGAGCAGCGGCGAACCTTCCGGCATTTGAATCTTCTGATAAGCCTCGGCGGATCGATACTTGCGACGCGGCACGATCGCGACGTTGACGAGTAACCACCGGAGCGGAGCCGGAGTGTCGATGACGAAAGGATCCATCAGGAATTGGCGCAGGTACCGACCCACTGCGTCCGGCGTGGGCGCGTCGGGTGTGCCAAGATTGATGAGAAGTACTCCTGTCATGATTTGGGTACGCACGCCTCTGGCGTGCAAGCTTTTATTGTCGCGTTTAGCACGCCTCTGGCGTGCAGCTATTCGTTGTCCCGTTTAGCACGCCGGAGGCGTGCAGCTTTCGTTGTCCCGTTTAGCACGCCGGAGGCGTGCAAGCTTTCATTGTCCCGTTTAGCACGCCGGAGGCGTGCAGCTTTCATTGTCCCGTTTAGCACGCCGGAGGCGTGCGTACCATTTCCTCCGCGACTACCGCCGCGCGCTCGATCAACTTTGCCAATCCGATGCGGCCAAGATAGTTTCCCACCAACGCGACGTTGGCCGGCGGCGCCGGCAAGTTAGTCAACGCTCGCTCCAACTCAATCGTGTAATGCGGAATCGACTTTGGGCGGCGATTGATGTAAAGCGCCAGCGGTTCATCTTTCTTCCCATAAAACCTTTCGCGTTCAGACGCGAGCAAGGCGCGAAACTGATCATCATTAAGTTCGATGATGTCCGCGTCGAGCGCGCCGCCGAAAATCCATGTCTCAGAATGCGCCGGGCCGCGACCTTCGAAGATGGAATTATTAAAGAGTACTCCGCGCGCGCGAAATCCCTGATCGCGCGGAAATAAACAGCCGAAGCCCTCGAGAATTGCAGTTTGGTACGCACGCCTCCGGCGTGCAGCAGGCCGGAGGCCTGGGTACCCATCGCTAGGATAAAACGCTGTCACCGTCACCAGCGAAAGCATTTCGATACCGCTCAAAGCCTGACTAAGTTCGGGCGCAATACCCTGTAAGTATCCGGCAGCGGCGCTTCCAGAGAGGCAGATCGCAATCGCATCGCGCGCGCCGATAGCGGCCGCATCATGATTGAAAACAAACTCGACGCCGGCTTGCTCGAGCCACGCGCGCAATCCGTCCGTCAACTGCTGCATGCCTTGCGGCGGAGCGACCGTGCCGTGCAGCTTTCCCTTCTCTGGCTTGTTGGTTCGCAGATGATCGGGCAACTTCGCTTTACCGAAAATCAGCGACGCACTCAATCGATCAGGATCACCAGCATAGATGCCGCCGAGCGCGGGAATCAACAGGTAATCTGTAACCGCACCGCCGCCGACACGCTTTCCCCATTCAGCGATTGATTCAAATGGTCGAGGCGACAAACTCGTCGCGTGTGCTGCCGCGCGCGCGCCAGTTTTCAACAGCTCGAAAAGATTTAGCGGAAGTTGGCGCGGCTTGCCGCGGTAGATGAATCGCTTGCGACCCTCGCGCCGAGTTGTCAGCAACGGCACGCCTACTTCCGTGGCGATTGCTTCCAACTTCGCGGAACTGAGGATGCCGTTCGCCGCTTTCTCAACGATTCCATGTTCCGACTGAATTGTCTCAATTAGTCCGCCGGCGCGATTACGTTTTTCGACGACGCGAACCGTGAAGCCGCGCTTGACGAGGAAATAAGCAGTCGCCAAACCGGAGAATCCTGCGCCGACGACTGTGATGGATTTAGCCATAAAAATTCCCTCTCCCTTTGGGAGAGGGTTAGGGTGAGGGACGAAGTTACGACGTCCTAAGCCCTCACCCCAGCCCTCTCCCAAAGGGAGAGGGAGAGAAAGTCTTCGCTATAACGCCTGCGAAAACATCTGCGGCTTTTGTTCCTGCCGCCGCAACCGCTGGTCAAAGAACATGCAGGCATTGCGGAGAAAAGGTGTTCCCTTCTCTGTCAATCGGATCGTATCGCTTGAGACTTCGACTAACCCATCTTCGATCATTGGACGCAGGAACTCGCGCGCATCTTTCGCCTGATCGTCACTCAATCGCACTTTGAACTTCGTCATGAATTGGAGAACCTGTTCGCGCAGAAACCGATCCTCTTCATTCAGCAGATGACCGCGCAGGGTCGGAATCTCTTGATTGCGCACGCGCCGCTCATAAACCGGAAAGGCCTTTTCGTTTTGATGAAAGCAGGTAGGGGTTTCGGAAATCGCGCTGACACCCAGTCCCAGCAACACAGTCGTGCGCGTCTCTGTGTATCCCTGAAAGTTTCGATGCAGCGTTCCATTGCGTTGAGCTTCCGCCATGCCATCGTGCGGCAGCGCAAAATGATCCATGCCGATTTCGACGTAACCGGCTTGCGAAAGCATCTCGCGCCCGATTTCATATAGCTCACGTTTCTCACCGGCAACCGGAATGTCTTCGTCTTTATAGCTGCGCTGCGCCGGCTTGATCCAGGGCACCCGCGCGAAGCTGTAGAGCGCGATCCGATCGGGACGCAGCTCGATCGTCTTCTCAACCGTCTGGCGAAATCGATCGGGCATCTGTCGCGGCAAGCCGTAAATCAAATCGTAATTGACCGACGTGTAACCGAGTTCACGCGCCGCGTCAGTCGCCGACTTCGTCACCTCATAAGGTTGATGCCGATTGACCAGCTTCTGCACTTCGGGATCGAAATCCTGCACGCCGATCGAGATGCGCGTGAAGCCGAGACGGTGAAGCATCTCGAGCTGTTCGCGGGTCGTATGACCAGGATGAACTTCAACCGAAGCTTCGAAGCGATCTTTATCGACGCGCGCGCTATCGAGAATCGGCTTCAGAATTCTTTCCAAATTCTCCGCCGAAAAGAACGTAGGCGTGCCGCCGCCAAGATGAACTCCGAGCAGCGCCCGCTCGCGCAACGTTGGCGCACGGTCCGCGTATAGGCGCCATTCAGTCGAAAGCAGATCAACGTAGGTTTCTTCGCGTTTATGATCGCGCGTAATCACCGTGTTGCACGCGCAGAAGGTGCACAACGACTCGCAGAACGGCAGATGAAAATAGAGCGACCAGGTTGCGGCTTCATCAGCTAAGCCCTCATTCAGTGATTCGATCCACTGATCGGTCGTCGGCGAATCAGTCCAAAACGGGACGGTTGGGTAACTGGTGTAGCGTGGCGCCGGGACGTCGTACTTGGCAAACAAATCAGTCACTGCATTACCTCTGGTATGCACGCCTCTGGCGTGCAAGTCATCCGCTCGCTATAGCTCGCGGTTCTGTAAAGTCTCTCTCACTGTATCAACAAACATTCTCACATTGTCTTCCGGCGTGCCCGGCAAAACGCCATGGCCGAGGCCGCAAATCCAGCCGGGCCATTCTCGATCCTTGAGCGGATCAAGATATTGATTCAGATGCTTCCTTAAATCTGCAGCGTCGGCGTGCAGCAGAGCTTGATCGAAATTGCCCTGGACGAACCCGCTCGACGAAATATCAAACCCTTCGCGAATGTCCCATCCATGATCGACACCGATGCCCGCAAGACTTCCGCTTACAAAGAACGGATCCCGCAAATGCGCCGGCTGCGTTCCTTTCGAGTAATAGCCGATGCGTTCAGCATTGCTGCTGGTAACGCGCCGCAATTGCGGCAGCACCGCAGTTTGGAAAACTCCCGGCGACAACTCGCCCGCGGCCGTATCGAAGATCATCACTACTTCCGCGCCATTGCCCAATTGGAGATCGATGTTTTTCTTCAACAACGGCACGATCGATTCGCAGAAGCGCGGGAACAGCGGCAGCAGTCGTTTCGAATTCACCAGCGAGCCTTTGTGAGTTCCTTCGACCGCGTAAACGAAAAGTGTCCAGGGCCCGCCAACAAAACCAATTACGCTGCGATCGCCTGGAATCCGCTCCCGCGTCGCGCGCATCGCCTCACCTTGAAATAGAAGGTGCGGCCACGCATCTTCTATCGATTGCAGTTGTGAAATCGTCTGCTCGGTCAATGGCCACCCGAGTTGCGGCCCATGATCCGTATATTCCAAACCCATGCCCAGAGCTTCGAGCGGAAACAGAAGATCGCTGAACAGAATCGCTGCGTCGAAACCGAAATCCATGACTGGCCCAAGCGCGACTTCGGCCGCCAATTCGGGTTGTTTACACAAATCGACGAACGAATGCTTCGCCCGCAGCGCCTGGTAATGTTTGTGATAACGGCCGGCCTGCCGCATCAACCAAATCGGCGGCGTACGTTGCGGAACGCGTGCGAGCGCATTTTGAAAGCGCGCGTTGCCGATTTGTTCTTTGATTGCGATTGAACTCATTAACTATTTCTCATCTCCACACCACTGATAGCCGACGCCGCGCACCGATCGAATGCAAGTGCTGTCCGTATCTCCGAGCGTCTGCCGTAAACGCACAACCATGTTGTCGATCGTGCGCTGGTTCGCCGCCAACTTGTCCTCGCCCCAAAGCGAATCGAGAATCTGGTTGCGACTGATCACGCGCGGGCTGCTCGTCACTAACAGTTGCAGCAAATCAAAATCTTTCGCTGCGGGATGTTCACGCGATCCGTCAAGGTGCACGATCGCGCGATTGTCCAAATCAACGGTGCGGCCATGGCACGTCACCTGGTGAACCACCGGGTGGTTCTCGAGCACATGCTTCACGCGCAGCAACAACTCGCGCAGGTGAAAAGGCTTCGGAAGAAACTCTTCCGCGCCGATTTCAAATCCTTCGAGTCGATGCTCAGCCGTGCTCAGCGCAGTCATAAACATGATCGGCAGCGAAGTGCTTTCTTTTATGTGACGCGCCAGTTCGAAACCTGAACCATCGGGCAATCCGATGTCGAGTATCACCAAATCCCACAAACCTTCAGACAGCTTCTTCAGCGCGCGCTGCTGCGTCTCGGCCCAATAGACCTCGTACTTCTCGCGCTGGAGGCGCTCGGCCAGGGTCGCACCGAGCGAACGATCATCTTCGACCAGTAACAGTCGCTTCATGGGTGCGCACGCCTCCCGCGCGCTCTGGGGTACGCACGCGTCCCGCGCGCTCTGGGGTACGCACGCGTCCCGCGTGCTCTGGGGTACGCACGCCTCCCGCGCGCTCTGGGGTACGCACGCGTCCCGCGTGCTGGGCTTCAGACGGCACGCCAGAGGCGTGCGTACCAACAGCTTCCGGCAAATCCAGCTCAGCTACAAAACCGCTCTCTTCCCCGCTGCAAAATTGGATCGTACCGTGCATGGCCTTCGCCAACTGCTGCACGATATAAAGTCCCACGCCGCTCCCACTGCTGCGCGCATGTCGCACGAACAGTTTGCCGAGCTGGCTCAGATCGCCTTTGAAACCCTGACCGTTGTCGATCACCGTGATACTCACGCGACCATCGCGGCGCCGTACGTTGATGTTAACTTCGTTCGCATGACCATGAATGACCGAATTCTGCACCAGGTTCGTCATCACGCTTTCCAACGCGCGCGCATCGGCCATCACGGCAGCATCGCCCGTCAACGTGATCGTCAGGTCCGGCCAATTTAGTCGCAAAGCATCGATCCGATCGCTTAAGCGAATCGGCTGCAAGAAGAATTTGCCGCGCGGGAGATTCACCAGGAAGAGTGAATTCTCTAACTGAAGTTGCAGGCGCAGCGTGTCACCCAGCAAACGCTCCAACAATGGGTTCGCTTCCGATTGCGCAAAGTCTTCGCGCAAGCTTTCCGCCTGCAGCCGCAAACTGGCGAGCGCGGTCTTTGCATCGTGAGTGAACGCCGCGAAGAACTCTTCGACTTGCGCATGCCGTCGCTGTTCTCGTTTCGCGTAATAAAAAAGCGCGAGTCCGCCGCCGATGAGCGAAGCGATCAGAATCCCGCCTTCCCACATCAGCATCTGATAGTGCCGCTCGAGCTGTTTGCCCGCTTCGATGTTCGACTGCTTGATGAGATCCAGTTGGCGTAAACCAAACACCAGCCACCAGCCCGCCAGCGTCACGGTGAAGATGACCCACAGCGCGACGAGAGCAATGATTAATCGACTGCGTTTGCGTTCGGCACTCATATCTTATTCCCTCTCCCACTGGGAGAGGGTTAGGGTGAGGGCGTTAGTACCGCCCACCAAAAAAAGAAAAGTTTCGGTTGTTCTTCTCTCCGTAACTTCGTCCCTCACCCCAGCCCTCTCCCAAAGGGAGAGGGAGACTAACCCTTGCCAACCTGTACCGCTCTCAAAAGTGCTTCGTGCGCCTTTTCAAGCACCTCGTCCGTATGCGCCAGCGAAATAAAGTTCACTTCATAACCGCTCGGCGATAGATAAATTCCATCATCGAGGGCGGCGTGAAATACCTTCGCGAAAGCCGCGGCATTCTCTGCTGGTATCTGTTCGATCCGGCGAATCGGCTGATCCATTGCTGAGTGCAGCCAAAAGATCGACGCGGTATTCGTGATTTGAAACGGCTGGCCGCGCTGTTTGAAATCGGAATTCAGGCGTTCGCAGAACTGGACCGTGCGCCGTTCAAGTTGATCGTAGACACCAGAGCTCTCGGCCTTCTGCAATGTCGCGAGGCCGGCGCGCATGCCTACCGGATTCGCGCTCAGCGTCCCCGCTTGGTAAACAGGCCCAACCGGCGCGACCAGCTCCATCAAATCTTTTCGGCCGCCGTACGCTGCGACTGGGAAACCGCCGCCAATCACTTTTCCGTAAGTCACGAGATCCGGTTTCATTCCGAGCACTTGCGCCATGCCGCCCAGCGCCACGCGAAATCCGGAAATCACTTCGTCAAAGATTACCAGCGCCCCGTTCGCTCGGGCGAGCTTAATGACTTCATCGATGAACTCGCGTCGCTGAATCAACAAACCGTAGTTTGCCGGTAATGGTTCGAGAATGACCGCCGCGATCTCATTTCCATGCTGATCGAGAACTTTGCGAACTGAATCTTCATCGTCAAGCGAAGCAACCAAAGTATCGCTGGCCACCTGGTCAGAAACCCCAGCGCTTGAACTTGCGGATTCGCCGGCGAGTCCGCTGCCGGCTTTTACGAGTAGCGGATCGGAATGGCCGTGATAACAGCCTTCAAATTTTAGAATTCGATTGCGTTTGGTCGCGGCGCGCGCGACGCGGAGCGCGCTCATCACGGCTTCAGTGCCGGAAGAGACGAAGCGCAGCATCTCAACCCACGGCAATCGCGACGTGATCCATTCTGCCAATTCAAGCGAGTAAGGTTCGCACGCGCCGAAGCTCCAGGCCGTGTCGATCGCTTCGCGCACTGCCTCGCTGACGTCCGGGTCGCGATGCCCGAGAATCAGCGGGCCAAAGCTCTGGCAGAAATCGATGTATTCGCGGCCATCAACAGAAGTCATCGTCGCGCCCTGCGCGCTGCGAAAGAAAACCGGCGTGCCCCCGACGCCTTTGAAAGCGCGCACCGGACTGTGCACGCCGCCAGGCGTAATGCGCGCGGCGCGATCGAAAAGCTCGCGGGAGAGGCTGTCAGTTTTGGTCGCTTCTTGGGGGCTCATTTTTTTGATTTGATTCCCTCTCCCTTTGGGAGAGGGTTAGGGTGAGGGCGTACGGTGACGCGCTAAACCCTCACCCCGGCCCTCTCCCAAAGGGAGAGGGAGATAGTCATCTGCCAATCCCCAATTGTTTCGCGTAACGCGCCCCATACGTGATGATGTACTGCGCGCCGGCGCGCTTGAAGACATGCCACGTCTCGACGAGCGCTTCTTCGAACTTGATTAATCCTTGTTCGGCCAGGACCGACAGTCCACCATACTCGCCGCTCACTTGATAGGCTCCGACCTGCAACGCAGTCGCTTCAGAAATCGGTCGAATCAGATCGAGCGAAGTAAGCCCGGGCTTGACCATCAAAATATCCGCGCCTTCTTCGGCGCAACGAACGCTCGCGGCGATCGCGCCGCTGCGATTGCGCACGTCGAGCTGGTATCCGCGACGATCTCCAAACTGTGGCGCCGAATCAGCCGCATTACGAAACGGGCCGTAAAAGTTGCTCGCGAACTTCGTGCTGTAACTCATTATTGGCGTCAGGTCGAACGCCTTTGCATCGAGGGCCGCGCGGATGCGCGCGACGCGACCGTCCATCATGTCGCTCGGACTGATGCCGTCAGCGCCGGCTTCGGCGAATGCGACTGCGGAATTGGCCAACTCACTCAGAGTCTCGTCGATCTTGATTCCTTTTTCGTCCAGCACTGCGCAATGGCCATGCGTCGTGTACGAACAGAGACAGGTGTCGATCCACAGACAGACGCTGTCACCAAACTGTCGCTTGATTTCTGAAATCGTTTTCTGCGTCGCGTCATGAGAGAAGCCGCTTTCTTTCTTCTCAGCGGGCACAGGAAACAAGAGGAAGTGCGTCACACCGGCAGCCAAGTCCTGTTCGATCATCTTCAGAGCTGAAGGAATGTTGTGCCGTACATTACCGCGCAGACCGGGAATTGGCTCTTCCTGCTTCAAGCCTTCAACGACAAAGAATGGTTGAATCAACTGCGCGCGATTGAATTCAGTTTCCGCGCACAGGTCGCGCAGGTGTGGCGTGGCGCGCAGGCGCATCAGACGCTTCATTGAGTCATTTCCTCCCGCCATTGTTCATGATCGAGGAACACCCTCGGTTCAACTCCATGCATTCGCAAGATCCGCTGCGTATTTCCCGGTCCACAGTAATGACTCATTTCCTTCAACCATGGATTCTGCGATAGAGCGTATTCGAAACCGGATCCGCTTTTCCAAAAGAAATGCTTGCGCCCGGCTAGATCGAGTCCGCCATCGCGCGGCACTAAACGATACGTCGCCAACGTCGGGATGTCACCTTCATAGCCGCGGTCATGGGTTAACTTCAGCCATTGTATTTCAGACCCTGCGATTGTTTCGATGCGCGGGGGCTCATGCTCACCCAGGCTTTCCGCCGAGCCGTTAACCCAAACGCCCCTTTTGGCCAGACGTTTCCAGGTCTGCAGGCCACTCGTCCAAATGATTTGCCGATCCCCGATGGTCCAGTTTTCCGGCAGAGCGTCGGCTTTGGCAATCCAAAGTGAGGCTGCCTCAGACGGCTGATGGACTTCAATTTTCTCCGACGTAAATAGACGGGCTTCGGCCGCATCCAGCGGCCACAATTGCTCTTTCGCCAGCTTGTCAGCCGCCGTTGCGGTCGTTCCAATCGAACGGGAATTCAGTACAACTCCGTCGTCAGTTAGCCCGCGCAGGACGGTGACTTCGCCGAATTCTCGGCGCACGACACTGACTCCGATCTTCTGATGACAGCCGCCGCCATAGCTGCGCAGGATCGCCCGCTCATGCTCGACGGCGGTATAGGTATCAGCGCAATTCAGCGGCGCGATTAGCTCGCGCACATCTTTGCGCTTGCGCGAAATCTCAATTGCCAAAGCTCCCTGCGCCGGCGCCGAAGGATTCGCCGAGAGTGGCAGCACCATCCAACGACATTGCGACAAAGCCTCGAGTAGAAAGCTGCGCGTCTCCGCAAACTCTGACTGCGGTGCTGACAGCAATCGATCGGTCGCCGCCTTCGCAACGATTAATCCATCGACATTCTGCTCAAGCATCTTGCGCACGCGCGTCTGCACGTTGCCGCGCACGTTCTCAAATTTCAATTCGTTGATTTTCGCGGGAAGAGCGTCGCGCAAGAACCATTCGAGATTGTAAGCACGTCGCGGCGATGAAGTCAGAATCGACATCACGCCGGTGCGCTGAACTTCATCCCAGCGATCTCGTCTTACCAAAAGCAGATCGCGCGCATCCGCACGCGGCAGCGTCCCCACGATTTCAGTTTCCGGATCAACTTCGATCGCCAGGTCTTTCCATGAATGCACGACCAGATCGAAGTCTCCGCGCAGCAGTCCTTCGCGGAAATCCTGTGTAAAGACACCTTTCTCAGGCATCTTCCAAAGCGGATCGTTTAGATTTTGGTCGCCGAGAGATTCGTGAAAGGAATAGTTGATTTCGATTTCAGGATGAGAGACGCGAAGAGCTTCACCGACTTGATACGCCTGAATTCGTGCCAAGTCACTGCGACGCGACGCGATGGTCACGCGCATAAATCTTCCCACCCAAACGGCCGGAACTGTGCTTGCTGCAACTGGCGTTCGACCAACTGCTTGATTGCGGCGCGCGCGGCTTCGACGTGGCCTTGCAGCCTCTCGCGTTCGGTGCGCAAAGCGTCAAACAGTTCATTCAGTTTGATTACGACACCATCCATCGAGACTGGATCGCTCGCGGCTTCACCACGAAGATCCAGGCACTTCGTGAACGTCGCACTTTGCCGTTCGATCCAGCGCTCGACTTGATTTGCCTGCAGTGGCGCCGCAATCACGAGTCCAGCTTCAATCTGCTCGCTGGTCGCGTCAGCATCGGAGTATTGGACCAACTCGATTTCAGGATATTGCTCAACGAGGTCTTTCGCGTTCTGCCAGTTTCGATAGAACACGCGCACCTTCGTCTTGCCAATCAGCCACGGCAGGATTTCGCGTGCGAGTTTGCCGGCGCCCAGCACCGCTACCGTCGGCAGACCCTTCACTTCCTGACGCACCAGGCTGCCATACGATTGGCTGCCGATGCCTTGCAAATGATCGTGACGAACGCGCTTGGCATCCATCATCAGGTTCAAAGTCAGTTGCCAAATGAAGCGTCCCCACGGAGTCGTCGGAAACTTAGCGCGCTGCGAGAACTCTTTGAACTGGCCCATCACCGCCGTCTCGCCCACGATTGGTGAATTCAGGCCGCAGATTGTTTCCAGCAGAAACCGGTAGGCATCGTCACCACGGAAGATTTCAATCGTTGGTAAACGAAGCTCGCCAGTCTGAATCGATTGAATGATCGCGGCGCTATCGCTGGCGTGCAGGAAGAGAATGCGACGCAAACAGGTCTGCCATTCGACGGCGTTGAGCACCGCGGGCATCTTCTCTCGCGCCTCGTGTCTTAGGTTGACGATGACCAGTTGGTCGAGCACGGGGGAATTCTAAAATCCTCAGGATTTCGATTGTCATCGATTTGTCATGAGATCGAGGAAAATTACGCGGGAATGTGATTGGGATCACAAGTTGGTAGGCCTCGCTATGACGCGAGATTCAAGCCAATCTAGGAATTGCTCCCGGTGCAGTTCGCCGGCTGCGATAGCCAGAATTATCCGTTCCTGCTCATCAACAGGCGCTTCGATCTCAAAACTATTCAAGAAGAGGAAGGTCTCCACCACGGCATGTCCAATTCGTTTGTTCCCATCGATAAACGGATGATTGAGAATCATTGAGAATCCTAGTGCTGCCGCCTTCTCGCCGACCGTGGCATACAAATCTTTTCTGTCGAAAGTCATGCGGGGCTGAGCAACCGCTGATTCCAAGGCATTCAAATCGCGAATGCCGGAACCCCCGCCTGACTCCTGCATGATGTTTTGATAAAGATAGAGGACTTCCGGGATTGTGAGATATCGCATCAAGCCAGTCGCCGATAGAGTTCGGCGTTCTTGTTTAGGACGTAGTCCACGACGCGTTCGAAGTCTTCGTCCGACCGTGAGAGGATCTCTTCGACGCCTACGCTGGCCAATTCTTCTGGCGTAGTTTTCAAACGCGCCGCCAACTCTTGTAGTCGGAGAAGGTGCTCTTCAGGAATTGGGATGGTGATGCTCGTCATCGTTTTCGAAGACTAGCATTGAAACGAAGCAGAATCCAGAATTTAGGTTCGATCAATTCTGCGGTGCGATCTGATATTGCTCCAGCTTGCCGTCCGGCATTTCGTACGTCCACGCGCGTATCACTCGCTGGGGAAACCGCACAATGTAAACGCGAAGCGTCATGCCACCGCGCAAGCCTTGCGAAGCCTGTACGAATGATTGCGGGGTGCCGAGCGGTCCAAGGCCGCTGGCAAAGTCCTGCAGCGCTTGTTCGCTGAAGTACGCATTCGCATTATCCGTGAAGAGCGAGCGATCAATTTTTCCCTGCTGAAGATCGGCAAAAATTTTCTTGGCCTGTTCCAACTTCGTCGAAGTCGCGGCGTCGCTGGTTGAAAACAGCAGCGGTGCGATCCCGCTGGTAATCGCGCCGGC
>DATLVM010000457.1:0-4856 GCA_035577445.1 Pyrinomonadaceae bacterium
CGCGCCAGGCACCGTATCGCGGAACGTGACAAAGGCGTTCGGCATAAAACGATAAACCATCGAGAACACTGCGAACGTTACGAGTAAGCTTACGGCGGCGAATATTATCTGCCACGCGAGAGTGCCGACCGACAGCAGCAGCGGATATCGCTCGAGCTGGCGCGGGGAGAGACGTTCACCGATATCCTGAAAATAAACGAGCACCGATGTTAGGAAGACCGAAACGGAAAGCAGCAGGCCGACGGCTCCAATCATCGCGAGCGTCAGCAGCCGTCCATGCAGAAATGTTCGATGTGTCGTTCCCCAAATGCGATTCAGGGCCCGCTCGACGATCGCGAATACCCATGAGCCCGCCCACAGAACGACGATCGCGCAAGTAATGGTAACGCCCGGACTGATCGCGGAAAGTGAGCGAATGGTGTCGCGCAGAAACTGGGTCGAGCCGGGATACACCTGCACGACGTGAGAAATCATCTGGTTACCGGCGGCGATCTTGTTACTAAGCGCGAGGAGCAGCAGCAGAGCAGGGAACAGAGTCATCAAGCCGAAGTAACTCATGGCCGCAGCCGACGCGAATAGGTCGTTATCGTGAAATTGATGAACGGCGTCGCCAATCATCCGTCGCCAGGGCGATCGGTTCTTGACTCCAAATGAATGACGTGAAAAGCGCCGTGCCATGAGAAAGTCCTTTGAACTTTGTGCTTTGTACTTCGTCCCTTGTCGATTCAGACAGCTCCTCTGCTGACTTCCTCTGCTTCAAAGTACGAAGCACGAAGTACGAAGTTCAACTGTGCGAATCAAACAGGCTCGGTCTTTGACCGGCCTTAATGCCGAAGTGCTGATAAGCGAGTTGGGTGGCCATGCGTCCGCGCGGAGTACGATTCAGGAAGCCAATTTGAATTAAGTATGGCTCGATGATTTCTTCGATTGAGTCTTTCTCCTCATGAATCGCCGCGGACAGGGTGCCGACGCCAACCGGCCCACCTTCAAACTTTTCAATTATCGTCGTCAATAACTTTCGATCCATTTCGTCGAGGCCGTACGTATCGACCTCCATGCGATTGAGCGCGTCGCTCGCAACTTCGTGCGTGATCCGTCCGTCGTAATCGACTTCGGCATAGTCCCGCACGCGCCGCAACAAACGATTCACGATGCGCGGAGTTCCGCGTGAGCGTCGCGCGATTTCATGAGCGCCGCCATCGTCGAGTTCGACGTTGAGGATGTTAGCCGATCGCTTACAGATCGTCTCTAGATCCTCATGTGGATAAAAATCCAAGTGAAAGTTGATTCCGAATCGGCCCCGCAGCGGCGCCGTGATCAAGCCTTGCCGGGTTGTAGCGCCAACTAAAGTGAATTTCGGCAACTCGAGCTTGATCGATCGCGCGCCGGGGCCTTGCCCAATCAAAAGATCAAGGCTGAAGTCCTCCATCGCCGGATAAAGTTTTTCTTCGAGCGCGGGCAGCAGCCGATGAATCTCGTCGATGAAGAGCACGTCGCCTTCCTGCAAGTTCGTCAGCAGCGCGGCAACGTCGCCAGTCTTCTCGATCGCCGGACCTGAAGTCGATTTGAGTTGGGCGCCCATCTCGTTAGCGATGATGTGCGCCAGGGTGGTCTTGCCTAGTCCCGGCGGACCTGTCAGCAAAACGTGATCGAGCGCTTCGTGTCGCTTGCGCGCGGCCGTAATGTAAACCCTCAGATTTTCTTTCGCCTTTTTTTGCCCGATGTATTCGGTAAGCTTGCTCGGCCGCAGCGAGAGATCGTATTTCAGATCTTCATCCGTTGGGGTGGCCTGTAAAGCTTCGGCGGCTGTGGATGCTTTCGGCATGTTGAAATCGAATTGTGAATGTCGGGAGAGTTTCGGTCAACTCTCGTGGCACAGACTTCAGTCTGTGATTGTGTCCGGGCTTTCACAGACTGACGTCTGTACCACGCTTTCACAGACTGAAGTCTGTGCCACGCTACGCTTTCGCCAACGATCGCAAACTGCGGCGAAGGATTACTTCGACGGAAAGCTCGCCGCCTTCATCGATCGCATTCTTCACAGCCTTTTCGGCCGCTGCTCTTTGGTATCCGAGATTGGCGAGCGCAGAAATCGCATCGTCACGCATGGCATCTGGAGATGCTGGCGTTCCGGCGGCGGCAGCCTTCGCGGCGAATTCCTCTTCCAAAGCCGGCGATGACAGCGCCGCGATCTTGTCGCGGAGATCCACTACCAATCTCTCAGCCGTTTTTCGCCCAACGCCGGGGATCCCGACCAGGCGAACCAGATTATTCGTGCGAATCGAGGCAATCATCTCGTCGGCATTCATGCCCGACAACAGCTTGATTGCCAATCCGGGACCAACGCCGTTGACTGAAATCAATTGCAGAAACAACTCGCGCTCGCGCGCAGTCTTGAATCCATAAAGCCGAATCGCGTCCTGGCTGACGTGTGTGTATACGCGGAGTTGCACCGGCGACCCGGCTTCACCGAGTTCATAAAAAGTCGAAAGCGGAATCGCCAGTTCATAGCCGACGCCGCCAACATCGACGATCGCCGTCGTGGCCTGCTTGGAGAGAAGTGTTCCTGAGAGGTGTGCGATCATAGGAGCGCACGCATCCTGCGTGCGGTTCGCGAGCATCCTTGCTCGCCTTTCGTTAAGCCCTCCCTTACGGTCGGGCTACTGCCACGCTCTTAATCGTTGCGCGTAGCACTGGCGGCGGATTATCGCGTAAATATGTTTTCATTCGCAAACGTGTCACTTCCCGCTTGGTGACATCGGCGTTATACTTTTCTCGCCCGCCATGAAGAGAGAAAAGATTTCTGAGCTGACCACGAATCGCCTGAGCGTGTACCTGCGTTGCTTGAATGAACTGGCCGCGGCGGGGATCAACCGCGTTTCTTCGCAGGAACTCGCCGAGCAATTCAATCTAAATTCAGCCCAAATCAGAAAAGACCTCGGGTATTTTGGCGAGTTTGGCGTCCGCGGTACCGGGTACTTTATCAATGATCTGCGCGCGCATCTGACGAAGATTCTCGGTTTGGATAAACCGCATCGCGTCGGAATTGTCGGCGCGGGACGGCTTGGTCGAGCGCTCGCAAATTATCACGGTTTGGAGAAGTCTAACTTTACGGTGGTCGCGTTGTTTGATAACGACACGTCGAAAATCGGCGAGCGAACCCGCAGCGGCATCGAGGTCTTCGACGTAAAACGAATCGCCAAAGTAGTTCGCGACCAACAGATCGATGTTGCCGTCATCGCCGTGCCCGCGCGTGCAGCGCAACGCGTCCTGAACCAAGTGATGGGCGCCGGCGTGAAAGCTATTCTGAATTTTGCCCCAGCGCCATTGAAGGCGCGATTGGGCGTGAAGGTGAAGACAGTTGATCTAACGACTTCGCTCGAATCGCTGTCGTATTTCTTGGCGCAACCGTCTTCCGCGAAAGTCACAAATGGAAACGGTGTCGCGGCTACACGCGCAGAAATCTCAAAAGCTGACGAGACTCTTCTCTGATCTAATCCTTCGATGGACGAACAAACCGCACGTCGCGATCTAATCAAAATCTGCCACCTCATGTACGAGCGCAGTTACGTTGTCTCGTCGGATGGCAATGTGAGCGTGCGCCTCGATGATGGTCGCGTGCTGGCGACGCCGACGATGACTTGTAAGGGTCGGATGACGGAAGACCTGATCGCGATTACGGATCTCGAGGGAAGATCTTTGAATGATCGACGCGCTTCCAGTGAACTCGCGATGCACCTCTTGATTTACGGCGAGCGGCCCGACGTAAGAGCAGTTTGTCATGCGCATCCGCCGCACGGAACTGCTTTCGCCGTTGCCGGATTACCGATAGATCAGCCAATTCTCTCCGAAGTTATTTTGACGCTTGGCTGTGTTCCGCTGGCTGAATACGGAACGCCGTCGACTGAGGAATTGAGCGACGCAATGCGTCCGCTGGTGAAGCATCACAACGCTTTGTTAATGGCGAATCATGGTGCGGTGGCTTATGGATCAGATCTCTGGCAGGCTTGGGATCGTCTGGAGACGCTCGAACACACGGCGAAGATTGCGATCCTTTCGCGCATGCTCGGCGGCTCGCGCAATCTTTCGCCCGATGCTGTCGAAAAACTAATCAACGTGCGCGAAGCTGCCGGTTACTTGAATCAGGACGCACGCTGTCAGGCCTGCGGTTATCTGCACGAAACGAATCTGGCCTGCCCCACGGGCGATCGTCCTGCGGCGCGTTCCTACCCATCTTCAACAAACGGATCGGGTAAAGTCTCGTTGACGAGGGAAGAGTTGGTCGAGCTGCTCAGCCAGGCCGCGCGTTTGAACGATTCGTAAATAGTAAATCGTGAATCGTAAATAGAACCTGACGTGTTATTCTAGCCCGCGATTCACAGTCTACGATTTATCTAGTCCGAAGATTTCTCTCAAGGAGAAGTGAATGCAAGAAGCACTTGGAATGGTGGAAACCAAAGGCCTGGTGGCGATGATTGAAGCCGCCGATGCGATGGTCAAAGCAGCCAACGTTACTTTGATTGGTTACGAAAAGATTGGCGCTGGATTTGTCACAGCGATTGTCCGCGGCGACGTTGCCGCAGTTAAAGCTGCGACTGACGCTGGTGCAGCGGCAGCTCGGCGAGTTGGCGAGTTAGTCAGCGTGCACGTCATTCCGCGTCCGCACGGCAGCGTCGATGAAGCGATGCCGATTACCGCACAGGCTCGCGCATGATCATCGCTCGCATCGTGGGCACAGTCGTGGCTTCGCAGAAAGACGCCCGGCTGGAAGGGAAAAAGCTCCTGATTGTCCGGCCCATCAACGTCGACGGGTCGGATACGAGCGGCTATGTCGTGGCGGTTGACACGGTCGGCGC
>DATLVM010000458.1:0-3812 GCA_035577445.1 Pyrinomonadaceae bacterium
TTAGCCGGGCGACCGGCCTCTCGAGGTGAACGAATGAGCAAAGAGCAAAAGGAAACGAAAACGCCCAAGGGTGAGCAGACCAGAACTTTGATCCTGGATACGGCTTTGGATCTGCTCGCGGAGCGCGGTTACGAAAAGACCACGATGCGCGCGATTGCCGAAAACGCCGGCGTGTCACTCGGCAACGCGTATCACTACTTCAAATCGAAGGAACATCTGATTCAGGCGTTTTACCACCGCACACATGAAGAGCACGTCGCGGCGTCGCAACCGATTTTCGAAAAAGAGAAGAATCTCAAGGCCCGCTTGCTCGCGATACTTCAGCTGAAGATTCAAACGCTTGAGCCTTATCACGAATTCGCCGGAGTGCTTTTCAAAACGGCGGCAGATCCGCACAGCCCGCTCAACCCGTTCGGGAATGACGCCGCGCCGGTCCGACGCGACAGCATTCAGCTTTTCGAAGCGCTCGTGTCGGAGGCAAAGACGCGCTTGCCCGCCGATCTGAAGGCGGAGCTGCCCTACCTGCTCTGGCTCTACCACATGGGGATCATTCTTTTTTGGATTCACGATCAATCGCCGAAGCGCAGGCGCACTTACCACGTGATCGATCGGACAGTCGATCTCATCGATCGACTGATCACGCTGGCGAGCAACCCGTTGATGCGGCCGCTGCGAAAGAGATCTTTGCAATTTATTACGGAGCTGCGTGCGCTTGAGCTGGCGGAAGGTTGAGTGAAGGAATGAAGGATCTTTTTAGATTCGTAGCGCGAGGGTCGGTCGGGAGCCTTATTGTGTCATTGTTCTCAGCCATGTTGCTGTCCATATTGCTTTTCGGGCCCTCCGGCGTATTCGCGTTGATCTATTTTCCTCAAACATTTCTTGGAGCAATTCCTGGCGCAATCGTGGGCGTTGTGTTGTGGTTTTTGACCGACGAAATGTATTCAAGAGTAGGACCGTTACGAAGGATGATTTTTGGCGCCGCTACGGCAAGCGCGACCGTCATTGCTCTTACTGTTTATTACGTAGCGAATAGTTACTACTACTACCTTTCCCTACAATTACTGTTTTGGACATTGTCATATAGCTCCCTCCAAGGAGCTTTAGCGGGCTTGATCTGCCCAGCTCGAAGAATTAACCGGCGTAAGCATAACCTGCCTACTGAAAGAAACGGACTCTGCGAAACAGACGAGGCAAGCATCGCCGCTCAGCAGACTGAACGGAGTGCGTCATGAAGATCGTAATACCTGGCGGTTCAGGACATTTGGGAACTTTGCTGGCTAGTTCCTTTCACGAATCAGGTCATGAGGTTGTTGTCCTTAGTCGAGCGCCGCGAAAATCGCCGTGGCGAACCGTTCGTTGGGATGGCGAGAACCTCGGCGAATGGGTCCAGGAATTTGAAGGCGCCGACGCGATCATAAATTTGGCGGGACAGAGTGTTAACTGTCGCTACACGCAAGAGAACCGGAAGATCATCACCGACTCGCGCATCAAATCCACAAACATCGTCGGCAAAGCGATCGCGCAGGCGTGGAACCCACCGCGCGTCTGGCTACAGGCGAGCACGGCAACGATTTATGCACATACGTTTGGCTCGCCACATGATGAAGCAACCGGAATCATCGGCGGCGCGGAGCCCAACGCGCCGGACACGTGGCGATTCAGCATCGATGTCGCAACCTCGTGGGAGCGTGCGATGCGCGAGTCAGCCACACCAAACACGCGCCGTGTCGCTATGCGCACGGCGATTGTCATGCATGCGACGCCGGGAGCACCGTTCGACATCCTCTTACGCTTAGTTCGGTACGGGCTGGGTGGCCAAGCCGGCGACGGACGCCAGTACATGTCGTGGATTCACGAACGCGATTTCGTTAATGCCGTGATGTGGTTGATTGAACATGAAACATTGGAAGGTCCGGTAAATCTTGCATCACCCAATCCACTGACGAACGCGGAATTCATGCGCGTGCTACGGTCGGCGTGCGGTGTGTCTCTTGGATTGCCGGCTGCTGAATGGATGTTGGAACTGGGGGCGTTCATTATGGGCAGCGAAACGGAACTCATCCTCAAGAGCCGTCGTGTCGTTCCGGCGAAACTTCTGAAATCCGGATTCACATTCGCGTTTCCGAAATGGTCAGACGCTGCGCGCGATCTCTGTCAGAGCTACCGAAACAGCGCCAAAGCAAACCGCTTGGCCATTTGATTGCCTCGCTGCATGCTGCAACTGTCGTTTTGAGAGTTCACCATGGCTGTGGTTTGATCAGAGCCGATGCCAATACTAAAGAAGCGCGACCATCAAACGGAATCACGTCTGCTGCTCGAATCGCCTGACCCGATCGAGTTACCTCCGGCGGAAGTCGCCGACAGTGCCGTGATAGTTCAGTTCGACAAGTTCAAGCCGTTCATTTCCGAATTGCTGGAAGAGTTGCGTGACGGAGCGACTGTAGAACCGGTGCCGGTGATGAATGACGGATCGACGTTCGCGATTCATGGCGAGACGCGAACCTTCTGGGTGAAGCTTTGGCATACAGCCGGTTCAGAGATGACGAAGATCGAGCGCGTGCAGATCATCAGTTGCTTGCCGTCGACTCGCGGGACAAATGTTGTTATTGATAATGAGTAGTTAGAGTTCTACTCCCTTCTCCCTTTAGGAGAGGGATCCTTCCTTTTAAGGCGGGCGTTGCCCGCCTTTATACTGTTGACGTGGATATTCCTTCTCAGGTGCTGGAGATCTCGAAATCTATTCGCGATGAAGGTGGTCGCGCGTTGCTCGTCGGTGGTTGTGTGCGCGACGAACTGATGGGCCAGCAGCCGAAGGACTGGGATTTGGAAGTTTACGGGGTTGAGCCTGCGCGTCTTCGGGAAATACTCGATCGGTTTGGAGCCGTAAACGTTGTCGGGGAAGCGTTCACCGTTTACAAGCTCGGGCCGCACCTTGATGTTTCGATTCCACGGCGGGAACGAAAAACCGGGCGCGGTCACCGGGGCTTCTTCATCGAGGGCAATCCGTCGATGTCGATCGAAGAAGCAACATCGCGACGCGATTTCACCGTCAACGCGATTCTGCAAGATCCTCTGACCAGCGAGATCATCGATCCTTTTGCCGGAGCGAAGGACATTGATGCGAAAGTCCTCCGCGCCGTATCGCCAAAGACGTTTTCAGAGGACAGCTTGCGCGTCCTTCGCGCTGCGCAGTTCGCCGCGCGCTTTGAGTTCGATATCGATCCCGAGACAATTTCGCTTTGTCGCTCAATCGACGTGACCGATTTGCCCGCCGAACGAATTTGGGGCGAGATCGAGAAGCTGCTCTTGCGCGCCCAGCGTCCCTCGGTTGGTCTTAAATGGCTGCGCGAACTCCGCGTTGTCGATCAGTTCTTTCCGGAGCTGAAGACATTGATTGATGTGCCGCAAGAACCTGAGTGGCATCCTGAAGGTGACGTTTGGATTCACACGCTGCTGACAGTAGATCGAGCACGTGAATTTATCGATGACCTGCCTTACGGGAAGCAGGCGACTGTGATGTTGGGCGCGTTGTGTCACGACTTTGGCAAGCCCGCGACGACTGCTTTCGTCGACGGCCGCATTCGTTCGCGCGAACATGAAGAGGCGGGAGTTGCGCCTACGGAAGCGTTTCTCGATCGATTGAACATTCACACGCTCGATGGCTATGACGTGCGCGCGCAAGTGATCGCGCTGGTGCGTGATCATTTGAAGCCGGGCGAGTTCTACAAGAAGCGTGATGAAGTGGGCGACGGCGCATTTCGCCGTCTCGCCCGAAAATGCGAACTCGATCTTTTGTTTCGCGTGGCGAAAGC
>DATLVM010000459.1:0-5160 GCA_035577445.1 Pyrinomonadaceae bacterium
GCTGAGCAAACGGTTCCGATGTCCGCGACTGGCAAAGCCATCATCGATCAGCCACGTGAGCACACGCTCGCGCGCCGACGAGTTGCCATAGGTAAGGTTCTCGCCGATGCCGCCCTGCCACGTGCCATAGCGCTTCACGCGTTGCTCGATTAACGTGCTGTCGTTGCCGCGGTGACCTGTAGCGCCGGTCGAACTCTGATCCTTGACGTGCGACAAAGCAGCGAGAGACAAGCCTTGGGACGCATTCAGCGGCCCCAGCGGTTTAGCCACCTTCAGAAACTTGATGGCATCTTCAACTGCCGTCCAACCTTCCTGCGTGTCGAACGCGTCCTGCGCATCAGGCTTGTAAGTCTTCCCGTTGAACATCGGCCTCAACTTTTCCAGGTATGCAGCATAAAGCTGCGGATGCGCACGCGCCTGATTGATTTCATTCAGGAGGGCCTGTTCATCCTGCGAAAGCGTCAGCGTATCCTTTTTTGCTTGTGAGTAGGTTGACTGAGCCGACTTGATGGAGATGACGACGAAAACTGCTAAACAGAGAGCGACCGATAAAACTAATCTCGCTTTCATGGGGGATCTTTTCACTTTTGCGACTTAATCTTGTTAGCTTGGATACTGACCTGAGCCCGCCGGGGAAGCGTGCCAAACCTAACGGAAGTGGCGACCGCTGTCAATTGAATGGTGGACAGCCAGCGCGTAACCGTTTAGCATCTGAGTTGGTTGTGCCCCCCAGAGGCCGAACGCATAGATTTCTTCATGGCATTTCGGCATCCACCTGATGATCAAATCCCCCGCGTAGTTCGCCGCGGTAGCCTGCCGCCTCCGCGAGTCGTGCGCTACGACGAGCCGAAGCGCGGCTTTTTCTCGCGCTTGGTTCGATTTCTACTTCGACCTTACATCATTATCCCAGTCGCATTGTTGGCCGTTCTGACGATTAGTGTGCTCGGGTATTACTGGGTCGTCTTCTCAGCTCGCATCGATAATCTGCTCAAAGGTGAGGTGTTCACGCGGTCAGCCGGAATCTACGCTGCGGCGAAACCGATTCGCGCCGGTCAGGCCATTTCTGAAGATGACTTAATTGCATATCTGAAACGCGCCGGTTACGTGGAACGCACACAACAAGCGGACAGCGCGCGCGGTCGATATGCGTTGAACGCTCAGACCATCGAAATTGATCCGGGCGCAGATTCAACCGTCGACGGAGCGAAGCCATTCCCACAGCTGCGAATTGAGTTCGCTCGCGGTGGGAAATCGATAGCGTACCTGACCGACCGGCAGACCGGCGCGCACTTAGATCGAGCACAGCTCGAGCCTGAATTGATTAGTTCCGTGACTGGACGCGAGCGCGCCAAGCGTCGAGTCATCGGATTCAACGACGTGCCGGCCGACTTGCGGAATGCAGTCGTCGTTACCGAAGATCGATCCTTCTTCGAGCATCACGGCATCAACTTTCGCGGCATCCTCCGCGCGTTGCTGCGACGCTACGACTCCGATCCGAATTCGCCGCTGGCGAACCAGGGTGGTTCAAGCATTACGCAGCAACTCGTGAAGAACCTGTTGCTAACGAACGAACGGCGCGGCTTTGTTGGATGGCAGCGCAAGATCTCAGAAGCCTACATGTCGGTGATTCTGGAGACGCGTTTGTCCAAGGAAGAAATCTTCGCGCTCTACAGCAATCAGGTTTACCTTGGCCAGCAGTCAGGATTTGGCATCAACGGTTTCGGCGAAGCATCAACCGCGTACTTCAACAAGGACGTAACGAATCTGACGTTGCCTGAGTCTGCGTTCCTCGCCGGCATAATCCGCAGCCCCAATCGATACAACCCATTTCACGATATCGAAACGGCCCGGTCTCGTCGCAATCAAGTGCTCGAGTCCATGGCCGAGACGGGCACGATCACGAACGATCAAGCAAAAGCTGCGGAAGCGACCGACCTGAAGATGGCGCCGGCAAAAGGCCGGATCGACATTTCTGACGCTCCCTACTTTGCCGACTATGTTCAGAACCAGCTCGGCGATCTCGTGACTGGTGAAGGTGCGGATCATCTGCGCATCTACACGTCGGTTGACATGGACTTGCAGCGCGCGGCCTATGCGGCCGTGACTAAACAACTCGCCGCGCTCGACAAGATTGAAGCGAAACGTGCGCCAGAGGGAACCGTCCAAGCCGCGCTCGTCGCGATGAACGCGCACACCGGCGAGATCGTCGCAATGGTTGGCGGGCGTGATTACTCGAAGAGCCAACTCAACCGCGCTGAGGCTCTGCGGCAACCGGGTTCTGTTTTCAAACCTTTCGTCTACGCGACTGCGCTGAACACTGCTTACGATCCCACGCCGCGCGTGCTTACACCCGCAACCATCTTCAAGGACGAACCGAAGACATTCACCTACGACAACCAGGAATACTCGCCCGGCAATATGGGCGACAAGTACTCAATGGAACCTGTGACGTTGCGCGATGCGATGGTGCACAGCCTGAACGTCGTTACCGTCGACGTCGCCATGGAAGTCACGATCGGCCGCGTGATGGCGCTGGCTGCGAAGGCAGGATTGCCCCGCGTGGCTCATGCGTATCCGGCGATGGCTTTAGGCACCTCTGAAGCAACGCCGTTGCAAATGGCCTCGGCCTACTCGGCGTTCGCGGCGAACGGAACGCGCACGACGCCGATCGCGATCACGCGCGTGACTACCGGCAACGGCACGACGATCGCGCAACCAACTGCACAGAAAAATGAAGTCATGCGACCGGACATCGCGTACGTGATGACTTCGTTCATGAAGGACGTGGTCAATCGCGGCACCGGCGCACCGGTTCGCGCGCGCGGTTTCAAGTACAACGTCGCCGGCAAAACCGGAACGTCGCGCGACGGCTGGTTCGCAGGTTACACACCTGATCTCGTCTGTGTTGTTTGGGTTGGCTTCGATGACGGATCGCAACTTGGTTTGACGGGCGCCGCTTCGGCATTACCAATCTGGTCGGACTTCATGAATGCCGCGTTGACAACGCATCCGGAATGGGTTGGCGACTGGACGATGCCGGAAGGAATCCAGCAGGCCGACATCGATCCGACGACTGGCGCGCTGGCGACAGCAGAGACGACGACTAAACGTCCCGAGCTTTTCATCAACGGAACGATGCCCGGCGAGAATAACGACTCGGAAGAGATGGCAGGCGATTCGACTGAAGAGGGAAGCGATTCGCAAACTGAGCCGGCTTCACTTCCACAGCTCGAAACTCCCAAAGCAAAGTCAACGCCGACGCCCAGGACGGATAGCAGATCGAAGTCACGCGACCTCTTCGACGGTGATTCAGCGGAAAAACTACAGGGCACGATCACGCTCGACATCGATCCGACGACTGGGCTGATCGCCGTTGATAGTTGTCCGGTAATCCGCACCAAGACATTCATCATTGGCCAGGAGCCGAAGAAGTATTGCGGACCTGAATATCATAAGAAGAACCAGCCTACACCTCAGCCCGGAACCAGGGCCAGAGTCATCAATCCTAATCAACCGATGAGGCAGTAGTCTCGCGCCAGGCTCAATTCCCAAGCGCGTCCGCATGCTGGGCGCTTCTTCATTTCTCAGCCAAAGCTTCGCACTGGAATTGAATGTCCATCAGATTGAAGACTGGCTGGTTAACTCAACTAGAAATTATGTTGACCTGAGTTGACGCTGGGTGTATAAGCCCCGTAAACGCGCTCCTTTTTCCGAGTGTCGGGGAACGAGCCAGAAGACACAGGGAAACCTGTCGCAATCGCTGTACAGCCAGAAGCCCCCGCCACCCTTAATAACTCTCGATCTTAGCCCGAGTATCAGAAGGAATCTGCGATGGCGAGAGTCAAAGAACGTAGACGGATCTCCCGATTTCTAATTATCACCTCATTTGCCTCTTCCTTTGTCCTCTTTTTGACAAGCGCGCCTCGACCCACAGCCGAGGCTCAGGGAGGTGGCCAGCCGGCGGGCATCGTGCTTAATCCCAACGGCCGGTCGACCATTGGCGGAGTCTTTGATTCCACCGGTTGGGGATTGGCGCAGGGCACCGGCACCGGCAATCACATGGGAGATGATTACTATGCGCTGGATCTGGCGCGAGCTTGCAAGGAAACTTCCGGTCAAAATCTCTACGCCGGCATCTCGGGCAAGGTTTACCTGCGGGATTACGGCTCAGTTGCTTATGGCAAGAGTTTGGTTATCTATGACGACGCTTCAAGGTTCGCTTTGAGGTACGGCCACATGAAAGAGTATGCGCCCAACCTGGCCAACGGGGTGCGGATCGATGCCGGAGAATACATTGGCAAGGTCGGAAACACCGGCAATGTAAGTTCGAACACTTGTACTGTCGATACGCCGGGCGTCGATCCGATAAACGATCCGGGCGCGCACGTTCACCTGGCTCTTTACAAGAACGTGCAAAGCGAGACGGATGGGCCACTCGCAACGACGTCGAACACCGGCCCCGCCACCGCTTATGCGGCGGATTATGGTTATCTCGACTCTCGCATATCGCCGGCGACGCCGACGAATCTCACGGCGAATCCAGGTTCCAGCTCACAGATGTTTTTGTCCTGGACCTACGATCACAACGCGGACGGATTTGTGCTGGAACGCAAGCAAGGATTTGCGGGCACGTTTTCTTTCGTGGCAAACGTTGACAAGAGCCAGCGCGGTTACACTGATTCAAATCTCAGCACTGGGACGACGTATTGCTATCGCCTCAAGGCATTTCGCGGGATCGTGGATTCCGGGTACAGCAACGAGGTCTGCGCGCAAACCGATCAGCAGGGCGTGGCCACACCGGTTATCTCGCCCGGCCCGGGTTCGTACTCTGGGCCGATCTCGATCAGCTTATCGACTGCAACCAGCGGCGCCAGTATTCGATACACGACGAATGGCAGCGATCCGACGACGACATCAACTCTCTACAGTTCGCCTTTTAGCTTGAGCGCCAGCGCCACTGTCAAAGCTCGGGCTTTCAAGAGCGGCATGAATGACAGCCCCATTGCGAGCGCCGCCTTTACGATTTCCGGTGGGCCGTCTCCGTCGCCCTCTCCGTCGCCCTCCGTTGAGCCTCCATCGTCATCAGGCCTGCCTCCGCCGCGAAATCTCACGGCCGGGCTCGTTAACAGCGCCGAGGTCGAGATCCGCTGGGAATACACC
>DATLVM010000460.1:0-4096 GCA_035577445.1 Pyrinomonadaceae bacterium
TGCCCGGCGTGGGTTTCCATCCGCAGGCCGGGAATTACTGCGTAATCGCCACCCTTCAACTCGAGCTGTCCCGATGCTTCCACCGGTCGCCAGTTGTCGGCAAAGTAACTGGCGCGGTCACGTTCGCTTGGTGCTTCCGCGTGTTCGTACTCCGCCCGCGACACGAAATAGCGCGCATTCGGAAATGACGGAATGGCCTTGCCGGATTCGTCGAGCCTGGTGTTCCCACCAGCATGATCGAAATGCAAGTGAGTGTTGATGACCACTGAAATATCCGAGGAACTAACGCCCGCAATCGCTTTCAAAGAATCATCGAACGAGCGCTGTCGCTCGATGCCGTACATCGCGCGATGCTTGTCAGACCATTTATCACCGATGCCAGTGTCGATCAGAATCTTTTCGCCCGCGCCTTCGATGAACAGGCAGTTCATATTCATCCGGATGCGATTCTGCTCGTCAGGCGGCGCAACCTTCGCCCACAGATTGCGAGGCACGACTCCGAACATCGCACCACCATCGAGTCGAAACTCGCAATCCGGAATTATCTCGACTCGATAGTCACCGAACTTCATCGTGCTCGAAAATTATTTCTTGCCGCCTTTGGGTGTCGTTGCCGGCTTGCCTTTTGCGGCTGGCGACTCGGACGGCGCAGGACCCTGCGGCATCATTCCCGGCGGCAACTGCTGCAGCTGCTGCGGCGGTGGCGCCTGGACCGAAAAGTTTTCCGCCACGGCGATGTGATTGCTTTGCCGCTTCACGATCTCGTCGATCATGTTCTTTTCTTTCTCCTGCTCGACGGCTTCACGCGCCTGATCCTTGGGCGATTTTGGCGGACCAAATGGATTCTGCGCTCCGCCCGCTGCGATCAGAATATGTCGAGCATGCACCTGTTCTTCGGGCTTGCCATCCTTGGTCTCAGTCTTCTTCTCTTCCACCTTGATGATGTGAAAACCGAATTGACTCTGAACGATGTCGCTGATTTGTCCGGGCTGTAACGCGAAGGCGGCCTTTTCGAACTCAGGCACCATCTGTCCGTGACCGAACCAACCCAAATCGCCACCTTTCTCTTTGCTTCCCGGATCGCTCGAAAACTCTTTCGCGAGCGCGGCGAAATCTTCTCCGGCGCGCGCACGCTTGAGGACCTCTTCAGCCTTCGCGCGAGTCTGCTTGTCATCCAGTTCGGGATGCTTGGCGATATAAGCGCTCACTTCCGCGTCACTCGCCTTGGTTGCCGGAATCAGAGTTTCCTTTGCGTAGGTAGACGCCAGCAGTCGCGACTGCTCAAGCATGATTTGCAACTCAACGCTGCGCTTCTTGTCTATGCCGGCGGCGACACCTTTGCGCTCGCCGAGCAGCACTGACGCCAACTGTCGGCGAATCTCTTTCATCTGTTCGTCTGGAATCTGCTGACCAGCCATCATTGGATTGCTCGCCTTCGCATCTGCGACGAACTGCTGAAATCTCTCTTCCTGGCCGGGCTCTTTGAAGAAGGCATCAATGTCAGCATCGGTCGGCGGTGCGGCAGTTGGCTGCGATTCGCTGTAATTCTGCGAGATGACGATGGCGCGAACCAGATCCATCTGGCGCTTGATTTCGGGCCGGTAAGCGATGCCTTTAGCGCGCGCTTCTTCCGCGACTGAAATCAACTCGCGCAGGTTCTTTGCGAAATCGCGCCGGGCCGCGTCATCGGAAGCCAAACGCTGGCGCGCTTGCGGCGACTGGTCGGTCGCGATCTGCGTCATGTCGTCCGCAGTCAAACTGATCGGCGCCGCGTGACTGGCTCTCACCTGCCAGACAATAAGACCGATTGAGATAACAATGCCGACGCCTGCGGCAATCCATGCTTTAGTTGTTGAGTTCAAAACACTTTCCTTTCCCTGGATGCCATCACTCCTGTGGGTGCTCAACCAGTTCAAGCAGCACGCCGTCTGTGGATGATGGATGAATAAAAGCGACAAGGCAACCGCCCGCGCCCGTGCGCGGCTGTTCGTCAATTAGCCGCGCGCCTTTCTCTTTCAACTCTGCCAATGAAGCTCGAATATCCTCAACTCGCACCGCGAGGTGGTGAATCCCTGGTCCGCGTTTGGCAAGAAACCTGGAGATCGGAGAATCGTCAGCAGTTGGCTCAAGCAATTCAACTCGAGATTCTCCTAACGGCAGCATCGCGACCCGCACTTTCTGCGAAGCGACCTCCTCAACGTGTTCGATTTCCAACCCAAGCGATTCGAGGTAGAAACGCGCGGCGTCATCAATCCCGTTCGTGGCGATGCCGATGTGATCGATCTTCATTTCGTCAACAGTTCGTCAACCGCCGAATACGGATCGCGCGATTTTGCCGCAACTTCCTGAGCTAACTGGTCGAGTTTTTCAGATGCGGAATTGCCATTTAGCGTTTGCGCGACCAGACGTTCGCGCAATAACTCCAGGATCCGCCAACGCGCAATCGCTGTACGCCGCTTCAACGAAGTGGGTGCGTTCTTCTGAAATTCGTAACTTTGCTCGATCGCTACAGCCAACTCCTTAATGCCTTTGTTTTCGATCGCGACAGTCTTCACGATCGGCGGCTGCCATTCGTCCGACCGCACCGACAATGATAACAATGCTTCCAATTCCTTTTCGGTGCGCAACACCCCATCGCGGTCCGCTTTGTTGATAACGAGCACGTCGCCGATTTCCATAATGCCGGCCTTCATCGTCTGTACGTCGTCGCCCATTCCCGGTACCAGCACGACCACGCAAACGTCCGCCGTCTTCGCAATCTCGATTTCATCCTGTCCGACGCCAACCGTTTCAACGATGATCTTTTCATAACCGGCCGCGTCGAGTATCGCTACCGCTTCAACCGTCGCGCGCGCTAATCCGCCGAGGTTTCCGCGCGTCGCCATCGACCGAATAAACACGCCCTTGTCGAGCGACAGCGTCTGCATGCGAATCCGATCGCCGAGGATCGCGCCGCCAGAGAAAGGGCTCGAAGGATCGACCGCTATGATCCCAACGCGCTCACCTTGAGCGCGATAAAACGCCGCCAGCTTATCGACCAGCGACGACTTCCCTGCCCCGGGCGCGCCGGTGATACCAACGACTAACGCGCGGCCCGTGCGCGGAAAGATCTCTTTCATCAATCCCGAAGCCTCGCTCGCGCCGTCTTCGACTTTGGAAATCGCGCGCGCGACCGCGTTGATATCACCCGCGCTAATCCGCTCGACTAGAGATTCGCTCATGCTTGCTTCAGAATTTCGCGCGCGATGATGATCCTTTGGATTTCGGAAGTGCCTTCGCCGATCGTGCAGAGCTTCGAATCGCGCCAATACTTCTCAGGCGGGTAATCCTTTGTGTAACCGTAGCCTCCGTGGATCTGAATCGCCTCTTCGCAAACGCGCACGCTCATTTCGCTAGCGTACAATTTTGCCATCGACGATTCCTTGGTCGTCTTTTTTCCTTCGTCCTTCATCCAGGCCGCCCGATACATCAGCAGGCGCGCTGCATCGATCTGCGTCGCCATGTCGGCCAGCTTGAACTGAATCGCCTGGAACTCGCGAATAGGCTTGCCGAATTGGAAACGCTCGCCGGAATATCGCACGGCCGATTCGTAAGCGCCCTGCGCGATGCCGACTGCCAGCGCCGCAATCGAAATGCGCCCGCCGTCGAGGATCTGCATCGCATTTACAAAACCTTGGCCTTCATCGCCGAGCCGATTTTCATCCGGGACAAAACAATCTTCAAAGATCACGCTGGCCGTCTCAGACGCGCGCAAGCCGAGCTTGTTCTCTTTCTTCGAAGGAGAGAAACCTTTCATGCCCTTCTCAAAAATAAAAGCAGTAATACCCTTGCCGTGTTTCGCTCTATCGTTTGAGGCGAACGCAACGCATGTGTCGGCATGAATTGCGTGCGTGATGAAGTTCTTCGAACCGTTAACCATCCAGCCGCCGTTCTGCTTCACCGCGGTCGTTCGCGTCCCGGAAGCATCTGAACCCGCACCCGGCTCAGTCAATCCCCAAGCGCCCAGGTGTTCGCCGCGCGCGAGCGGAGCCAGATACTTCTGCTTCTGCGCTTCAGTGCCGTACTGGAAGATGTGATTCGAGCAAAGCGAATTGTG
>DATLVM010000461.1:0-6591 GCA_035577445.1 Pyrinomonadaceae bacterium
GTCTGCTCGCACTCGTATCGGTGATGATTGCGTTGACTGGAATAGCTATCGGCTGGTTCGTATTTCAAAAGCAGCCGGTGCGCGCGATGCCGCGACTGCTTGAGAACAAGTATTACGTGGACGAGATTTACGACGCGACGATCATTCAACCGATTAAGGTCGTGTCGCGCGAAGGGCTTTGGAAAGTTTTCGATCTCGGTGTGATTGACGGGATCCTTCATGCGATTGGTGGGGGCATCGTGAGACTTGGTCGCACCATTCGCTATATGCAGCTCGGATTTGTGCGGGGATACGCAGCGATCATTTTGGCGGGCGCGCTCATCATCATCGGCTACTTCGCGTACAACGGCGCGAGTGTTTTGAGATTCTTGGTGAGGTAAAGTCCGACAAACTTTAGTTTGTCGGAGGTTTTCGCCCGAGCGACAAACTAAAGTTTGTCGAAGGTTTTTGAAGTCCGAACCCGAGCGACAAACTAAAGTTTGTCGGACAATGAAATGCAGAACTATCTGCTGACAATTCTAATTCTTCTGCCGGTGATAGGCGCGGCCACGGCCGTCGTGTACAGCTTCACGCCGGGCGCGAAGGAATCGCATCATCGCTGGATTGCTCTGGGGTTCACGACGGTCGCGTTTCTCATTTCACTACTGCTCATTCGCGGCTCCGGCGGCGGTATCAACGCCTTCCGCTTCGAAGAAAACTATTCGTGGATATCGGCAATCGGCGCCCGCTATCACCTCGGCGTTGACGGCATTAGTCTCTGGCTGGTTCTGCTGACGACACTCCTGATGCCGATTTCAGTTCTCTCCAGCTGGACAGCAGTCACGAAACGTCAATCGACTTACTTTGCGCTCATGTTGCTGCTTGAGTCAGCGATGATCGGCGTCTTCGTGTCGCTCGATCTGCTGCTCTTCTATTTGTTCTTTGAAGCCTCGCTCGTCCCGATGTTCTTCCTCATCGGTGTCTGGGGCGGCGAGCGACGCATCTACGCCGCGGTGAAGTTCTTCATTTATACCGCGGTCGGATCGCTCTTGATGCTGGTCGGGATTATCGCGCTCTACTTCATTCATCAAACCGCGACCGGCGTCGGCACATTCGATTACGCAGTTCTAACTGAGACGCTGCGTTCCGGCGTGGTGGCGATTTCGCCGCGCGCAGAGTTCTGGCTTTTCCTCGCATTCGCCTTTGCGTTCTGCATCAAGGTCCCGCTCTGGCCGCTCCACACGTGGCTGCCCGATGCGCACACCGAAGCACCGACGGCGGGTTCAGTAATCCTAGCCGGCGTGCTTTTGAAGATGGGTACGTACGGCCTGCTGCGATTCAACTTTGGCTTGTTCCCGAACGCGTCGCGTTATTTTGCGCCGCTGATGATTACGCTGGCAGTGATCGGAATCATCTATGGCGCGCTGGTCGCGATGGTGCAGCCGGACGTGAAGCGGCTAGTCGCATATTCATCAGTCAGCCACATGGGCTTTGTGGTGCTCGGCCTTTTCTCGTTCACAGCTCAAGGCATGCAGGGCGCGCTGTATCAGATGCTGAATCACGGCGTCTCAACCGGGGCGTTGTTCTTGTTCGTTGGCATGATTTACGAGCGGCGGCACACGCGCATGATTTCCGATTTTGGCGGGCTCGTGCGACCGATGCCGTGGTTCTCGACCTTCTTTGTGATCGCGTCGCTCTCATCAATTGGTTTGCCGTTTCTGAATGGCTTCGTCGGCGAGTTTCTGATCATGCTCGGCGCCTGGACCTCGTTTGCTGTGCAGCATGCCTGGATCGTGACGATGCTCGCCGGCACCGGCGTCATCTGGGCTGCGGTGTACATGCTCTGGATGCTGCAACGCGTGGTCTTTGGCACAACCACGAGTGAAGCGAACGCGAAGCTGCTCGATCTGAACGCGCGCGAAATCGGATTAGTGTTGCCGCTACTCCTGCTGATGCTCTTCATGGGAGTTTATCCGAGCATTTTCCTGAATCGTTCGCGCGCCAGTATTGAAGCGGCGCGACAGGTAATCGCGAACCCGACGGCCGGTCGATCAATCAACGTCGCGACCACACAGAAACCCGAAGGATCACATTAGAGTCTCGATGAAAGTCATCCGCTACTTATTGTTTGTTGCAGTCATCGCGCTCGCGCTGGCCGTGAGCGCGGCCGCGCAGATTAAGGCCCCGCCTGAGAATCCCTCACTGAAATTCCAGGGCCTCGACGGCAAGGTCTACGACTTAGCGGAGCAGCATGGAAATGTTGTCCTCGTATCATTCGGTGCGACCTGGTGCGCGCCATGTACGGCAGAGTTGCACGCACTCAATGAAGTGCTGAACGAGTACCGCGGCAAACCGGTAAAGTTTTTCTGGGTCAGCATCGAACGGCCGGAAGAAGCCACGAACGCCCTTTTGAAGCGCTACGCGAGAGAGCGCCGAATCGCCTTCCCCGTCCTGCGTGATGACGCCAAGATGGTGTTCTTGCAGTTCACGGATCGCGTCCGACTTCCGATGCTCGTCCTCGTCGGTAAAGACGGCAAAGTCGATGCACCGATCAAATTCGGCATGGAGTCGCAGGTTGAGTCGTATAAGACCCAGATTCGCGCACGGCTCAATAAGCTATTGCTTCCCTCTCCCGATGGGAGAGGGACCGAGGGTGAGGGCGCGAAGCGTGCGGTTCGCAATTAATCCCCTCACCCCAACCCTCTCCCAAAGGGAGAGGGAGTAAAAAAGAATGTTTCTGTTTCAAGCAGCCACTCCGGACATCAACCTGACGCTGATCGCGCCGGAGATGATTGTCGGCATCGCCGGTGTCATCATCATGATGGTTGACGCGTTTACGCCGCGCGGTCAGCGTTGGCTGACGGGCTTGCTCTCGCTGATTGCCCTGGTTGCAGCGGCGGTCGCTTCCATTTGGCTATGGACAGGTTGGGTTGGCCCGCGCACGGCTTTCAACGGAATGATCGTGCTTGACGAGCTGCGCCTTAGCTTCACGTTTATCTTCATTGTCGTCGCAATCCTCACGGTCTTGATTTCAAGTGTCTGGATCGAGGCAGAGAAATTACCTGCCGGTGAATATCATTCACTACTTATGTTCGCGACGAGCGGCATGATGCTGATGGCGTCGGCCGGCGACCTGGTCATAGTGTTCCTCGGGCTTGAGATTCTTTCCATCGCGACTTACGTCCTGGCTGGATTTCGGCGCACGGATGTTCGGTCAAATGAATCGTCGCTGAAGTATTTCATTCTCGGATCATTCGCGTCGGCGTTTCTGCTTTACGGCATCGCGCTGGTCTACGGCGCGACTGCCACGGGGCCAAACTCACCGGGAACAACCAACATCACCGCGATCGCCGCCAGACTGGACCACTCGCTGTATCCACCGCTGTTGTTGGCTGGCGCGGCCATGATGCTGGTCGGCTTCGGATTCAAAATCGCGACCGCGCCATTTCACGTCTGGACGCCGGACGTTTACGAAGGCGCTCCAACTCCGGTCACGGCGTTCATGGCGGCGGGACCAAAGGCCGCCGGCTTCGCCGCATTCCTGCGAGTCTTCGTTTTCGGATTTCCGCTTGCGACCGCAGTGGTGAGCACCGGCGGCTTTGCGCACAAGGCATGGCTCGGCGCCCTCGCCGTGATGGCCGTTCTGACGATGTGCGTGGGCAACATCGTGGCGATTGTGCAAACCAACGTGAAGCGCATGCTCGCGTATTCATCGATCGCTCATGCTGGTTACGCATTGGTCGGATTCGTTGCTGCCGGGGCGGCGGCCACAGTTGAAGACCGCAGCGCAGCTTTGTCGGCCGTCGCGTTCTATCTCCTGACCTATGCAGTGATGAATATGGGCGCGTTCGCGATCGTGACGCTGATTGCGCGGCGCGGCGATGTGCAAACGAACGTCGACGATTACAATGGCATCGGTTTCGCTTCGCCGGTCCTCGCCTTCTCGCTTTCATTGTTTTTGCTGAGTCTGCTGGGCATGCCTTTGACTGCCGGGTTCATGGGCAAGATCGTGGTGTTCAGCGCTGCGCTGAAACAGGGTTACGTTTGGCTGGTAGTCATCGGCGTCCTCAATACGGCCGTCTCTGCTTACTATTATCTGCGTCTGATCATCGTGATGTTTTTCCGTGAGCGCACGGGCACTTGGGACGTCCCGCGCGTACCCGCGAGCCTCGCGGTCGCACTCGTGCTCACCATCATCGGCGTGTTCTATCTCGGCTTGTTTCCCGGACGCGTCATCAATGCCTTCCAGGCGAAGCCCACCATTTCAATCCGCATGCGCTGATGTCTAATGAGCGCACTTTCGGACTATCTCACGCAGATCAAAAACACTCTGGGCGAGTCGTGGTTGCCGCGCCTGTATGATCGAATCCTGAAGACCCGCACGCGCTCTTATCAATTTCCGCCGTTGCCAAAGACCGCTGCGCCACAGATTCATCACACGCTTTTGGGAATTGAGCTTAAGGTCGGGCGTCGCCGGATGCTGTGCCCTGACTTGGCGACCGCGCGATACCTTGCGGTGTTTGCGCGCGCCGGATGTAGCAGCGTTGCGATTCCGTATGACATCACGAAGATCTCGTTGCTCGCGGACGAACTCGACAGTTCATGGCATCGAATGCTGCTGCTTGCAGATGAAGTCGCAGGCGATCGAAGTTCAGCATTTCGCGCTCGCCTTCGGCGACAATTAATTGGTAAAGTACGCGAGGAAATTGCGGCGGCCGGCGCCGGGCCGCGCATTCCAGAATTCAAGCAGACTACGAAATAACGACTTGAGCCACCAAGAGGCACAAAAAGCACAAAACAAATTCGATGACTCCGGGCATGAGATCTCACCTCCGATTGAGTGAGTGCTTTGTGCCTTTTTGCTTTTTCATGGCAAACTAAACTGAACAGTGGACGTCCAGGACACAATCATCGCGGATCATCTTGGCTCCGAAACGGAGCCGCTCCCTTTCCCTCTTCAGCAAAATTTTTGTCGCTTCGAATCGATCGAGAAGACGATCGACTCGGCGCGCGTGTTGGTCGTCGACAATCTGCTGCGCGATGAAAACGATCTATCGGAGATCGCGCACGTCGAATTAGGCAAGAATGTAAAGTCGCAACTGAAGATCGAGCGACATATTGCCTCGCTGGCGATGCACAACATCGTGACGAACATCCAGCGGCTGGTGAAAGAACCTATTACGCGAGTCGTTCACATTAGTGAGCTTGCCGAAGCGGCGAAAGAAACTCAGCCCGACGCGATCGTCCTAAGTGGCACGCTGCGAGATTTCGATTACTACAAACCGGAACTGCTCGGCGGGTTTTCAGATTTCATCCACGCAACGACCTTTCCGGTGCTCGGCATTTGCGGTGGTCATCAGCTGATTGGCCTGAGCTTCGGCGCTCGCGTTCTCACGCTCGACCAGCAGGAGCAGGAAAAGCGCCGCACAAATCGCGTCACTGAATATCAGTATCGGTTTGTGCGCATCGTCGAACCTGAAGATCCAATTTTCACCGGCATCGACAATCCTGAGTCGCGGGTTTGGCAGGATTACACGCGTGAGGGTCGCATTTTGCGCGTGTGGCAGAATCACGGATTGCAGCTCGATCGCGTCCCGGAAGGATTTAAGCTCCTGGCCCGCTCTTACCTCTGCCGCAACCAAATGATGGTCAAGCGTTCAGACAATCAACTCATCTACTCCGTCCAATTCCATCTCGAAAAATCTTTCGAAGACTGGCACAGCAACCCGACTCGCTGGGAGCATCCGAATGAATCACGCGATGGCCGGCTGCTGTTCGAGAACTTCCTGAAGCTGGCGCTACAGAACCGTGAGCAATAGTTTCGTGTCAGAACCGCGAGCGGTAGCGAGCGGGACAACGTGCTTCCTTCAAACAAAACGAATCGACCTCGCATTCTCACAAACGACAGTTTGGCCAGCGCCGCAGCCGAGCTTGCCGCACGCGATCGCCATCTCCGCTTGATTTACGAAACTCACGGCGGCCCGCCAATGTGGGCGCGCCGGCCGGGCTTCGCGACTCTGCTGCGCATCGTCCTCGAGCAACAGGTCTCGCTCGTCTCAGCGCGCGCGATGTTCGATCGGCTGAGGCTCAATATCGATCAGTTCACGCCCGAGACATTCATCGATCGGGGCGAAGAGTATCTGCGCTCACTCGGCATGACGCGACAGAAAGCGCATTACGCGATTCAAGTTGCCGAAAGCTTCAGGAATGGTCATCTAAAACTGATTTCGCGATTGAGTGACGAGGATGCGCACGCCAGGCTAACGAGCATCAAGGGCGTCGGCCCGTGGACGGCAAACATCTATCTGCTGATGGCCCTGCGCCGTCAGGACATCTGGCCGGATGGAGATATTGCGTTGGCGTCCGCAGCGATGAGAATAAGAAAGATGAAGCAGCGTCCGTCATTTGTTGAACTGTCGCGGATGGCTGAACGCTGGCGGCCGTATCGATCGGTCGCGGCGAGGATGTTGTGGCAGTATTACCTGGCGGAACGGCGGCGCGGAAAGTAATCTACATCACAAATGCGGTTTGAATGAGACGAACAAAAGGCACGGAGCAATCTAAAAAAGCACCGAGTGTCTTTCGATGAGGCCAAGACAGTCTTTGACGATC
>DATLVM010000462.1:0-10872 GCA_035577445.1 Pyrinomonadaceae bacterium
TCCAGGCAACATTATTGCCCTGCCCGGAAATGTAATCGGCCTCGTCGATTTCGGCCTCACGGATGTACTGGACCCGACGGTTGAAGAGGTGCAATCCGATTATCTGACCGCCTTATACAACAACGACAGCCAGGGCATGTACAGGACAATGTCACAGCTCTTCATTGCGACGCCGAATACTGATGCCGAAGCCTTTCGAAGAGATTTCTTTGCTGAGACAAATCGTTGGTTGAGCCAGGTCGAGGATCAATCCACAGACGGCGTGGCGCACTCTGTGACCACCGCCTACATGATCACGTTGATGCGGCTAACGCGACGCCACGAGATGCAGACACCGTCGTCTGTTCTTTCGATGTACCGCACGTTGCTGACCTCGGAATCCATCGCGTATCACTTCCGCAGCGGCGCAAACTTAAGAGAAGTTGGTCGTCGCTTCTTTAAGGGTTTCCAACTCGAGCAAGTCATCAACAGTTATTACCCCGATCGCGTGATCGCCTGGCTTATGCAAATCAATGAGCTGGTGCGATCAGGTCCTGGCAACATACAGCAGTTGCTTACCGATCTTGCCGACAGCCGGTTTGTTCTTTCGGTGCGCTCACACGAGTCCGAACAAACTCGTTATCACGCAAATCAACGAACCCGTTTGATAGCGCTTGCGATCGTCTCAATGAGTCTGGCGCTGCTCTTATTACTCAACGCGGGACAAGTCGGCGGCTGGCGGCCAACGGTGAATAAGGGACTCTGGATCCTCCTCATTGGCGCCTTCGCTTGGATGGCTATTATTTGGCGGCGGCTTCGTTGAAGGCGAATCGCGATCCGTTTTCACGCTCAATTCTGTGTCTCAACTTGAGGCGCGAGTTAACTGACGCAATAAGAGCCTGGCGGCGTCGCGCGGGTCAGTCCGCCAGATCCGTCTATGAGACCGGGGCTTTCGCCGGTAGATTCATGAGTGGACCAGCGCCAGAGCGACGCCGGAGGATCGCGCGAGTGAAGAGAAACGCTTCAAAGAACAGCAGGCTGTAGGCTGCGAACAGGGTGCCGAACGCTAACGGGAAAAACCAGGAAGGCAAGAAGCTGTGCGTGTACGGCATGAGAGCGTTGGGCAACGAGCGGGTGCCCCAGCCGCTTAACATGAACACAGCCCATGCTGCGCCTGTGGACGTTGTGCCGATAAAGTGCGAGGCCAGTTCCAGCGGGGGTACGGTGCGCGGCAGCCGGCTGGCCGGTTCCAACATTACATCAACAAGCGAATTAATCGTGTCACACGCGAACAGCGCAACGACCACCCAGAACCAAAGCCCTGCCGGCCGGCCGATGAGCACAATCCCCCCGAGCGTCGGCGCCAAAAGGCCGCGAAGGATGTGCGTGATTTCCTCTTTGAATGATTCGGGCCGCTCGAAGAGGCGAAACTTCCAAAGATGATAGTAAATGACGTCGAAGGCCCCGATCGGCGCCGCACTTAGAAGTATTATGAGAGTAAGTTCCATCGCTTGATTGTGAGTACCAAAGAATGACCATCGAACTCGAATCTCTGTTCTGTCCCACGAGTCACGCGACAGAACGTCGGCACTTCAGTAACCCGGCTGCATCGGTAAGCGATTCAGCTAACGCTTGATGTTCGTTATTCGCGTTTCTGTGATGAGGAATCTGCGCGCGGCCCGCCGCGCGGATTGCAATACAAATCGTTCAAGTCTTCCAGCGTATCGGAAACGACGCGTGATGAGCCGACTAACATCTCAGATCCCATCTGCATCCACGCTTGAAACAGCAGGCTGCATGCGCGACTGGTTCTATCAGTTTGTTTATCGACGGCGCGGAGAGTTTCAGTTCTGGTTCGAGTTTCTGAATCTTTATCCATCTGCTGACTCCTGGTTCAATTGGGAAGGGATCGCCTTACCGTTAGGAACGTGCCAATCCTGCGGACGACTCGCCGCTTCTCCCCGTTTGGTGGCATTATTCGCTCCTTGAGGTTTGTTATGTTTCTGAGATTGTCGAACTCGCTTATATCACCCACACGCAGGCAAGTCCAGCTTTTTCGGCATTGGTAGATTCTTGTTTATCACAGCTTGCAAAGTTTTAGGCTCTCTAGCGGAATTCCCTTTACGTCGCCGATTTATCTAAAGTACAATCCGCGGCATTCATCCGAGACCTTCAGGCGCTTGCTCCGCGGGCAGCTTTTGGAAGGCCACCGTGAACGGTTCAGCAAAAACGAATTCCCGCCACGCATGATCCGTTGAGGACTACCTGAGTCCACGAAGGGAGCGGCGTTGGTTCCTGATACTGGAGGTGCATATGCTGTCGCTTAGTCAAATCGTTGATCAGTTGTTCACTTGTTTGGGTCCCTTGCGCGGTTGCCAGGAACCGATCCAGGACAGATGCGTAGATCCGCTGCAAGAGTACGTGATTGATCCGGTTACGGAGCGATGCGTCGATCCGGTTCTCAGCTATCTGGAAGTCAACCCGCTCGGCTGCTTGCCTGTAATCGGAATTCAACCGTCGCTACCACAGTTCGATAGCAGCACGGAACAAGAAGAGCGAGTTGAGCAACTCGGACGCACTCAGCAGAACTTTCAATACAACTATTCGCTTGTCAGGACTTTTAAGCGCAACGGCAAGGATGTGGGAGTGCAGGGAAAAGGAATCGCGGTCGCGGACAGCGTCGCCTTCAGTCAATTACCTTCGATATGTTGGATCCTTCCCGTGTTACAGCACGCCCTCAGCATCATAGACAATTTGCTCGCAGTGCTCGAACTGGTCGAACAGCCCTCGCGGCGAGAGCAACGCGCGTTGGTGTCGGCAAAGAGCTCGACTGTAGCAGTCGCGGATGACGAGGCGGATCTGGTCACTAAGAATCTCGACATCTCTCCGGAGGAGTTGGAGCGAAGTCGACGAGGACTGTTGGAGTTACGCGGTAATCTCGCCGGCACACTCGGCTGGGGACGAACGCTCGCGAAATCTATTCAAGGCAAGAGCGAAGCGCCGCCCACCTTGCGCGCGCTTGCGCCGGTCCAGGAATCAGAAACATCAACTGGCGCGGGATCGCTTTGCCCCTGCCCGCAATGCTCGCCTCAGGCCATCACCAAAAAGATTGTCGACGACATAAAAGCCGAGTTATCCAAGATTGTCGAACAGATTTTGTATCTTCCGCTCAATCGGCGGCCACGAAGTATTAAGGCCTATAACGATCTCTTCCAAATTATTCCGCTGCCGCACTTCGCGCTGACCTTTCGCAGCGATGAGGTTTTTGCCCTGCAGCGCATTGCCGGCCAGAATCCGGTGGTGATTAAGAAACTTGAATGGAACGCAGCGTGGGAGAAGAAATTTCCGGTGACCAACGCTCAGTTCAAACAAGTTATGGGGGACGATGACAGCCTCAAAGCCGCCAGCGAAGAAGATCGATTATATGTGTGCGATTACTCGGAGAGTTTGAATAATTCTATCGCCGGCAAGTTCCCTTTTGACCGTCAGAAATATATCAACGTCCCGCTCGCACTGTTTGCCCTGTCTAAGGCTGATCGGAATGTAATTAAGGCGGTTGCCATTCAAGCGGGCCAAGAGCCGGGCACCGATTATCCCGTCATCACGCCTGACTGTGAATGGAATTGGCAAATTGCCAAGACGATTGTCCAGAATGCCGACTGCAACGACAGTGAATACTACCGGCACCTTGGGCTGGCGCACTTGCTTACCGAGGCGTTTGTTCTGGCAACTTATCGACAACTGCCGCGGCAACATCCTCTGTACGCGCTGCTGACGCCACATTTCGCGGGCACGCTTTTCACAAATAACACGGCGGTGACATCGATACTCGATGAAGGATCGTTTCTTAACATCACGGAAGCGATATTTTCCGGAACGGTACCTTCAACTCTTGGGATAGCCGCAAACGCGGTCAGTAGCGTCAACTTTACCGAGAACATGCTGATCAATGAACTCCGCAGTCGGGGCGTCGATGACCCGATTGCCTTCCCGAATTATCCCTATCGCGAAGATGCGCTACTGATCTGGAAGGCGATTCATGGTTGGGTAACCGACTACGTAAGGCTCTATTACAGATCAGATGCTGATGTGACCGAAGACTATGAACTCCAGTTGTGGGTAACCGAAGTGAGTTCAAGACAGGGCGGCCGGATCAAAGGCGTTGGCGATGGTGGCGTAGGCGGCCGGATAGCGACCATGAGCTACCTAATCGACTGTTTGACGCAGGTGATATACACCGCCAGCGCGCATCATGCGCTCACCAATTTTCCGCTCGAGGACATTGAACTCTACGAACCTGGCTGGCCCGGCGCGCTTTATGAAAAGCCGCCGCGGAAGGCGAAAGGCGCGAGTCGCACGGATTGGCTCTCTTATCTTTCACCACTCAACATTGCGCTGCTACAACAGGCGCTCGGCTTTACGGTTGGCGGTGTCTATTACACCACGCTCGGAGATTACCCGCTGTGTAATTTCTCTGATAGTCGGGTACGAACTCCTTTGCGGGCCTTCCAGGACGAGCTAAGCCGCGTTGAAGATATCATTCGTAAGCGGAACCAGGCGCGAACGATGCCCTATCCATACCTATTGCCGTCGCGAATTCCGCAGAGCACCAATATCTGATCGCAGCAGGATTTGATCTATCAAGAAAAAAACTGAGACCCTTTGGAGGTCAGAACGAACAAGGAGGCGAATATGTCCCGCGTTAGAATCGCATGTGTCGGCGGCTTTCTGGGCGCCGGCAAAACCACCGCTCTGAAGGCAGCCGTGCATGAACTGAATCGGCGCAATCTGCGAGTCGGTGTCATCACCAATGATCAGGGCTCAGAGATCATTGATACGAAAGTGATGCAGGACTTAAACGTTCCGACACAAGAAATTGCCGGCGGCTGTTTTTGCTGCAAATTCTCCGATTTGGTTGAAAAGGCCGAACAGATTCTTGACCAGGAGCATCCCGACATCATTCTGGCGGAGGCCGTCGGAAGCTGCACCGACCTTTCTGCGACCGTTTATCAGCCGTTGCGAAAGTATTATGGACACCGCTTCGATCTTGCTCCGCTAACTATTCTGGTTGAGCCACATCGGATCAATCTGCTCGAGCAGGACGGTCAAACGAATTTCCCGGACACTGTTCAATACCTGTTCAAGAAACAACTGGCCGAAGCCGATTTGATCCTGCTTACTAAGCTGGACACTGTCGAACCGGAAAAGTGTGCTGACCTTAAGAAAGAGCTCGGCGAAATAACCGGCATTCCGGTGTTGGCTGTAAGCGCTTTCACCCGAGCAGGGATTAGCGAATGGATTGATGTATTACTTACGCAGGAAGGAGCCGGTCAACGCATCCTGGACATTAACTATGATACCTACGCTCGCGCCGAAGCGGCACTCGGATGGTTGAATGCTACCGTCGAAGTCACCGGCGCAAATGAATTTTTACCAAATGAATTCGCCTGGGCGCTCATCCGGCGTTTTCAGGATGGAGCAATCGCGGCGGGCATGAATATCGCTCATCTAAAAGTTTTGGCAGCCACTAACACCGAGACTGATCGGATTGCTCTCACCGAAAACGAAGCCAAACCACAATGGAGCGGCGGCGGCCATTTCACGCCGGCCCGCGATGTGTCCCTCACAATCAACGCCAGGATTCACGCCAGCCCTGAGGACCTCAGTCGATTGAGTCTTGAATGCCTGGCCGCGATCGCCAAACAGTTTCAAGTCGAAACTGAGCTGGGCCATATCGAATCGTTCAGTCCCCTGCCGCCCAAGCCCGAGTACCGCATGGCCCAGGCCGCGCCCTGAAAAAAATTACCTCTCCGCGCACTCCGAATGTTTTTGTTAGACGAGTAGTCAGGAGCTGGTGCTGTTCGGTACGTTGACTGGAAGCACGTAGGGATAAGGAAGCGATCCTTCGTTCTCTCGCTCAATATTCCGCGCATGAATCGTTTCCGTCACCTGGCCCAACAGCTTGTTCCGATAATGCTCGATCAGAGATCGAGTGGCCTCGTGCCCACAACCACAGAAGTAATTCGAGTAGTCAAGTAACTGGCCCATGTAGTACTCGGCCTGATGCGTCATCGTCGTTTGCCCGACCGACTGCGGAGCCGGAGGCATGAGGTTCAGTAAGGCTCCCTCGTCTGAACCATCCATCGGCGGTCTAAGGTATGTCGCCGCCGGCATATTTGGAACGAACGCTCCATAATCGAGCTGCGAGAAGTTAAGCGACGCGTGGTGCGGCCCGGCAGTAAAGATGAGCAAGTGCACAATGTGATGCAGACTTTCGAAGCTCGTGATGCGGCTGGGGAACCCGGGGACATTACCGAGCCCACCTGCCTCGCGCGACAGCTCGGCAGCCCACGCTTGCAGTTCAAAATCCCCGCTGACGTTCTGATCGGCGCGACTTCGTGATTCGCGAGGGTCGCCATAGTACAGTGCCAAATAGTCGCGAACGTAATCGCTCAACAAATCCCAATGCAAAAGGAGATCGTCGCGATGCGGATAGTAGGGCAACAACTCCGGATCGTCGACACCTCGGCGTTTGAGATCTGCCGCAAAATCGAGATCTTCAAAGCGCCAACGCGCGTATCGAGCATTCAGCAAAGTCTCGGCGCCAGTCCGTCCGATTAGCAAGTATGTCTGTGTGGCTTGGCCAAAGAACTGCGTGATGGTGCCGGTATTGATCGGCATCAGTCCCGAGAAGTGATATCCCAACAATGGGTGAAGCGGGTGACATGCCGGCAGTTGTCGCACTGTGGTAAGCGCGAAGGACTCTTCGATGAGATGATGCAGTGTCAAATGATAAACGACTTGAGTAAGCTGATAACTGGCGGCCTGTGCGAAGCAGCGTGCCACTAACCAATTTGCCGAGCCGTCAGGCAGGTTGTATCCCGCACCTGGTAATTGATCGAGTTGGATCGCGACGGGTTCCAGTCCTCCGTGGCTCCGCGCCCGTACGAACAGGGCGATGGGGGCCATGGCTATTTCACCGCTGTATGCTCCGACTGCAGCAGGCGTGGGCCCCGCGTCTTTCAGTTCCTGGTAATCGGCGACGTAAAGGCGTCCTGCGGCGATTCCGGATTCGGTGTCGTTACTAAGTGAGCGTTCCACCGCTTTGATAACATCCGGGTGAAGTTTCTCTGAGAGTTGTTTCCAATCGCTGCCGATCCCTTGCTGATTGTTGGTCACCCGCTGAATTGTAATCGGATCGAACCCGGCCAGAACTTGATCACACCACGCTCGATCTTCTCTCCAGTGATCGGCAATAGCAGGAACAGGATATTCAATAATTAGCTTCTTAAAATCGTCAAAGCTATTGAAGCGCGCAGCGTCGCCGGCGAACGCGTTGGCTTTGGTTTCATTACGATGGGCGCGGCGTTGGGCCACGGTTTGCCCAATGGCTTGCTGAAGCGGCCCAGATAAATACGCACTGCAATTCGAAGCCATTGGCATGTCAAATCCCGGCACATCCTGATATGTGTATACACACCTGGATGTCGCCCGCGACGCCACTCTCATCGCGCCACTCAAACAATCTGCATCCTGTGGCAACATTATCGGGACCGTTGCCACCGGCGAGGTAATGGCCGGTAGACCGCTGGAAGTCCGCGTGCCGCTCAACCCCGGTTCCACCTGCACGCAAGAATAAACCGTCCCCAAGAGGCAATCGATCAAGGAATCAAACATACCCATAGCGCGCTGATGATATTGCATACCTGCGGCGCTGGCAATATTTTTTGGCATCACGCACAAACTCCCACCGGGCTTTGCTTGCCTAAGGCCCGCGTCGCCCCACGGGCGTGATCGTAGGCCATTGCGAGCCAGAGGATTTCGTAGTTTCCCGAAACGGTACTTGCGGTTGACTTTTGCCGCCCTGAAGCGCCCAATGGTCGTCGTCAACCAAGACCACACAGCGGGGAGGCCAAATGATCAAGCTCGAGTCCATCTCCAAGGTCGTGTTGCTCTTGCTCGGCGTCGGCTTTCTGGCAATGGGCGCGCAAGGGCTGTTCATGCCGGACTATTTCTTCGGACAGGTCGATCTCCACTTGCCTAGTGTGTCCGGACGGTCCGAGCTGCGCACGGCGTATGCCGGCATGTTCGGCGCCTCCGGGCTGCTGTTTCTCCGCGCGGCCTACCGCGAAGACGAGCGAAACCTCGCGCTGTGGTTGGCCGTCATGGCCTGCGGCCTATTCCTGCTCGCGCGCGGGTACAGCATGGTGGTCGATGGGATACCAAACACGCTCACCATGGTTTTTATCGGCGTCGAGATCGTCGGCTTGGTAATCTCCGGCGTGGTACTTCGGCTGCGCCGATGACGAATTGACTTCACGCCCGCAAGCACGGGAAAGTGCCCACGTTCTCGGAGATTCGAGAGATGTCTAAAACAAACACGAAGAACGTCGATGTTGTCGTGGTAGGGGCGGGGTTGTCCGGGCTGAGCGCGGCTCGCAACCTCACCAAGGCTGGGTTGTCGGTCGCAGTGCTCGAGGCCCGCGACCGTGTCGGCGGCCGCACCTTGCTGGGCAAGGTCGGCAAGGGCCGCTTTGACATGGGCGGTCAGTTCGTCGGTGAGAAGCAACACCGCGTCCAGGCCATGGCCAAGGAGTACGGGCTCGAACTCATCCGCGTCGAACAAGTCGAAAACGGCCTCAAGATCCGCGACTACAACGGCTCGATCGGCACGTTCAAGGGCACGTTCCCGCGCCTCTCGCTGATCGACCCACCCCTCGTCAACATGCTCGGGCTCGGGGCTTCGGCGCTCAAGTTGGAGTACGAGCGTCGCAAGGTGCCCGCAAAGGAGCCGTGGGCCGCGAAGCGGGCGATCCACTGGGACAGCCTCACGGTCAAGGGCTGGGAGGACGAGTCGTCGCTACACACCGCCGAGGTTCAGGGCTTCTACAGCTCGGTCACGCGCGGCATGTTCGGCGCCGACTCTTCCGAAGTGTCGATGCTGAACTTCCTGCATTTTTTGCAGACCACTGATGGCTTGCAGGCCGTGGGCGAAGGGCAGATATTTCGATTCGCGCTCGGCTCGCAGGCGATGTCGCTGCACATGGCCGAGGCGCTGGGTGACCGGGTCGTGCTGGCGGCACCGGTAGCCGCGATCGAGCAGGATGAAGAGGGCGTCACCGTCCGCAGTGCGGCCGGCAACTGGCGCGGTCGCTATGCCGTGGTCTCTGTCCCGCTGCCACTGGTATCGAGGATCCGCTTCATCCCGGAGCTCCCGTACACACGCAAGGCGATCGTCGAGCGCTCGTTCATGGGCTCGACGGTGAAGTGCCTGATGACCTATGACAAAACGTTTTGGCGGGATAAGGGATACACCGGAACGGTGCTGTCGGATCGCTACCCGATTTCGGCGGTGTTCGATAACAGTAACCCCGTCGACAATCAGCCGTGCCTGTTGGCTTTCGTCGTGGGCAACGCGGCCGCACATTGGTCGGCTCGAGACCCGGTCGAGCGCAAGCGCGACGTGCTCGAGAGCATGAAGTTGTGGTTTGGGCCGGAGGCTGCAGAGCCGACCGACTACCATGAATTCGACTGGGGCCAGCAAGAGTGGACCGGAGGTTGCCCAATCGCCAACCTCGCGCCCGGTGCGATGTCGCTGCTTGGGCCGGCCTTGGCCGAGCCGCATGGCCGCGTGCATTGGGCCGGCTCCGAACTCTCGCACGAATGGGTGAGCTACATGGAAGGCGGGCTGGCTTCAGGCGAGATCGTTGCGGCTGAGATCATCGCGCGCAAGCCCTGAACGACGGGGACTTGCGCAGCGTCGGCGTGGGCTCAGGTCAGGCTCCAATTGTGCCGGAAATGCTCGCCCAAATCGAAGATGTAATCCCTCGATCGAACCGCCTTGCCCCACTCAAGGTGAATGAGTGTCAAGCCGCTGCTGTGGCTGGACCAACCATCGCGGTTGGTCAGATCGACCTCCCAGTGCACCGTGACCACATTGGTGCCCACGAAGTCAAAGATATTGCGTATACAAACGTCCTGGACGTCGAAGCGGATCGACGGAAATTGCTCGAAGAAGCGGGCAAACCAAGCTTCGACTGCGGCCTTGCCCTTGAATACGCCGCTGGCAGCGATCTCGCCCGGATAGGTGAACTCGCCATCATCCCGCCACGGCTTCATGAATGCGGCCAAGTCATGGTTGTTCAAGGCTAGGAATGAGCGGGCGACGGCCCGACGGGCAATGATGGTACCTATCATACGCGCCTATCGATGGTGGACTTCGATCGGACGTTAGTCTGCATACGACGACAAATATAACCCCGACCGGTGCCGTCAGCCAAGGCCCTGAGAGCCAGGCATTAGCGAGCGCCCAACGTTTGGCTTCAAACGGAACCGACGCCGGCAAGGTTAATGAATGGGTTTCCCCCGAGAGCAGTAAGTGGTGGCCCAGTGGAAGTCAATACGACTTTGGGCCACTTGATCTTTTGAAAAAAGCGAAACATCAGGCCACCGGCAATACACGCGGTGATGACCGCTCCGAGTGCCAACCACCAATGGGATATTCCTCCCCCTGTGCTTACGCCCGATGGATCTCGCAATACGAAACAAGAAGAGTTCCCGGCCAACGACGAAGGCAATTAACAGCAGACCAACCAGAGCTGCCACGAACTTTGACACATAACTCATAGATTAAACTCCGGTGATTTCCGGCAACGCGGGCTACCTTGATCCGGTAGGGGTCAGCGGTTCGAGTCCGCTCGTGCCTACCAGATTTATCTCAATCGATCGCACCAGTTACGCATCTGAAGGTCTACTTTAACTTTTGCCAATTTTGAGGATTTGGCAGACTTTTGGCAAAGTACGAAAAGGAAAGGTATTCGGGAAAGACTTATTTCAGCTTGCTTGAGGGATTTTCGCTGACTGAACCTCCATTTCATCCTTATGAACGGATTC
>DATLVM010000463.1:0-6901 GCA_035577445.1 Pyrinomonadaceae bacterium
CTCGCTGAACGCATTACACCGATAAGAAGAAGCAACCCAACGAATGAGCCGACCACCGGAATCAGTGTTGATGACCTATACTTGTGTCCCAGAACCATTTTCAACATAACTCCTCCCCTTCAGTATAATTGTATTATACGCTACACATATTGCGATTCTCAGTGAGAAAGCATTACGGTGGCGGGAATACTCTGCTAGTTTGCCCCTCTGCTCGACGAACAATTACCAAGTCGGTAAAGATTTCAATTTCGGGCTTCGGAAAAGTTGTTGTATATGTTATTTCTCCTGATCCGCAGTCAATAACCATTCTTTGAGTGAAGAAGGTACCACATGGTGTTCGTCCATTCTCGCGGTAGTAAAGTACCGCCGCAGGCGCCCAGCCAATGAAGTCAGTTCCCCAGGCATTACCGCTGCTCACAGGCCACGTCCCACCGCTGATATGCGTAAACTCCGGTACTATAGATCCGTTGAAATAGCATGTATCTGGCCCGCCACCTCCGGGATCACGTTCTGTTACCGTTCTTCCGGAAAAGTTCGTTGAAGTGGGCTGCAATGTTTGATTCCACATTGCGAGTGTCCCTAATTGATCTGCGTCGTCCCAACCGCCAAAAGTTGTTGTCTCGCTGGTTGGGACTGGGCATTGCACGGTTATCGTAGCCGATTTGGTGTAATCATTTTGACGCGGGACGCATGACTGTGTGGCGGGATTGTAGTGATAGACGTATTCATGCCAACTGGCCGTGATCGTTGCTGAACCAGGTGCTGCTCCGGTGACGTTTCCGTTCAAACTTTCTACCGTCGCAACACTGGGAGCGCTGCTGGCCCACGTTGCATCAGTGACAAACGTGAATTCACTAAAGTTTCCATAGCAATCCTGATACTGTTCTTCGGCCGTAAATAAAGAAGACGCCTCGGTATCGACGGTTGCACTGCTGGGCGTCACTCTCTGCGTATCAGTATAAGGACTATCGCTGCAGCAGTTCATACACGCATAGTTGCTGCTGGTTCCTGCAACCAAATCTGCTTGCTCCGAACGGCCAATCATCATTCCATCTCCATTAGCCGACCAATGAACTTGTCCCGATGAAATATTAAGCGGAATCACGCGACCGCGACTGTCAGGTATCTGCTGATCACGAATTGTTCGCACGTCGTAACTAACAGTTTCTCCACCACCGAGAGTCTTCATGCCAATCATATACACGCCGCCCGCATAATTTATCTGCACAAAATACTTCTGCGTCGTGTCTGACGCATTCTTGATATACACAGAAGTCGAGGAGTTTCCGTCGATGTACCACGGATATCCTCCGGTCGGACTTCGCTGTGCCGCTACATCCCACATCGGCATGCGAAAGACCTGATTATCACGATTGCCAACGCTCAACGCCGTGACTAGTACAGTGCCAGGCGCCGTAGAGTATTTGAACTCGAGACGTCGATGCCCAAAGAAAGGGAGCGACATCAATCGATGCCGCTCCCTTTTTAAACGCCGCGGCTAGCGGGCGAGCGTTGACTCGCGCCGAGTGAGAAATATACTCTCGCGCGAACACACGATGAGCGAGCCGCCGAACATTCCGGTCGATAAAGCTGCGGTGACACCACCGCGAAGAAGAGACAGGCTTGGTTGGCTGCGACTTGTTCTGCTCACGCTGGGCTTTGCTCTTCTCTACGTCTGCTACATCGATAGCCTGGCGACAAACCCACCCGGCTTCTACGTCGACGAATCGGCGATTGCTTACAACGCCTATTGCATCGCTCACACTGGCGCCAACGAATTCGGCACTCGCTTTCCCGTTTTCTTTCCCGTTTACACCGGCGGCTGGGTTCAGTACGCGAATCCCACGCAAATCTATCTGCTGGCAATTCCCTTCACTTTAATCAAGCCGAGCATTCAATTCGCGCGCGTGTATTCAGCGTCGTGGGTTTTCATCGCGTGCTTGTTGCTGGGCTGGCTGGCTGAACGGATCAGCGGCAAAGAGACCATCGGACTGTTAGTCGCGATCATAGCAATCTTCACGCCGTGGCTCTTCGATGTCAGTCGACTGGTGATGGAGACTTTTTTCTATCCCTTGGCGATCGTGCTTTTTCTCATCGCGTTGTGGCGGGCACAAGAGAAAGAGAGCTGGAGTTGGCTGAACATCGCGGCGCTGGCGGCGACGCTGATCCTCCTGACCTACAGTTACACAATTGGCCGCCTGCTCGGGCCTTTGCTCGCAGCAGGACTGATTCTATTTGCCACCTCACAAACCAGGTTGGTTAGCATTATCCGAACCTGGGCGCTCTACGCGATCGGCCTGGTGCCGTTGCTGGCCTTTCGCTCACAACATCCCGAGGCGCTGACGCAAAGGTTCTATCTCATTTCATACATCAAGCCTGACTCGCCGTGGAGCACAATCATTCCCAAGTTCATCCGGCGTTATGTTGAAGACTTGAGCCTAATCGGCCTGTTGTTCGACGGTGACGGAAATCCGCGACACCACGCCACCGGAACGCTCGGGAGTTTTCTCATCGGAGCTTTTGCCCTCTCGGTTATCGGATTGGTGGTTATCGCCGTGCGACATTGGCGAGATCCTTGGTGGCGCTTCATCATCTTCGGCGCCGCGGCATCGATCGTGCCGGGCGCATTGACTGCCGATCAATTTCACTCGCTGAGATTAGTAGCGTATCCGATGTTTCTCCTCGTGCTGACGGTTCCAGCGCTTCAATTCTTACTGGAACGACCGGCTTGGACCTACGATGGCGATACGTCAGATAAGCTCCGACGACCGCTCTCATCATTAGCGCGTCGCGCGATCCTCGCGATCGTCATTGGTGGAATTGCGATCCAGGCGATCTACTTTCAACGCATCTATCGACGCGATGGACCGAATCGGGGTTGGGTCTTCGATGCCGCTTATAAAGACGTCTACGATCTCGCGGTGGCGCAACCGAACCGGCCGATCTATCTCAGCGACGGGACTCAGCCCGCTTACGTTCATGCGCTCTGGTACGCGACCATTGAAGGCCGAAGTCGCGATCAGTTCGTTCATCTTGACGAAGGAGCGCGAGCGCCCGCCGGAGCAATCGTGATTGCTTCGGAACCGAGTTGCATGAACTGTCAGGTCATCAAGAAGAGCGGCGACTACATCCTCTATCGTTCGTACGGAGATTTCTGAAGCGTGATCTATCTCGACAACAACGCGACGACACGCGTCGCACCTGAAGTCTTTGAGGCGATGCGGCCTTACCTGACAGAGGAATTCGGCAACGCATCGTCGGCGCATGCGTTAGGCCGGCCGGCGCGGCAGGCCATCGAAGATGCGCGCGCTCAGGTTGCGGAACTCATCGGCGCAAGTAATCCAAACGAGATAGTTTTCACCTCGTGCGGCTCTGAATCAGACAACTGGGCCATCGGTGGCTGGCTCGAAGCGAACCCGACGCGCCGGCACATCATCACCACGCGCGTTGAGCACGAGGCCGTTCGAAATCTTTGTGAGCACCTGGCGGAGCTTGGCTGCGAAGTGACTTGGTTGGAAGTCGATCGGAGCGGCGAAATCGATCTTGACGATTTGCGTCGTGCCCTACGACGCGATACCGGCATCGTTTCGGTGATGATGGCGAACAACGAAACGGGCGTGCTGTTTCCCATCGAAGAGATCGGACAGACCGTGCGGGAACATTCGGACGCGGTATTTCACGTCGATGGCGTTCAGGCGGTCGCTAAGCTGCCGATAAATTTGAAACAACTCCCGGTCGATCTCTTCGCGATTTCCGGTCATAAGTTTCACGCTCCCAAAGGCATCGGCGCGCTTTACATTCGTAGCGACGCGAAGCTGCCGCCCTTCATAATCGGCGGCGGTCAGGAACGCGGCCGGCGATCAGGAACCGAAGCTGTTCCGAACATAGTCGCGCTGGGACGCGCTGCGAAGCTCGCAATTGAATCACCCGTTCATGACCATGTGAGGCGGTTACGAGACGCCCTGGAAGATGCAATCCTGAAGCGATTCAATAACGCTGGTCTCAACGGGACAGCAGATCGCGATAAGCGCCTGCCCAATACGACGAACATTTCTTTCGAAGGTTATGATGGAGCAGAAATCCTGAGGCGACTGGACACCGAGGGCATCTGCGTTTCCACGGGTTCGGCCTGTAACGCGGATTCCGTCGAAGTATCCGCCGTCCTGCGCGCCATGAAGATTCCCTACGAAGTTGCGCGCGGCTCAATCCGCTTTTCCCTTGGTCGCTACAATACTACCGAAGATATCAAGCAGACGTTGAGTATCCTGCATGCGATCATGGCGCGGCTTCGGCCCTCCGCCTGAATAGAGAACCTCACGCGGAGGCAACTCGCAGTCGCAAGCTGCATAATAATGTTGCGGCGTAGCGGATCAGAGCAGGCTTACGACATCGAGCGTTGGATTTTGCGAAGCAATTTTGCTTGACGGGTTTCAGCGTTCAAATGATACTCCTCGCGAGCGGTTGAACTTCCCAGCCTTCATGAGGCAGATTGCGGAGTTCAGATCACTCTGGAACCTACCGTGATGTCGGCGAATTCATGGTTCTTACTCTAAGGAGGAACATCGATGGCGTGTGGTGATCAAAATCCAGGCGTGTTGGTCGGTCATGGCAGAGCAAAGATCTTTAGGCTTAAGACAGCCATCGCCAGAGCTCTAGCGGACCTACAGAACCAGGGAGACGCAGCGTGTGCAGGTCAAATGTGCGCTGGAGGAAACTGCGAGTGGGCTCTGGAGACGGTGCAGATAACCACGGAAATTGACCAGGAGACTAACTCGATCGAGGCCACGGCCACCGGAACCGGATCGTGTCAATGCCTCTAGTTACCCCTAGGACGAAGCGGGCTCCATTCAGCCGGCTCGTCTCATTCAAATTCGACCGCGGTATCGCCGGTGCTGGCGGCCATGAAAGTTCCGCGGTCGCTCGCGCTCGGTTCGATTCGTTTTTCGGTCGGCCGCTACAATAGGGAAAGTGAGATCGACCGTGTGTTGAATCTGCTCCCCGAAATCGTCGAACAGCTGCGCAAAAATGGAAGCTTCGCCGCGGCAATTTAGCCTCGAAATTCCAATCCCAGATTCGGATAGAATCGCTCAAATTTAAGCAGTTAGAATGCCCTCGGAATCGAACTCGTACGCGCAAAAAAGCGTATAATTGACAACATCTTTTCTCGTACCAAGCAGCAGAGAAACACCATCTCGAGGGGAAGCAAATGAGCGCCGTAATGCAAGCAGTCCAGCCCGACCTGAAAACCGAACTTTCAAATTGGAGAGACCGTCTCGAGGCAACCGCGAAAGCTTCGCCCGACAGCTTTGAGTTGAACGGGTTGCTGCGCGAAGTGTCCGCAGCCATTCAACGGCTCACCCAGAAAGAGAGCTATGGAATCTGCCAGGTCTGCCATGATTTGATTGGCCAGGCGACCATGACGAGCGATCCGATCGCCAAGACATGTTTGAATTGCTTCACGCCCGAGCAGATTTCCGAGCTGGAAGACGATCTTGATCGAGCCTGGTCCATTCAGGGAGAGCTGCTCCCGAAACAGAATCTGAAATTCAACGGTTGGGAAGTTGCCTACCACTACGAACCAGCGGGGCCGGTCAGTGGAGATTACTGCGATCTCATCAGCACGGATGCCGGCGATCTCTATTTCATGATCGGTGATGTAGCCGGTAAAGGCGTGGCGGCGTCACTGCTGATGACTCGTTTGCACGCAATCTTTCGCAGCTTGATCGGAAGCGAATCCAGTGTCAGCGAACTTGTCGAACGTGTGAATCACTTATTCGCCGATACGACCATGCGGCCTTACTACGCGACGCTGGTGTGCGGGAAAGCGAGCGCCAGCGGCGAAGTAGAAATTTGCAATGCTGGTCATTGCCCGCCGCTTCATTTGACGCAACACGATGTCCGCGCGATTCCGGCGACGGGCCTGCCCGTGGGGATGTTTTGCCAGGAGAAATACGAAACCACTCGTGTTCACCTCAGCAAAGGCGATCGGTTGATTCTGTATACCGATGGCGTTTCTGAAACGCGCGACTTGAATGGTGACGAATACGGGGAAGCTCGCCTAACGTCCGCGCTCGGCCGCAATCGTGAACTTTCTGCTGCAGCGTTAGTGAACCACTTAGTGAACGACGTCCGTGAATTTAGCGCATCCGCGCGAAGGCCGGATGACTTGACCGTGATGGCCATCGAGATGGTCGGCCACTAAGCCCATCGCCGTGGTTGTGTTCCCGGTCACATCGATTGCGATGTCGTGTGCTAGAATTCCTCCTCACGCTCGCCCAATTGTACCCAGTGAGATTGCTCGAGCGTGCTAAAAGCCGAGCAGCAACCGTTTTGTAAGCTGAACACTATCGCATGGATCAACTCGCCAATGCTCGTGATCGGAAAGTGAGCGTTTTGCCCACCGACGATTACGTTGTGGTTTCGCCTTTCACGCCGCTTTCGCAAGCTATCGAAGCGATGAAGAACGATGAAGGCGGATGTGTGATTATCTCGGACGATGGTCGCGTCGCCGGCATTTTCACTGAGCGTGATTTGCTGACCAAAGTGCTGGGTGAAGATGTCGATCTGAATTCGCCGATTAAGGATTGGATGCAAGCGCAAGTTGAGACGCTCACTCCCGAAGCAACCATTGGCGAGGCGGTGCGTCTCATGAATGAGAGGAGTTTTCGTAACATTCCGATCGTCAAGAACGGCGAACTGCACGGATCGATCTCAGTTTTTGACATCATCACTTATTTGGCGGAGTGTTATCCCAAAGCCACGATGAACTTGCCGCCGCTGACACAGGTGATGGATACAACTGACGGCGGATAACGCAACGAAATCGTCAATGGTAAATCGCAAATAGATGCGACCCTTCTATTAACGATTTACGATTCACGGTTTATGTTCGATCGAAAGG
>DATLVM010000464.1:0-10138 GCA_035577445.1 Pyrinomonadaceae bacterium
CGTGCGATTGTGAATGTCGTCGCCCTTCTGAAATGCATCGAGCATCACTTCGTCATGCGTAATGTGCGCGAGCAAGCGCAATTCAAGTTGCGAATAGTCTGCCGAGATGAGTTTGTTCCCCTTCTCTGGCACGAACGCGCGACGTATGCGACGGCCAAGCTCCGTGCGAATCGGAATGTTCTGCAAGTTGGGATCGCTCGCTGACAGTCTCCCCGTGGCGGCAACGGTTTGATTCAGCGAGCCATGAATGCGACTGTCGGCTGCGACTTGATGCGGCAACGCGTCGGTGTAGACGCTCTTCAATTTCTCAAGCTCGCGATATTCGATAATCAATCGCGGCAGTTCATGCGTCAGCGCCAACTCCTCAAGAACTGCTTTGCTGGTTGAGACTCGACCCGTCGAGGTCTTGCGACCGGACACGATGTTCAGAGCTTCGAAACATTCCGCCACCTGCTTTGGCGAATTGATATTGAATTCGCGCCCCGCGATGCCGCAGATGCGCGTCGTCAATTTTTCGAGTTCTTCGCCGAGATGTCTCGACAGTTCGGCGAGCACATCACAGTCAACGCGAATGCCGGCACGTTCCATTCGATAAAGCAACGGCGCCAGCGGCAACTCAATGTCGCGATAGATGCTGTCGAGATCTTTCTCGTGAATACGCTCGCGCAGAATGGGCGCGACCTGCGCGGTTAGATCGGCGGCTTCGGCAGCTTGCCAGGCGCTTTCGCTCCAACCTTCAAAAGGCGGGCCGCCACCTTCAACGCCAACTGTGTCGCGCGCCAAATCAGACAATTCGTACTTACTTCGGGTTGGATCGAGAACGTACGCGGCGATCAACGTATCATCGTTCGCGCCGGCGACTTCAATTCCCAGCGGCGCGAGCAAGGCAGTCGTGCGCTTCAGATCATGGACGGATTTCTCGGCAAGCGCGTTCGTGAAGAACTCTCTCAATGCTTCGACCGCCGCGTTTCCGCCTTCGACAAAGTTTTCCAAATCTACGAATGCCGATTGACCAGGTGCGGTTGATAGCGCAATCCCGTGGGCGCCGTGATCATCGCGAATGCTCTGCTGTTGTCCGGCGCCCGCAGGCAGAGTATTCGATAGAGCAAGCCCAATGCTTTCGGCTTGCCAGAGCTTCTCGATTAACGAATCAAGTTCGCGCTGGTTGCGCACGATTGAATATTTGCGTTCGACTGAGGTTACGGTCGCTTTCGCTGCGTCGGCGAATTCAGTCGTGAGATTTGTGAACTCGAGTTCTTTGAATAGCTCGTAAGCCGCAGTGCGATCGGGCGGCTTCGACTGTAACGCTTCCAGATCGAGATCGATACTTATGTCGACCTTGATTTCCGCCAGTTCGCGCGATTTTCGAATTAGATCCGCATTGTCGCGCAGCGACTCGCGATAACGTTTGTTCTTGATTTCCTCCCAATGAACCAGCGCATTGTCGATCGAGCCGTAGTCCTTAATGATCTGCACGGCGCCTTTTGGACCAACGCCCGGCGCGCCCGGAATGTTGTCGATCGAATCGCCCATCAACCCGAGAAGATCGACGAGCTTGTTCGCGGGCACGCCAAACTTCTTCTCGACCCAGGCTTCGTCGCACCACTCGATCGGCGGCACCGGTTCCTTTCGCTTCACGACCTGCGAGTTCTGACGCATGCAGATGATCCACGGATCGACGACCATCTGGCACATGTCTTTGTCGTTCGACACGATGACTGCTTGCAATCCTTTCTCGGCCGCTTGCTTGGCCAGGGTTCCGATCACATCGTCTGCTTCAAAGCCCGATACCGTAATCATCGGGATGTTGTAGGCTTCGCAAAGCCGCTTGATGTAAGGCAGTTGCGAAGCGAGATCCTCAGGCATCTGCTGGCGGTTCGCTTTGTAATCGGTGAAGGCCTCGTGACGAAAGGTCTTCTCTTTCGATTCGAAAACTGCCGCGATGTATTTCGGCTTTTCATCCTGAATCAGTTTCCGCAGCATGTTAGTGAAGATGTAGACGGCCTGCGTAACCTGACCCTTCGACGTCATCAGCGGTGCGGCGCGATTCGCGAGCGGCGCATAGAATGCGCGAAAGATGTGCGACATCGAATCGATGAGAAAGATTCGCTCGGCCGGCTGACTAGCGCCGGGGGATTTGATTTGCGGCATTGTGAATCGATCATAGGGAGCGGTATTGAGTAAGGCAAGTGACACCGAGCCTGCGGGCAGTGGTGCAGTTTGAGGTCCGACAAGCCTTAGCTTGTCGAGTTCGCGCGACAAACTAAAGTTTGTCGGACAACTGAATTCAAGCTGCACCAGTACCGAGCTTCGCACGTGATTCGTCGCGCGTTTGCATCATCAATTGATCCGGAGCGTAGCGACAACGCCACAACCTCTCGGCGTCGAGCATGCTTTTGCGCACTTCTTAGGAAGGCACACTCGTTGCTCTTATTAATCTCGCTCTTGTTTTCTAATTCCTCGATTCGCATTTATTAATGACATCTTCAAACGCGAAACAAACAACGCTGGCCTCGCCGGTGGAAGCTAGCGGACTCGGTTTGCACACGGCGGTTCCCGTCACAGTTCGCTTGATGCCCGCTCCTCCCGAAACGGGATATGTCTTTCGGCGCACGGATTTGGGCGGCTTTGAGATTCCCGCCACCGTCGAGTCAGTCGCGCATTGCAGCTATGCCACCACACTGATGCGGACCGGCGTGATGCTCTCGACGGTCGAGCACCTGCTCGCGGCATTGCGCGGTTGCGGCATCGACAACGCGTACATCGAAGTCGACAACCTGGAAGTGCCGATCATGGATGGTTCGGCGGAAGCCTTCGCCGAGATGATTGAAAAGGCCGGCGCGATCGAACAACCCCGCGCCAAGCGAGCTTTGCTGGTCAGAGAGAAAGTCTCCACGGTCATCGGAAATAGAAGCATAAGCATTGAACCCGCGGATGCTTATGAAATCGATTGCACGATCGATTTTGCGCATCCATTAATCGGCGTGCAGCATCGTGAAGTAATCCTGAACAACGGATCGTTCGCCCGAGACATCGCCTCAGCGCGCACTTTTGGATTTATCGAAGAGGTCGAGGCGCTGAATAAAGCAAATCTTATCCGCGGCGGTTCGCTGGACAACGCGATCGTTCTGACCAAGGAGGGCATGCTGAACGAAACCAGCTTGCGCTTTACCGACGAGTTCGTCCGCCACAAAATCCTGGACATAGTTGGAGATTTGGCGCTCCTCGGAATGACTGTCCTTGGTCGCGTCACTGCGATGCGCAGCGGTCACATGATGCACGCCGCGTTGATGTCGTCATTACTAAAGAAGCGCGCGGCATGGGAAATCGTGGATGTCGCTGCTTCCGAGTCGGAATCCCGACCTGCCGGGATAGCGGCCGGTTGATCTATTGCGAACAGGTTTCGCTCATCCGCTAATCACCCGCTACCGCAGGCAGTTCTGCTCCTTCTCTGCTAAAATCAAATCTCAATTAGACGTTTCGTAAAACAAACGCATCTAAGGCTGCGAAACTTTTTTGGAGGATCTATACATCTGATGAAACGCCGCGCCACTTTCGCCCTATTTTTCGGTCTAATTCTGGTTTTTTCAGCGGCCACCTTGCGCGCCCAGCCGCGGACGTCGACCGCCGTCCAGGAAACGGACGATGAATTCAAGGTCACGACCTACAAAAGATTCGTCGACAATCGCGAACCAAATCCTGGGGCCGCCTACCAAGCCGCCAAGGAGTACATGGCCAAGTACTCGCGCGAAGATGACCAGTACACGCGCTATCTGAAAGTGTGGATCGCCGCCTACGAAGAAGACGAAAAGAACCGGCGCTTAGCGGCCGAACGCGCGGACCGTGAACAGCAGCTCCTCGGCAGCTTCACGACCAAGGACTTTGGTAAGGCTTACGGATTAGCGAAGCAAGTGCTCGCCGACGATCAGGACAATTTGAAAGTTCTTATCGCGCTTGGTTATGGAGCTTTCGCCGCCAGCACCGAAGCGAAAAACGAATCTTTCAACAACGACGCCGCGGGTTACGCACAGCGCGCGATTAAGTTGATCGAATCCGGCAAGTCACCCGACACCTGGGCTCCATTCAAGAACAAAGAAGATGTGCTTTCGTCGCTTTACTATGCGGAAGGCTTTTATGCTCTGAAGCCACGGCCAGAGAATGCGATTGCGGACTTCATTAAGGCGGCGCAGATCGAAAGTGATCGCAAGACATCTCCATCAACTTATTATTACCTGGCCGTCGCTTATCAGAATGGACCTTACAAGAGGCTGTCTGATGATTACAGCAAGCGCTTTTTGAACCAGCCTGAGAGCGCCGAAAGCAAGGCGGCGTTGGCGAACATCAACAACGTCATGGACAAGGTTATCGACGCTTATGCTCGAGCCGTTGCCTTGGCGAGTAAAGACCCGCAGCAGGCTGCCGCCAAGAATGCCTGGATGGCGCGACTGACTGAGCTTTACAAGTTTCGTCACGATGGTTCCGATGTGGGCTTGAATGAATTGGTCTCTGGTGTGTTGAACACGCCGTTACCGCAGTAAGGCGGAGCGCACGCATCCTTGCGCGCGGTGCGCAGGCATCTTGCCAGCATCGGGCACCCGCTCGCTACGGCGAGTGGTTCTGCACTCCTTGACAACACCTCATCAATCATTAGAATCGAATTTCTTTGAAAGAGCGGGAGTAGCTCAGTGGTAGAGCATCGCCTTGCCAAGGCGAGGGTCGCGAGTTCAAATCTCGTCTCCCGCTCCAAATTCGCGAGACGCGAAGGCGGAAGAATGAAGAATCGCTTTTCAGTTTTTGGTTTTCAGTGTTGCTGCTGCTAATTTCGCGGCCGGGCTGAAGACTGCAAACTGAGAAATGGAATTCTTCGTGTTTCCGCCTTTTTCTCTATTGCTCACCGAGCGCGTACTCTTCTTTGAAAATTTGGCGGCGTAGCCAAGTGGTAAGGCAGAGGTCTGCAAAACCTTTATTCATCGGTTCGATTCCGATCGCCGCCTCCAATCTTTTCAACTTACAGGCTGAAAATTAACCGGCATTTTGGAACTGGGTCACTGTTGGGTCACTCTCGTTTGCGTCTTCCTGACTACTAATCAGCCTTTCGAGGCGCGCGGTAGCAGCTTGCTGCATAGTTAGTATGACGGGCGGGTATGTATCAAGGGTCGGCGTTAGCTGTTTCTATTGGTGCTTCTCTCCCAACAATTTTCCAAAGGTTGATAGGAGCAGTCTACTCGAAGATCGGGGGACAGAATTCTATGCAAGCCTCCTGAGATTCGAATACCTGTCCGGGCTGCGGAGGCACCAGGAACGGGATGATTTCCACATCGTGAATTTCGTTGTGCCCGTGATCCTGGTCCGTAACCCAATTACCCTCTACCGTTATGCACGAACCTCGCAAGCCCTCGCCGTAGACATCGGACAATCCCTGGGTGGTGTCTAATACCTCGCCCACTTTGTGACCTATGATTGCGCCTAATTCAGCTCCTGCATAGGCGATGGCAGCTGCAAGCAAAATAATTAGCAGCAAACAAAGGAAGGCTAACGGGCCACAGGCGAGGGCCCAGGGCAACAAGGCGACAATCACGGCTATCCCGATGGCCGCTCCTACAGCAGCCCCGATAGCCCCGCCAATACAGCCTGCTTCGCCAATGTAAGATGGAATCTCGCAATGAATTGTCGGCGTGTCGTCGGGAGCTCGGAGTTCATAGCAATCAATAATTAAAGCATCTCTGCTTATCAAGTCGTTCGCATTTGGGCCACGCGGCGCGACGTCGAAAGTCCAATCCGGATCATAGGTAAAAGCTGCGGGCCAGACGTCTCCGAATTGCATTCGCGCGATGTGTAAGACGAGCCCGGTGAGGCACACTCTTCCGCGATTAGGTTGCAGACGACTGCGTCGGGCGAGGCAGTATCCCCATACATATCCTACGACGCTGCCTGGACCACCAAGCAGAGTGGCAAGAGCAGAGCACGCTCGAAACTCGGTTGTAGTCGAATCGGTTCCACATGCGCCCGTAATCGCGAGGATACCAAAACCGATTCCGATTGACGTGAGTGACCCAAGCATCGATCCGAGCAGCGCGTAGAACGCCGACCGTGGGATTTCCGGATCGACCTGCCAACCACATGTGAGACCATTCATTTCACTCGACCTCGATCTGCCTTGCAGCGGGAACAGAGAAACAAGCCAAACAACAATCCGAAGATGAAACCGAGCAGTGCCGCCCCCAAAAACGTCGCCAGGAAACTTAAAGACAAGCTTAGGACTACCGCCACCAGTCCTGCGAATGCACCGGGGATTGCTCCAAACAAGGCTCCGACAATCAAACCGATTGCCCTATCGCATCGGACGGCGAGTCGAAAGAGCAAACCGAATAGCGCTCCCAAAATCGCTCCAACGATCAATCCCCCAAACAATCCCGCAGGTATCGTGATGGGGTGCAATCCGGTCGCTACGCCGATAAGCCATCCCGTAAAGAGCCCGGGGAAGGCGCCCATCACAGCACACAGCGAGCGGCGTTTGATCATCTATTCTCCTACGTCACCATCACGTAAAAACTGAACGTCTGACCGGCCGACAGATTCGACCCCTGCAGAGGTGGGCCAGATGTGACGGCAACGTTTGGGCTGAAAGAAAGTTGGTAGGTGCCGGTGTTGTCGGGAACAACTCTGCCGATGAGATAGACGTTGTGCGAGCCAGCATACGTTTCAAAGGTTATTGATACGTTCCTGACTGGTATTCCCGGCGCAAGGACCGCGACGCCGTCGAACCAGACTTCAAAGACGTCGTCGAGTGCATTCCCCCAATCGCCCATAGTTATTGTGATTCGAACGGTCTTCAGCAGGCTTTGAGGAAGTGGCAAGCAGCGTTCTGGGCGTTTTACATTACAGTCTGCGAAGAACCGCTCCAATAAGCGACACCAACCGCGCTTGCTCGTTTGCGAAGCAGTTACGGCGCCTGATTGTTTAGAGGCGGAGTCCATTGGGACACCCAGGAGTCAAATCAGACAAAACTATTGAGTAACGAGAGCATTTGAAGAACAGTAGGACAACTCTGACCGGTTGTCAACGATTTTGAAGACGCATTCATTCGGGGTCGCCGTTTCCACCTTCTGTAGGATCTAGTTCCTGACTTACACGAGGTGGCAAATACCCTAGGCGTGGATCATCGTTTAGCGAAATAACAATTTTCTTTTTTGGGTCACTATTGGGTCACTACCAATCGCGACGTGAGCAAATTTGGGCGATCTGAGGCAAACTAAAATGCCGAGAAGATTAACTAAAATGCACGTATGAACACTGGGGCGATCTTGCGCAAAGAGCTTCGCCAAGACTGCAAAACCTTTATTCATCGGTTCGATTCCGATCGCCGCCTCCAAATTCTTTTCCAGCTTAATGCTTCCTCAATATTCAGTGGTTCCTTGCGGGATGTAACCCGCCACGTTACAATCCCAAGCGTGTGATCAAGAGCTTTCGCCACAAAGGACTGAAGCGGCTCTTTGAAACGGGCGAGCGGCGGGGCGTGGGTTCTGATCTTGCCGATCGTTTACGCAGGCAGTTAGATGTTCTCAATCGCGCTCGGTCGACTGGGGATCTAAATTTGCCCGGCTATCGCTTACACCAACTGAAGGGCAATCGCGCCGGAACCTGGAGCGTCACGGTCAGCGGCAACTGGCGAGTGACGTTTACTTTTGAGGGTGAAGACGCCTTCGATGTTGATCTTGAAGATTATCACTAAGGATTAGAAACGATGCCGAACAATTGGCTGAACAATCGAAAGAGGCGACCGACGCATCCCGGCGAGATTTTGCGCGAAGATGTTTTGCCGGCGGCGGGATTGACGCAGGACAAGCTGGCGAAGCTGCTCGGCGTGTCGCGACGAACTGTGAGCGAGATACTACACGAACGCAGACCGGTTACCACTGACATGGCGCATCGGCTCTCGCGCGCTTTCGGTACGTCACCGGAGATGTGGTTGGGCCTTCAGCAGGACGTTGATCTCTGGGACATGCATCATGCTCGACGCGCGGAATACGAGCGCATCAAACGAGTCCCAACATCGAAAGCCGCGTAAGAAAATTATGAATTTCACTGTGGGGGCTTTTGTGGGGTGGAGCGATTTTGAGATTACCGCGAGTAACAGAGCCCTTCAAAAAGATCAATAAATACGGGCCTCTGATACTCCATGACACACAGTGATGGCAGCACTGAGTCGAACTGCAAAACCTTTATTAATCGGTTCGATTCCGATCGCCGCCTCCAAATTCTAAGCTCCCAACCAATCTTTGATCACTTAGCGTTTGATGGCATGATTCGCGGAACGTAATCGTCCGCAGCGCGTGGTACATCACAGTATCGCCTCGCCTTGATTTCGAAAGGAGAACGTTCCGTGCGCCAAACACAATCGTCATCGACTGGGCTTCGATTTCCCGCGCTCGCAGTCTTTCAGGCCTTAATCATCGCCGCGTTCTTCGCTGCTTCCATCGCTGTTCACGCCCAGGAAGTGGCGCCGAAGAATGACCAACCGCCTGCTCAGACAACGCCAACGCTGAACGAGGAATTGGACAAGTTGCGCAAGCGCCTAGCGCAACTGAGCGCGGAGGTTGACCGAATGCGGGCTGAGATTGCGCGGCTCGATAAATACCGGCAGGTTGATTACACGCGCGACCAGATGACCAAGGAAGAAGATCGAATTCGCGGTCTGCAGAGGGAACTGGTCGAACTTAGCGCCAGGGAAGCTCCGCTGCGAAAGCGACTCGACGAAATCGAATCGCAACAGCAACCTGATCGCATCGAACGCAGTCTGGCCGGCGTGGGTTCGACGAAACCGGAAGAGATACGCGATTCAATCAGTCGTCAACTCTCAATTGAAAAGCGACAGATTCAGGCACAGCTCGATACTATTCAAGCGAGTCGTACGCGAGATCAATCATTCATCACCAACGCTGAGGAATCGATTGCCCGGCTGAAGAGAAGACTCAATGAACTATCTAACGATCGTTCACGCTAATCTTCACCGTTCATTGTCGTTATTGATAATGAGACTTCGAGAATATCGCGCCGCGTAGTCCGGAACTGGCCTGTTCATCGGTAATCGAGGATCTGAAATCGGCATCTCGGCAACCAACTTCAGCGGAATCACTCCAGCCCATACAGGCAGCGCGTAATCTTCTTCATCGTCGAGCGGCGGTCCGGTGCGAATCTTCGCTGAGCCTTCTTCAATCGGGAGCGTCAGCACAGTTGTCTGTCTCAACTCTTCTTCGCTGGGTTCGCGCACATCCTGCCAACGATCGGGAATCATCTGCTCAGAAAGTGCAAACAGCGCCTGCAACTTTTCATCTCGATCGTCGATGACTCTCGCCCGACCGAAAATCATTACCGATCGATAGTTCATCGAATGGTGAAATGCGGATCGTGCGAGCACCAATCCGTCGATCAGAGTCACTGTGACGCACACATCAATTCCCTGCCCCAACGCGCGCAACATGCGGCTGGCTTGCGAACCATGAAAGATCAGATTGTCTTCGACGCGTGCATAGCCGGTAGGAATCACAAATGGCTGGCCGTCAACCACGAACCCAACGTGGCAAATAAAACCTTCGTCCAGGATTCGATCAATAACTTCGCGCTCGTGACTGCCGCGCTTAGGCAATCGCTTTAGAGTAGTGCGGGGCGTGCGTGATAGATCCATGACTCTTCTCCTCGTTTCGTAAACGAGAATATTTCAGAAGAGGGCAAGGACAAAATAGAAACGCCGAAGCTCGCACTCGCTTCGGCGTCAATGCTGGGGTGACTGGGCGCATCATTAACTTCCAAGTCAGACGCGCCCAGGGACACGGTTAGGATTGCTACTCTCCGGAAACAGTAATTTGGTTATCGATCGACTTAACACCTTTGACATTGCGCACCGCGCGCTCGACCTGATTCTTCTCAGCCGCAGTATGAACCGAACCGAATAGCGTCGCTTTACCGTTCATGACGGTTACCGTAATTCCCAAAGCCGACAAAGCTGGATCGTCGCTGAGCTTCTTATCAACAGCAGCTTGCACAGTCGAATCATCCGGCCCCGTCGATGTCGAACCGCCTGACGCTGGCGCTGCCGGCGCTGGTTGGCCATTAATAATCACAGGTGGCTGTGCGGCGG
>DATLVM010000465.1:0-6691 GCA_035577445.1 Pyrinomonadaceae bacterium
TCAAATTTGCAAAGTCTGGTGACGAACAGCGCACACTCGTACGCAACCAGTCGCTTCAAAGCTTTCGGCGTGATGTCCAAAGTGCCTTCGCGCCTGCGCCTCCCGACGTCAAGCTCAATTCCAAATCCAGCCGACGAAGTGCGCGCGCGCATCCGTGATCGGGTAGTCGAAAGTCGCCCCCGCAACCTCGACGAGCGATTGCTTGACCGGCTTGATCCCGCGCACCAGTTGGATCGCCTCGCGCGCTTTCTCTGGCATCGCGATCGGTTGGCGACGCTGCGTGGCAATTGGATGTACTTCTACACGGATTTGAGTGATGGCCATGGCCTGGCCGGAATAAATATCCAGAATGGATCGTTAGAACGCCAGGTGAGAGTAAGGGACCTCGACGAACGATTTATTACGGATGAAGCCGCCGGCATGTTATTTTTCGCGAATGGCAATCGCTTTCTTGCGTACCCTGTTGCGAGCGATTAGTTCTTCACTGCTTGAGCCAGCGAACTCCACGACTGCTTCAACAACTCGTTAATCTTCGCCCAGTCTGCTTCAGTCACACCGCCTTGCTCGGCTTTAGTGTCGCGAATCGTCATGGCTTCTGCGCGCAGACGGCCATGCTCCATCACCCGATCTACCGGGACGCGATAAATCTCTGCTTGCAACTCGGCGAGGGCACGCGCGAGATCACCCGGCGCATGCTGCGCGCGCTGGCGATGAATGATCCACCACTCCAGTTCGAGCTTCGCAGTTTTGTAAACATCAAAATCGATATCGCTCATGTTGTGAAGATAACTGTAGAACTTGATTAGATCAGGGAGCGCCTTTTCATAATCCGCGCGCTCTTTCCCGTCCTTGAATACAAACGCGGCGTGCGAGGCGTAATACGCCACGAGGTTCGATTTCACCGGCGTCATGTGATACTGGCTGCGCAGCAGCTCAGTCAGTTGATTGAACAAACGCACCCGCTGCTTCTCGTAATACGAACGCCACATCGCAGTTTCCAGCCGCGCTACTTCGTTCGGATCAAACTCGCGCAGGTGCGTCGTGCGCGGATAGAATAGATCATAGAGCGCGCCACCTATCAGCAGCACCAGCACCACCGCCAGTATCCGCACTGCTATTCTCAGTTTTCGCCGTCCGCTCGACATTTCGTAGCGCGACATGATATTTCAAATCGTATCAGAAGCCCGAGCGTAAGCGAGGGCCGTTTGAAATACGCTGATCTCTATCGAAGCTTGCCCTCCCTGACGGTCGGGCTTCTGACACCACAACAGAGGACAAAATGGCCTATACACATCACGAACTAAAACATAAAACCCTCGCCGAATTGCGCGACATTGCGAAAGACATCGACCACGAAGCTTTGCAAGGCTATACGCAGCTCAATAAAGAACACCTGGTCGTGGCGATGTGCAAAGCGCTGAACATCGACATGCACGAGCACCACGAAGTTGTCGGCGTCGATAAAGCGGCGATCAAATCTCGCATCAAAGCATTGAAAGCCAAGCGCGACGAAGCGATAACCGCGCACGATCACGCGGCCCTAAAGAAAGCGCGTCGCGGCATTCATCGCCTGAAGCGACAGATTCACAAAGCGACGGTCTAGTTCTGAGTGGCCCAGACTTCAGTCTGTGGTTGGTTCCGGCTAAACCACAGACTGAAGTCTGTGCCACTATTGCTAATTGACTTTCCTGTCGAACTGGCATAGAAAATCTTCCGCAGTTCCTCTCTCGCGAATTCATAAATCGAAAACGAGGTAGCTCAATGAAGCAAGCTATCAGTATCAACGTCAATGGTGTCGACCATCCGGGTGAAGTCGAGCCGCGCATGCTGCTCGTGCATTACCTGCGCGACGTGCTCGGACTGACTGGCACGCACGTCGGTTGCGAGACATCAATCTGCGGCGCGTGCACCATCCTGATCGATGGACAGGCCGTGAAGTCATGCACGATGTTCGCAGTACAGGCGGATGGATCGAATGTCACCACGATCGAAGGTCTCGCCGCGAATGGAAATCTGCATCCGATGCAGGAAGGTTTCTGGGAATGCCACGGCTTGCAGTGCGGCTACTGCACGCCGGGAATGATCATGACTGCGACGCAGATCGTCGATCGAAATCCGAATGCATCGCGCGCAGAGATTCGACATGGGCTCGACGGAAATCTGTGCAGATGCACCGGTTATCAGCACATCGTTGAAGCGGTTGAGTACGCAGCGAAGAAAGCAAGCGCGTGAGTGGCACAGACTTTAGTCTGTGATCATGCGCAAGCACAGACTGAAGTCTGTGTCACTGATTCGGAGGCATCATGAGTAAGTACGTTGGAAAGAGAATCAAACGAACCGAGGATCCGCGTCTCATCAAAGGCCTGGCCCATTATGTTGACGACATCGGTTTGCCCGGGACGTTGCACGTTGCATTCGTGCGCTCAATGTATGCGCACGCCCGCATCAGCAACATCGACACGGCTGAGGCATTGAAAGCGCCGGGCGTCGTCGCCGTTTATACCGGCAAGGACATCGCGACGAAAGTCGGACCCGTCCCTTGTGCCGCGGCTTTACCCGATTTGAAAGTGCCTGACTATCGAGTCCTCGCGACTGATAAAGCTCTATTCGTTGGCCACCCGATTGCTGCAGTCGTTGCGACTGACAAGTACGCTGCGCGCGATGCCGTCGATCTGGTGGCAGTCGATTACGAGGAGCTGCCCGTGGTCGTCGATGTTGAGAAGGCCGCGAATGGCGGCGCACTGGTTCATGAAAGCTTCGGCGACAATATTGCTTACAAGCTCACGTCCGGTGAAGGCGACATCGATGCGGCGATGGCGGCCGCCGATCGCATCGTCACGCAAAAGATGGTTCATCAACGGCTGGCTCCAATCGCGATGGAGCCGCGCGGCGTGCTGGCCAGATATTTTCCTGGCGAGGAAGAACTGACTGTCTGGTCATCGACGCAGATTCCGCACCTGCTGCGAACGCAACTCGCTTTGATGATCGGGATTCCGGAAAACAAGCTGCGCGTCATCACGCCGGAAGTCGGTGGCGGTTTCGGATCGAAGCTGAATGTGTACGCCGAAGAAGCTCTGCTCGGTTGGATCTCGGTGCAGCTCGGCAAACCCGTCAAATGGATCGAGTCGCGCCGTGAAAACGTTGCCGCGACGATCCACGGCCGCGCGCAAGTCGGCACTGTCGAAGTGGGCGTGAAGAATGACGGCACGCTGACGGGACTGCGCTACAACGTGGTCGCCGATCTCGGCGCTTATCATCAGTTGCTGACGCCGGCGATTCCAACGCTAACGGGCTTGATGTTGAGCGGCGCTTACAAAATTCCCGCGATTCAGATGAATGTCACTGGCGTCTTCACGAACAAGATGTCCACCGACGCATATCGCGGTGCTGGTCGTCCGGAAGCAACCTACGTCGTCGAGCGCGTCATGGACGTGGTCGCCCGTGAACTGAACCTCGATCCGGTCGAAGTCCGGCGCAAGAACTTCCCTGCTGCAAGCGAATTTCCTTTTCACACGGCGACGGGCCTGGACTATGACAGCGGCGATTACGAAGCTGCGCTCACCAAAGCCCTCGATCTTTCCGGCTACAAAAAACTGCGCGAAGAACAGAAAACAGGCCGCGACAACGGCAAACTGATTGGCATTGGCTTGTCGAGTTACGTTGAGATTTGCGCGCTTGGTCCATCGCAAGCAATGCCCGCGGGCGGTTGGGAAAGCGCGACGGTGCGGATCGAGCCGACTGGCAAAGTCACTGTGCTCACGGGCGCATCGCCACACGGCCAAGGACAAGAAACTTCGTTCGCGCAAATTGCCGCTGATGAATTGGGAGTCGATCTCAACGACATCACAGTCATCCACGGAGACACCGGCGTCGTACAGTACGGCATCGGCACGTTCGGCAGTCGCGCAACCGCGGTCGGTGGCACGGCCATGCTCATCGCGATTCAAAAGTTGAAAGAGAAGGCCGCGAAGATTGCTGCCCACATGTTGCAGTGCGAAGCGTCAGCTTTGTCTTTCGAAAGCGGGCGGTATTCGCTGCCGTTTGGGGCGGACTATTCGACCGGAGCCTCCGAACCAGACATTTCTGTCGGCGAGGCGCCCGCCGGCGCGTTGCCCGAACCACACACAGAAGGGCGGAGGAGCGTTACGATTCAGGAAATTGCGCTGGCGGCCCACATCGCCAAGGAGCTGCCTCCAGACTCCGAACCGGGCTTGTCGGCAACTTATTTCTTCGAGCCGAAGAACTTTACTTTCCCATTCGGCACGCACGTCTGCGTCGTCGAAGTCGACAAAGACACCGGCGAAACTAAAATCATTAAGTACGTCGCCGTCGATGATTGCGGGAAAGTGATCAACCCGCTGCTCGTCGATGGCCAGGTGCACGGCGGTATTGTTCAGTCGATCGGACAAGCGTTGTACGAAGAGGTCATTTACGACGAGCAAGGCCAACTCGTGACCGGCGAGTTGATGGATTACGCGCTGCCGAAGGCTTCACAGATGCCCTGGTTTGAAACGGATCGTACTGAGACGCCTTCGCCGGTGAATCCGCTCGGCGTGAAAGGCGTTGGCGAAGCCGGAACGATTGGCGCGACACCGGCGATTGTGAATGCCGTGGTCGACGCGCTATCGCCATACGGAGTGAAACATCTGGATATGCCGGTGAGGCCAGAGAAAGTTTGGCAGATAATCAACGACGTCGGATAAGCCTCGTCTGTTGACGCTCAACAAATGCCCTGTCTTTGCGAATTCTTTGGAATTGCGATCTACATGTATCACAATGATCATTGGCCGGCACATTTCCACGCTGAATATGCAGGCAGAGAGGCGCGTTACGAAATTGAGACCTTGCGCGTCAAAAGTGGTCGATTACATCGAAGAGCGCACGGCTTGGTTATGGAATGGGCGGATCTCCACCGGAATGAGCTTCTTGAAAATTGGCAACGCGCCAGACGAGGAGAGCCGCTAAGACCGATTGAGCCGCTTGATTGATGAGATAGGACAATCCAATGGAAGAAGAAATGGTACGAATACAATCAGTTGAGCCTTTGTCCGGCTTTCGCGTTCGACTCGGATTTACGAATGGGACGAGCAGAGAAGTTGACCTGGAGCAATACTTGCGCGGACCCGTGTTTGAGCCGATACGCAACGACCTGAATTTCTTTCGCAGGGTGAGTGTCGATCAACGCGCCGGCACGATTGTCTGGCCGAACGGCGCGGATATTGATCCAGATGTACTCTACCTCGGATTGAAACCTGCCTGGATGGAAACGGAAGAGGAGGTGCCGGCATGATTCCAGCACAATTCGATTACGCGCGCGCCAATACGCTTGACGAAGCGTTGAATCTGCTTGCTCAAAACGAAGACGCGAAGATTCTCGCCGGCGGCCACAGTCTGATTCCGGCAATGAAGCTCCGACTGACACAGCCCTCGTTGCTGGTCGACATCGCCCGCATCAAAGACCTCTCGTACATTCGCGAAGAGGGCGGACAAATTCGGATCGGCGCGATGACGACGCATTATCAAATCGAATCGTCTGAACAGCTTCAGAAGATTTGTCCGCTGCTGCCTGAATGCGCTGCGCACATCGGTGACATGCAAGTGCGCAACAAAGGCACGATCGGCGGCAGCCTCGCGCATTCTGATCCTGCGGCTGATTGGCCGGCAGCTATCCTGGCGCTCAATGCAGAACTGGTGGTGGTGAGTAAGAACGGCGAGCGCACGATCAAAGCGGACGGCTTCTTTGTCGATCTGCTGACCACGGCGCTCGAGCCTGGAGAGATCCTGCGCGAGATTCGCATTAACAAGAACGGCACACGTCAGGCTTATGCCAAGATGCCTCATCCCGCGTCAGGCTTCGCGGTGGTCGGCGTCGCCGCGAATCTAACGATGAACGGTGCAAATGAATGCCAGAGCGCGAGCATCGGAATCACCGGCGTTTCTTCCAAAGCGTATCGGGCGAGTGCCGTAGAGAGCGCACTCAATGGCGCTTCACTCAATGACGACACGATTCAGGGCGCAGCCGCGCACGCGACGGAAGGAGAGGATGTAAACGGCGACTTGTTCGCATCAGCCGACTATCGACGACATCTCGCAGAGGTTTACACGCGACGCGCGATCGCCGCGGCGATGAAGTCAGTACCATCCGCGTGAGCGGATGGATCAAAACATACAAGCCGGCATTGCACCATGATCCCACTCGCTGTCGCGGGTGGTACTGACTCCACGATGAAGATTGAAGGCACCTATCAAATCCACGCAGCGCGCGAACGCGTCTTCAACGCCCTCATCGATCCTGCGGTTCTCCAAAGGTGCATCCCCGGTTGCGAGTCACTGGAAAAAACCGGCGAGGATGAATACGCCGCAACGATGAAAGCCGGTGTCGGCCCCGTCAAAGGAACTTTCAAAGGCAATGTGCATCTCCAGGATCTGTGTCCGCCTGGACATTACAAATTGCTCGTGAGCGGCAAAGGCGGACCCGGTTTCGTCAAAGGCACTGCGATTTTTGATCTCGAACAGGTTGACGCGTCGACTATGATTAGGTACTCAGGCGAGATGCAGGTGGGCGGCATTATTGCCGGAGTCGGTCAGCGCATGATTGAAGCAGCCGCAAAAATGATGGCTGGAAAATTCTTTGGTGCACTCGAGAGCGAACTCAGCGGTGAGCCGATCATCAGTTGCGCATCTCGAACGC
>DATLVM010000466.1:0-2935 GCA_035577445.1 Pyrinomonadaceae bacterium
CACACACTCAACCAGTAATTGACGGACGATGCGCCAGCGGCTGGCGCCGAGTGCGGCCCGCAACGCGGTCTCTTTTTGCCGCCCACCCGCACGCGCCAACATGAGGTTCGCCACGTTCGCGCAGGCGATCAGCAGCACAAACCCGACGGCTGCCATCATGATCCACATCGCGGTCGAATAGATGCGCGTGGTGTCGGCAACAATCGGATAAACCGTAGCTCCAAGTCCGACGTTTGTATCCGGATACTGCGCAGCAAGTCGTCCGGTGATGGTGTCAATATCCGACTGCGCGCTGGGCAGCGTGACGCCATCCTTCAACCGGCCAATGACGTAAAAGCTGTGGAAGTCTCTACTCTTGATCAACTGGGGCGTCATCGCGATCGGCGCGTAAACTTCCGCGCCCTTCGGATAATTGAAGCCTTCCGGCAAGACGCCAATCACGGTGCGCGGAATGCTATTGGTAGTGATCGTCTTATTGACGATGGCCGGATCTGATCCGAAACGCCGTTGCCACAAACTGTGCGCGATGATCGCGACCGCATCTTTCCCGGGCTGATTTTCTTCTTCAAGAAAGTTACGGCCTTGCACGGGCTTGACGCCGACCACGTCGAAGAAGTTCGTTGTTACCAGGAAGCCTTGAATGCGTTCCGGCGTATCGCCACCGGTGAGGTTTGTGCTCCACCAGCGCTCCAGCGCCAGGTTGTCGAACGAGTGGTTTTGCGCGCGCCAGTCGAGATAATTCGCGAACGCTACTTCGTTGTGCTCGTATCCGCGACTTGGGTTTTTGTCCCAAATCGCCACCACGCGATCCTGATTCGGGATCGGCAGAGGCTTGAGTAGCAGTGCATTGATCGCGCTAAAGATGGCGCTGTTGGCGCCGATACCCAGCGCCAGCGTGACGACGGCTATAGCTGTGAAGCCGGGACGTTTGAGCAGATTTCTTACCGCATAGCGAATGTCGCTGAAGAGAGACTCCATAGTCGTCGTCCTTTCCACTCGGGCTGATGGTCTGCGATTAGAGTCCGCGGACTCTGCGACATGAACAAAGACTTAGGGTGTCAGAAGCCCGACCGTGAGGGAGGGCTACTCTCGCATCGTGCCCTCCCTGATGGTCGGGCTTCTGACACGGCGCTCTGGGGTATGAGCGGTATAGAAATTCAGTTATTGACGATCCACCCGTCTTCCAGTCGCACAATCCGATTGCCGTACTCGGCGTTAGTTTCGGAGTGCGTCACTTGAATGATCGTGGTGCCTTCGTCATTGAGACGCTTGAACAGATCCATGATTTCTTTGCCTTGGGCTGAGTGGAGGTTGCCGGTCGGCTCATCAGCAAGAATCAGACGCGGGTTCGCGACTACTGCGCGCGCGATGCCGACCAGCTGTTGCTGTCCGCCGGAAAGCTGCGTTGGATAGAGATCTTTCTTACCAACGATCTGAAATTTATCGAGCGTGTCGCAGACGATCGACTCGCGATCCTTGCGGCTCACGTTTCGATAAGAGAGCGGCAATTCGAGATTCTCGAAGACAGTTTGATCGTCCAGCAGGTGATAGCTTTGAAAGACGAAGCCGATGTTTTTGTTACGCAATTCGGCCCGCTGCTTCGGTTTCAGCGATTGCACCGCGACGTCATCAAAGTTGTACTCCCCATTCCACGAGTGATCGTGCATCCCAAGAATATGAAGCAGCGTCGACTTCCCTGCGCCGGAAGGACCCATGATCGAAACGAACTCTCCGGGCTTGATATCCAGATCAATGCGCCGCAGCACATAGTTCTTATTCACGCCCTGCGCGAAACATTTTTCGACGTTGTGCAGAGTGATCATTTGACTTCGACGAATCCGCTTTCTCTGAGTTCCTGCTTCGCTTCTTCAATTTGACGACGATTCGCGCCCGTCTCTTCTTCGACAATCAGGCCGTCGAAGAGATGCACGATGCGATCGGCGTGCTGCGCGTAACGCGGATCGTGCGTGACCATGCAGATCGTCGCGCCGGCACGATGCAGCTCACGCAACAACTCCATGACTGCTTCACCGTTAGTCGAATCGAGATTTCCCGTTGGCTCGTCCGCGAGCAGGATGCTCGGCTCGCCGGCCACGGCACGCGCGACTGCCACACGCTGTTGTTGACCGCCGGAGAGTTGACTCGGCAAATGCTTAGCACGATGCGCCATGCCTACCCGCTCGAGCGCCGCCGTGACGCGCTGCTTCCTTTCGCTCGAACTCATGCCCCGATAAGTCAGCGGCAGCTCAACGTTTTCATAGACAGTGAGGTCGCCGATTAGATTAAAACTTTGGAAGATGAATCCAACTTCACGGTTGCGGATGCGCGCGCGTTGGGACAACGAAAGGTTCTCGACCGGCTGATCGTTAAGCACGTATTCGCCATCGGTGGGCGTGTCGAGTAATCCAAGAATCGACAGCAGCGTCGACTTGCCGCAGCCAGACGGCCCGGCGATCGAAAGATATTCGCCCTTCTTTATGTCGAGGTGTATCCCGGACAGCGCATGGGTCTCGACTTCGTCGGTATAGAAAACCTTCTTCACATCTGACAGGTGAATGAGGGCCTCAGTTGAACTCATCGTTTTCTCCTCGAATTGTTTGGTACGCACGCCTCCGGCGTGCTAATGGTACGCGCGCCTCCGGCGTGCTAATGGTGAGCACGCCAGAGGCGTGCGTACCGATGCTCAACGCAAACGAATCTGGTTGTAGTTGTCCATGGTTGATGTATCGGAAATGATTACTTGATCCCCTTCGCGCAAGCCATTGAGAATCTCTACAGTGCTCACCGAAGTGCGTCCAAGTTTGACCTGAGTGCGCGCGGCCTCCTGGCCGTCGGGCGTTACTTTGAACATGCCGACCGTCTGTTGTGACTGGCCAAAAGCCGGACGATCGACGAAAAGAACATCGCGCAACCGTTCGAGTTCGATCTTGCCATC
>DATLVM010000467.1:0-2032 GCA_035577445.1 Pyrinomonadaceae bacterium
GTTCCTGCTGCACGTCGCCCTTGGCGATCGCGATGAAGCTGGCCAGACGTGCTTCAGACGCCAGCAAGTCATAAAACGAGTTGTCGTACTTTCCCTCGCTGACGTTGTAACCGATCGTGAAGACCTTGCGCTCCGGATCGAGCACGAAGTTAAAATCCATTTCATCGATGATCTGCGCCGACTGTTGCGCGATCTTCGCGAGCCGCGACGTTAAGGCCTTCGCCGCTTCAGCGGCTTGTTCCATCGCCGCGGTCAGTTGATCGATTTCCGTGAGCGTGGCCTCCCGCGCCGGATCGTCCTTCACATCAAGTTGATGACGCAGCGCAGCGAGTTCAATCAGGACGGCGTCACAGGTCTCGACAACATTTGCGAGCGACGGAATCGTGTTCAGCTTCTCGGTAATTACCTGGCCGGGGGCGCCGGCGATCGCGTTGGCTTTCGCCAGAATTGAATCGGATGAAACCAACGTGATCCAAGGCGCCAGCAGATGCAAATCGCGGCGATACGCGCGCGCCTGGTGCAGCAGAGAACCGGTCCACCAACGCAAATCCGCAAATCCGGCTTTGCCATGTTCTTGCGCCAGCGCCGCAACGATGTCGTCAATGACGGCCGCGTGTTCATTCAACTGTTCGATCAGTTCAGACCACTGCGGCAACGTTGAGGGAACTGCACTCGCCAGCAGGCGCGCGCACGCCTGCACCTCATCGTGTACTTGCTTGATGGTGATTGCGTCGGTGCGCTGGACTGAGGCCGTTAGTTGTGAAATCTCAACGATGACTCCGTCGACAGTGTCTTGCAGGCCGCTGATTACCCGAGAGTTGAGAATCTCGTCGTCGGGAAGTTCGATGCAGGCTTGTTTCAAAGCGATTAGATGTCCGGCGAGATTGCCGCTGTCCACGGTCGAGACATACTGCGGCCACAGTGGCTGCAGCGTACGCGTGTCGTGCCAATTTAAATAATGACCGCGAAACTTTTGCAGCTTGGCGAGCGTCGCGAACGTGAACTCCGCGCGTTCCAGCAGTTCGACCATCCCGATGTAACCAAAGTCGTAAGCTGAGAGAGTTGAGAGTAGCAGCAATCCAATATTCGTCGGTGAGGTGCGATGCGCCACTTCGAGTGGTTCTTCCTGGATGTTGTCGGGGGGCAGCCAGTGATCTTCATCGCCCACGTAAGTTTGAAAGAAACGCCAAGTGCGGCGCGCCACGAGGCGACCGGTGCGCACGTCTTTGGGGAGAATTTCCGGCGCTTCCTCGATCGTGCGGCGGCTAACGAGATACGCGATTAGCGGCGACAACAACCACGCCACTACGAACAGAGCCGCAAACGGCAAGGCGCGGAAATTCGCGATCGCAGTCAACAGGACTGCGACGATTCCGATGGCCACCGCCGGCCACATCAATTGAACGAACGAGCGCGGATCGTGGTGGCTCGATTTTTCCGCGCCCGCCGCAGTCATCCATTCCAGCAAACGCTTTTTCGAAACCAGCTGGCGATGTGCGACGCGCGCGATCGCATCAACCATCAAATATGCCTGATGCGCGAGAAAGACGATCTCGAGAGTCAACTGGAGCGTGTTCGTGCGCAAGTCTCCCCAGATGCTCCAAAAATGACTGGTCCAGGGAATGCCGCGCGGATGGATCAGCAGGCCGGTCGTCGCATGCGCAAAAACGGGGAAGGCGATTACTAACAGGGCGAATAGCGTCCACCAAACGGAACGGCCGGGGAGAAATGTCCATCCGGCAATCAACAGCAAAACGATTGACGGCGCCAGCAAACTGCGACGCAGGTTATCGAGAATCTTCCAACGCGAAATTGCGGGAATCCGATTCGGTTGAAGTCTGCCGTGCGCATCGTGAACGTGACGTTTGAGCCAGGCGGCAATCTGCCAATCGCCGCGCGTCCAACGATGCTGGCGCATCGCATAGCTGTCGTAATAAGCGGGATAGTCGTCGAGAAACTCGATGTCACTGACGAGCGCAGCGCGCGCGAAGATCGACTCGAACAGGTCGTGACTCAAAAGCGTCTGATCGGG
>DATLVM010000468.1:0-17884 GCA_035577445.1 Pyrinomonadaceae bacterium
TGATGTAATAGCTCGGCCCCGTCCAACCAATCACTAAAAAGATCAGGCAGGTGAGCAGCAGCGTCGCGACGGTCATGCCTGAAATCGGATTTGACGAGGAACCTATCTCGCCGGTCAGGCGCGACGACACCGTCACGAACAAAGAGCCAAACGCGACGATCAGAATTGCTCCGATCAGATTGAACCGAAGATTCAACTGCGGAAACAGCATGATCAAAGCGATGAGCACGATGATGCCGCCCATGACGACCTTCATCGACATGTCCTGATCCGTGCGCGGCGCGCCGGCTGACGATTTTTGACCGCCGCGAAGATCCGCCAGGCCGCCTTTCAATCCGTGCCAGATTGTCGGCAGCGATCGGAACAGGCTGATGATTCCACCGGCGGCCACCGCTCCCGCGCCGATATACAAAACATAAGCGCCGCGAATCTGCGACGGACTCATCTCGCTGATGGGGACGGTTCCCGGCGCCAGCGGCGTCGTCATTCCGGAACCAAAAAACTTGATCGCCGGAATCAAAACAAGATAGGCGAGCACGCCACCGGCGCACATGATCGATGCGATGCGCGGCCCGATGATGTAGCCGACACCCAACAGCGCCGGCGAAATCTCCGCCGAGATTGATCCGGCTTTGAATGGTTCACCGAAGACTTTTTCCGGCGTGTCTTTCCAACCTTTGAAACCGGTCATCAGCACTTGATACAAAAACCCGACGCCGAGTCCCGCGAAGATCGTCTTCGCGCCCATCTGCTCAGTTTCGTCTACCACGTCTCCGGCTTGATGCGCGGCGGCGCGCGATTCGTCCGATGCTCCGGCTTTCAAAACTTCAGCGCACGCGGTGCCTTCCGGATATTTCAGATAACCATGCTGCGCGACGATCAGGGCGCGGCGCAGCGGAATCATCATTAGAATTCCCAGCAGGCCGCCGAGCATCGCCACCAGCATCACGCGCGTCACTTCCAGATCCAATCCGAGGATCATGATCGCCGGCATCGTCACGCCGACGCCGAAGGCGATTGACTCGCCCGCTGAGCCCGCGGTTTGCACGATATTGTTTTCGAGGATCGTGGCATCCCTCAACCCAACTTTGGAAAGAAGGCGAAACAAAGTGATCGAAATGACCGCAACGGGAATTGAAGCGCTGACCGTCAAGCCCACTTTCAGCACAAGGTAAAGCGAAGATGCGCCAAAGACCATACCGAGGAAGGTGCCCATGACGAGCGGCAGCCACGTCAACTCAGGCAAATGCGCACTCGCCGGAATGTACGGCCGAAAATTCTTCAGATATGGATTGTCCGGTTCGAATCCGACTCGGTCGGGAAACTCCTGCGCATCACCTGGCGTGATCACTTCACTGGACATCGGTTACGACCTCCGACTAGTTTTGCAAAGCAGGGAGAAAGGCTTGGGAAAGACAGCGCTACTTTACACGGGGATAATGCAGTTGAGCAAGCAAAGTAGCTGGTAAGGACTTGTTGAGCTATGTCGATTTCGGCATCAATCCGAACGTTAAGATTTGGCCGGCGAGCAAGCTCGGCAACTGGGTGCAGCCGGAAGAGCTGAGAAAGCGGCAGTAAGTAGAAGGCAGGGAAAAGCGGAGACTCTTTGCTGAGTCTCCGCTTTTTGGTTTAGTCCTTCTTTTGTAGCAAGAAGCGCTTCGTTGCCCCTATTGAACCTCTGTTCCAAACTGCTTACTGCCTTCTGCTTACTTCCTTCTGCTTTCCGCCTACTGCTTTCCGCCTCCTCCTTTACCGCTGGTCGCGGCATCCGGCTTCGGGGCGTTATAAACTTCGCGTGACCTCACGACGAATGCTTTGTCGTCGTACGTTCCATCGCCGTCGACGTCGACCTTCACCAGGATCTTGTGTGATTTGCCGTCGCGTTCATCGCCCGGATTGAAGCCGAGGCTGTACTGGCTGCGCAATAACGCATTGATCGAACCCAGCACGCTCGGCAATTCGCCTTCAAACGTCACCGGATAGTAAGCGCCTCCGCTCTCTTTGGCGAACGTCTTCATGGTGTTGTCGGCTTGCAGAAAGCTCATGCGATCGAGGGGAATGCCGCCGATATTTGAGTTACGACCCGGATCCATGTAATCGCCGTACTTCTTAATGAAGAGCTGGCCCGTGCCGATGATGTAGATCGGAATGCCCGAGTTCTGCACGATCTTCCGCGCCGTGTCCATATTGATCTTGCTGAAGGTGTCGAGGCCGGAAGCAACCAGCACGACGGCTTTTCGTCGACCACCGGGTATGGCCACCATTCCGGAATATTCAGTCGTCCGCTCCTTCGCGTTCTCAAGTACAACTGTGTCAGCGCGCCCACCGACCAACGTCAGTTTCAAGGCATCGAAAAGATTGCTATCTCGAAAGGCCGGTTGATTTCGCAGCAGCAAGCTGATCACTTGTTGAATGCGATTCGGATCGTTCGTAAAGTCTGTCAGAGGCGTAGGCCGTAAGTCGTAAGCAATGACTGACACGTAATCTTCGGGCTTGATGAATTGCGACAGGAACATCGCGGTCGGGCGAATTACTTCCATCTGCCCGTATTCCTGACCACTGCTTCCGTAATAGCCCAACGCCTCGGCTGTTTTGCTGTATTCAACAACCAGAGTGACCGTGATGGGTGCTTCGGGCGTCGCAAAGTTCGTGATGTCTTTCTTCACGCCATCGACGAAGACGGCGAAGTTGCTCTGCTTGAGATCGAGCGCCGGCTGGCCGGTTTTCTTGTTGTAAACAACTGCGTCGACGTTTACGAGATTCGTCGAGACGACGACCTTTTCACCTTCCTGTGGCTTGGCGTTGATGATGTCCGGGGGCAGCGGCTCAGGCTTCTGCTCGTCAGTCTTCTCACCTCCGGTTGGCCGCTTGTTCTTTTTCTGATCGGTCGTGGGCGGCGTCCGGCGCGACTGCGCAAACACGAGCGAATTCGCCGCGGTCGAGAACGCCAGAACGAGGGCCAGCGAGAGAAGGCAGAGACGACGGTAAGACTTAATGCTTTTCATAACGAACCTCAGAACGGTCTTTCGAGGCAGGCCGACTTCAACTGCAGCGACTATAGGGCGCGCGTACGAACGCGGTCAAGCTTTACGACTTTTCGGCCTGAAGCTTTGTGATGCGGAAGATGTGGCGCAAGTTGGCAACTTGCGCCGAAATCCATTGGTAAAAGACGAGGTTGATTACCGCGAGCCCGCCTCGGCCTCGATCACAACATCGTAGGTTCCTGTATTGTCGCCCAGATTCCCTTCGTTCACGCCGAGGAACAGCACGCCATCGCGTTGCGCGACGAAATCGCGGCCTCGGCCGACAAAGATGAAATCATCGTTGTCGTCGCCGATGACGGCAATCAACCCGCCCGTGGGCTGGTTGCGCATGAGCTTGTCTCGATCGGTAATGCTCGGCAGCCCGTCCGGCGTCGAATAACGATTTGTGCCGAGGCTAATTCGCCCCGAGGCGCTGATGCGCAAACGCTGTCCGCGTCGCACCACAAGGCCGCTGTTCGTCCAGCCATTGCTCGAATTATCTGCGCGGACCTTCACGTTAATTTGAAAGAAGGTCGGATTGGCCGACGGTTGCGTGGACGGTTGCGTGTTGGTGTTGGTATTCGTCGGAGGCTGATAGACGGGTTGATTGTTTGTCTGCGTGTTTGTTGGAGGCTGATACACCGGCTGGTTCGAATTGCTCGAGTTGTCATCATTCGGGCCGCTCGCATTGCCGGCGTTGTCGAACTCAATCGAATCAACGTCTTCCATGTAAACCGTGATGCGGCTCTTGCGGCCGCGCGCGCCGGCTCCGACCATGATCGTGAACTGCTCATTCTTGAAACTGATGATCTGGCCGCGAATGACGCTGCCGTCCTTCAACCGAATCGTGTCGGCGAGAACCGGCAGGGCGACTCCCACCATCAGCGCGAATGCGATTACGGGGCGAACCAAAAACTTTTTCATTATGACCTCCAACAAAGATTTCTCGACGTTTTGAGACTGGGGATTGCGCGCGGAGAGAGGCTGCGAAAAAAGAGAGACGGCGATAGCGATGCTCGGCGAAGCGTCGAATTAACTGTGGCCAGGAGCGGCATCAAGAACTTCGCGAAACTCCCATCCCTTCGATCTAACGGGTGCAGTTTACCACAATAGAATGCCGAATTGATCGGACGGATTAGGGCAATAAACCGACTTGACCTAATCAGAACAGAGTGATTCGGTACGTTCTCCCTTCTGCCATTGGGAGAGGGTCGGGAATGAGGGTTTTGCGCAATCAGCTGCGGAGCAGCGGCCAGAGTTCCGGCCCAAGGCGAGTCTGCGAGCCTTGGGTAGACAGTCACCGTAATTTCGGAGCCGCGGAGCGGCGATAGAATCCTTGATTTCTGCCTTGCGATCCCGATTGAGTCAATCGCTGCTCCGCAACTCTGGGACAAATTTTCGTGAGTAACCCAACGCTCGCAAAGCCTCGCGTTGGGCTTAACTCTCACCGCTGCTCCGCAGCTGGGTTGTGTTAATGAGCGCCAAGCGCGGGCGCTTAAAGGCTGAAAACCCGCGATTTCTCCCAATGATGACGGAACCGCACCTCGATTCGCTGTTTATCTTCGCGGGGAGAGCTGTAAATTTTGAGCGCACCTTCACTGAACATTAGACCGACGTACTCGCCGGGCAGGCCCATTATCAACACCACCCGAACGAGCGCCGTCATCACGCACGCGTGGCTTCCAGACATGATTTCTGCGCGCGCCGAAGAGACTCCGGATGCTCCAGCAATCATTTCGGCCACCGGCGCCGTCATGAGCTACGGCGATCTGGACCAACGCGCCAACCAGGTGGCCCATCGCCTGATCGGCCTGGGCGTCACCGCTGAAAGCGTGGTCGCGATTTGCCTCGATCGATCTGCTGAGTCAGTGCTCGCAGCGTTGGCAGTGATGAAGGCCGGCGGCGCATATTTGCCGATCGATCCAACCCAGCCGCGCGAGCGTCTGGCATTCATGCTCACTGATGCGCAGCCAAGCGCTGTCATCGCGAACACGAACCTGGCAGATGAACTTGTTCGCTTTGCGCCCAACGTCATCGATATTTCTGATCCAGATGCCGGTCGATTCTCAGGTCAAGCGCCGGTCATCCGGAAATCTCCAAATCAATTGGCATATCTCATCTACACGTCAGGTTCGACTGGCGAACCCAAAGGCGTCGAAGTCACGCATGCGAACCTCGCGAACCTAATCGACTGGCACGTCCAGGCATTCGATGTCACGTCGGACGATCGAGCCAGCCATCTTTCCAACGTGTCGTTCGATGCAGCCGTTTGGGAAGTCTGGCCCTATCTCGCAAAAGGCGCGGCGCTATATCTACCAGACAACGAGACGCGCGTTTCGCCAATCGCCTTGCGCGACTGGTTAGTCGCCAACGACATCACGATCAGTTTTGTCCCGACCCCTTTGGCTGAGTCGTTGATGATTCTGCCCTGGCCTGACAAAACCTCGCTGAGATTTCTGCTGACGGGCGCCGATACGCTCCACCGGTATCCGAATTCGGGACTGCCTTTCCCGCTGGTGAATAACTATGGCCCGACAGAATGCACAGTCGTGACCACTTCGGGCCGCATCGATTCACGCGCGAAGGGAAACGCCCGCGCAAATGGAACCGGTCGCCCAACCGTCGGCCGGGCCATTACTAACGCATCGGTCTACATCCTGGATAAAAACTTCCGACAAGTTGCGCGCGGTGAAGTCGGTGAGTTGTGCGTCGGCGGCGCCTGCGTCGCGCGCGGCTATCGCAATCGACGGGAGTTGACGGCCGAGAAATTCATTCCCGATCAGTTCAGCGCAGATCCATCCGCGCGGCTGTATCGAACCGGAGATTTGGCTCGCGAGTTGGAGAACGGCGAGATCGTCTACCTCGGTCGCATCGATGAACAAATAAAAATTCTTGGACATCGAATCGAACCAGCCGAGATCGAAGCTGCGATAGATCGCCATCCAGCCATCGCCTCGAGCATCGTGGTGGCACATGGCAACGATTGTTCCAACAAGCGGCTCGCCGCTTACTTGACCACGACGAACTGCGTAACACCGACTGCCGGCGAACTACGCGCATTCCTGCGAGCTTCCCTGCCCGATTACATGCTGCCGTCTCTGTTTGTAAAGATTGACGTGTTGCCGGTGACCGCCAACGGGAAATTTGATCGCGCCGCGTTACCGGAGCCCGCAATCGAAAACACTCTGCGCGATGAAGCATTCGTCACGCCGCAATCGCCGATCGAAAAGCAAGTCGCGAAGATCGTTCGTGACCTGTTGCACGTAGCGTCGGTCAGCGTCAACGACAACTTCTTTCTGCTGGGCGGCCACTCGCTGCTCGGCACCCAACTAATCGTCAAGATTCGATCAGCATTTAGTGTCGATCTGTCATTGCGTTCGTTGTTCGACGCACCGACCGTCGCTGAGTTGTCCCGCGAAATTGAGCGGCTGATCGTCGCCCGCGTCGAAAGCATGAGCGAAGAAGAAGCGCAGGCTTTGCTCGCCTAAGTGATGTCCGACAAGCTTCAGCTTGTCGTGTTCTACTCAGAAGGCTCGAACGACAAACTAAAGTTTGTCGGACATACAAACATGAGTGCCAACTCCGCATCCACTTCGTCGAATAATTCCGCGCGCCCAGTCAGCCTGTACCACCTGCTCGACCCGGAAGTGCTCGCCAATCCATATCCGCTTTATCGACAGCTTCGCGAGAAGGCTCCCGTTCACTGGGACCCGTACCTCCACGCATGGGTTGTGACGCGATATGAAGATGTGATCACCGTGCTGCATCGTTTCTCGGCCGATCGGACACCTACGCCTGAACAATTCGCGGCGATGGGTATGGCTGAGTTGAGCCCGCTGGCCCAGATGATGACGAAGCAGATGCTGTTTATGGATGCGCCGTCGCATACGCGCCTGCGAAGTCTCGCTTCGCTGGCGTTCACGCCGGCGCGAGTGGAAGCTTTGCGCGCGCACATTCGCGAGATCCTCGACGAGCTGATGACGCCACTGCTCCGCGCTGGACGCATGGATGTCATCAGCGATCTGGCGGCGCCGTTGCCGGCGATCGTGACCGCGGAGATGCTGGGCGTGCCGACATCGGACTGCGATCGATTGAAAGCGTGGTCGGCAGACTTTGCCGAAGTGCTCGGCAACTTTCAGCACAATCCGGATCGCGCGTCGCGCACGCTCAAATGCGTCGAAGAAATGACTGAATACTTCCGCGAAGCTATCAAGCGCACCCTTGTCGAACCGCGCGAAGGTCTGATCAATTCTTTTCTCGAAGCTGAAATCGACGGCGATCGTTTGACCGAAGAAGAAATCATCGCCAACTGCATCGTGACGATGGTGGGCGGACAAGAGACAACCACTAATTTAATCGGCAATGGCGTGTTGAGCCTGCTGCGCAATCCGGATCAGTTGCAGAAGCTGCGTGAAGACATCTCGCTGGTTCCGGCCGCTGTAGAAGAACTGCTCAGATACGAAAGTCCGAGCCAACAGACTGCGCGCATCTGTCGCGAAGACACCAAACTCGGCGGTCAACTGATTCGCAAAGGGCAGGCCGTAATCGCGGTGATGGCGGCGGGTAATCGCGATCCGGAAAGGTTCGCCGATCCGGATCGGCTCGACATTACGCGCAGCGACAATCGCCATCTCGCTTTCGGTTGGGCGTCGCATTTTTGCTTCGGCGCAGCGCTCGCCCGCATCGAAGGGCAACTGACATTCGAAGCTATCGCGACGCGCACGACGAACCTCGCGCTGGCGTCGAATCAGAGACTCGAATGGAGAACCAACCTCGGCCTGCGCGGCATGACTGCGCTCCACGTGACCTTTGATGAAGCACGTTCACCCCCGAACATCGCGCCGCAAATTGAAAGTCGCGCCACGGGTTGTCCTTTTCATCGCACAGCCTGAACTCAATGCTGGAAACATCTACAACAGATTCAGTTTCATCCGGCATGTCTGACGCTAAACGCGCTCTGCTCGAAAAATATTTGAGCGGAGGTGGGCTGGAACTATTTCCGGAATCACGGATCGCGCCACGTCCGCGCGATGAACCCGCGCTGCCTTCTTTTGGGCAGGAGCAGCTTTGGATTCATGCTCAACTGGTAGACGATCCGACAATCTATAACGAGCCGCTGACGGTCCGCCGCACGGGCCCCCTCGATGTTGAGGCACTGAGAAAAAGTCTCAACGAAATCATCCGCCGCCACGAAGCCTGGCGTACAAACTTCGCCATCCAGGACGGTCAACTGGTCCAGGTAATCAACCCGATCCTCGAACTTGATTTGCCCTTCGTGGATCTAAGTCAGTTAGATGAGTCGGAACGCGAAGCGGAGGCCGTGCGGCTAGCCACGCAGGATGCCCGGCGGCCTTTTAGTTTGAGCGAGGGTCCGCTGCTGCGAGTCCTGCTCATCCGGCTCAGCGATATCGATCACCGCCTGTACATTACGTTACACCAGATAATTTTCGACGGCGTTTCTATGTACAGTGTCTTCCTGCCCGAGTTGGAAGCTCTCTACGAATCTTTTGTGAACGGCGAGGCTCTTACGCTGCCAGAGTTGCGGATCCAGTACGCCGACTTTGCTCACTGGCAACAGCAACGGTCGCGGGATGAAACGCTCGCAGACCAGACGGCCTTTTGGAAAAAGCAACTGGCAGGCGCACCGGTCCTTGATTTCCCGACTGATCGATCAAGGCCCGCGATTCAGACATTTCGCGGAGAGCAACTGCCCTTCACCTTCTCGCAACTGCTCAGCGAGAAATTGAAGGCCCTCAGTCGCAGCGAGCGAACCACTCTCTTCATGACGCTGCTCGCGGCGTTCCAGACGGTGCTCCATCGCTATACCGATCAGGACGACCTGGTAGTGGGCACGGTCAAGAGCAATCGAAACCAATCCGAATTCGAAGAGCTCGCCGGGTTCTTTCTTAACACTCTCGTTCTACGCACCGACGTGTCGGGCAATCCGACCTTTCGTGAATTGCTCGCCCGGACGAGACAGGTCACTGTCGATGCTCTGGCTCACGGCGATGTCCCTATTCACTCTCTGGTAAAAGAGTTGGAGCTGGAGCGCGATCCAAGTCGCAATCCACTCTTTCAAGTGATGTTTGTGCTCGAGCCCCCTTTGCCTGAACCCGGACCGGGATGGGAGCTGAGCCAGACTGAAGTCGATACCGGCATTGCGCGAGTCGATCTGTATCTGGAACTCGACGATCGACCGGAAGGTCTGGTAGGCCGCATCCGATACAACACCGATCTCTTCGAACGCGAATCGATCGAGCGGCTGCTCGCTCATCTCACGACATTGCTGGAAGCTGTCGTGGAGAATCCTGAGCGGGCCATCTCGGATTATTCTCTGCACACTGCAAACGAAAGCGCGGTGGTCCAGGTTCGGCCCGCAAATACGTTTACACCTTTTGCAAAGAAAGAGATCGAACAATCAATCGGTGCTAGATTTGAAAGTCAGGTCCGAAAATATCCGGGGAACATCGCGGTTAAGACGGCGCGGCATTGTTGGTCTTATGCCGAGCTGAACCAACGTGCGAACAAAATCGCGCAAACGATTCTCGATCGGTTCGGTGACGGTGAAGAAAGAATCTGCCTTTTGTTTGAGCATGATGCTCCGATGATCTCTGCGCTCCTGGGCGCTTTGAAGGCGGGCAAAACATACGTGCCGCTGGATCCGACCTACCCAAGCGAAAGATTGGCGTTCATCCTGGCCAACTCTGAGGCGACTGCGCTGTTGACGAACGATCAGAATCTCGCCCTGGCCCAGCAACTGGTGTCAGACGATGCACAGCTTATCAATATCGATCATCTTGATGTCGCTCGTCAGCGCCGCAACGCGCCGATGAATCAGGACGTGACCCTGCCGTCGATCAAACCGGACCGGCTTGCTTATATTCTCTATACCTCTGGTTCGACCGGAAAGCCGAAGGGCGTGATGCAGAACCATCGGAACGTGCTGCATTACATCAGGGCTTACACCAACAATCTGCACTTAAGTTCGGCTGATCGACTGACGCTACTGTCTTCATATTGCTTCGATGCATCAGTCATGGACATCTATGGCGCGTTGCTCAACGGCGCGACGCTGTGCCCCATAAACATCAAGCAGGAAGGTTTGGCCGGCCTGTCGCAACAGCTCATCGATGAAGAAATCACGGTTTATCATTCGACGCCCACGGTCTATCGTTATTTTACCGGCACGTTGAATCGGGAGATCGAATTTCCGCAGGTGCGACTCGTAGTCTTAGGCGGCGAAAAAGTAAACCGTACCGACGTTGAGACTTATCAGAAATACTTTTCTGATAACTGCATTTTCGTCAATGGCCTTGGTCCCACAGAAGCGACTGTGGCGCTGCAGAACTTCGTCAACAAACAAACCAGGATTTCAACGGACGGTGTACCCGTCGGCTTCCCGGTGGCAGACACGGACGTCCTCCTGCTTAACAAAGACGGAAAGCCCACCGACGTATGCGGCGAGATTGCGATCAAGTCGAAACACGTTGCGGTAGGTTATTGGCGCAACCCTGACGCTACTGCGAATGCATTTTCAACCAATGGCCAGGGCCCCGGTGTTCGAATCTATCGCACCGGTGACATGGGCCGCCGTCTGCCCGACGGCAGGATCACGTTCGCCGGCCGCAAAGATTTTCAGGTTAAGGTTCGCGGCCATCGCATCGAGTTAGGTGAAATCGAATCAGCCCTGGCCCAACATCCCTGCGTGCGCGAGAGTGTGGTCGTGGCGCGCGAAAACAGCGGCGATACTCGCCTGGTCTCGTACGTGGTTCCGCGCGTTGAGACTTTAATCAGCGGCGAGCTGCGCGATTACCTCAAACAGAAACTGCCGGAATACATGGTGCCCAGTTCGTTCGTAATGCTGGACGCATTACCCCTAACCGCCAGCGGCAAACTCAATCTTCGCGCACTGCCCGCGCCGGTCGAGCTGCGCGAACGCTCGGAAGTCACCTTCGCGGCGCCGCAAACTCCGGTTGAACAATCATTGGCGACGATCTGGGCTGAGGTCCTCGGAATTAACGCCGTCGGCGTCCATGACAATTTCTTTGATCTCGGCGGGCACTCTTTGCGGGCCGTACATCTCTTTGCGCGGATCGAAAAGGAATTCGGTAAGCGGCTGCCGCTGGCTACTTTGTTTCAATCGCCGACCATCGCAGAGCTGGCCACCGCGGTTCAGGAAGATCCGCCGGCTTCATGGTCTTCGCTGGTTCCGATCCAGCCGCAGGGTTCGCGCGCACCGTTCTTCTGCATACATGCCGTCGGCGGGAATGTGCTTGAGTACTATGATCTCGCGCGCCATCTGGGACCGGATCAGCCATTCTATGGTTTGCAGTCCCGAGGTTTGGACGGAACGCAATCGCCGCATGAACGAATCGACGACATGGCGGCGCACTACATCAAAGAGGTCCGCGAACTCCAGCCGCACGGGCCTTACTTTCTCGGCGGTAGATCGCTGGGAGGAATTATTGCGTATGAAATGGCCTGCCAGCTAAGTGCCCAGGGAGAGGAAGTAGCGCTGCTCGCGTTGCTTGATTCATATCCGGTTGGCTATGCCAGGCTTGCTCCTGATGCCGAATCGTTACGAAATAAGTTTGTTCGCGCTTTGAGAAGGGCGCAAGCTCATCTTTCAAACCTGAAGGGATTCTCTCTCCGCGAAAAGGCTATTTACCTCGTTGATAAGGCACAATACATTCCGGTTGAAGTGAAGAGCAGCCTATGGCGAATGATCTTTCGATCGTATCAAAACCTCGGACGTGATTTACCCGACGCGCTGCGCGATGTCGAGGAGTTTAATTGGCTCGCAGCCCGCAACTTTGTGCCGAAGTTGTACGACGGAAGAGCGACATTATTCTGGGCCAGCAGTGACTTGCGGGCAAAGTTTGATCTGATCGAGGGCTGGCAGACGCTGGCGCGCGCCGTGGATATTCACGACGTCCCGGGAAACCACCTCGACATTATTAAAGAACCCTACGTCGCTGACCTGGCGGCAAAACTTCGACGTTCGCTCGCTCTCTCTCAGAACTTTCACTAAACCATTGCCATGATCGGCAGGCTTGCGTTATACATTTGCGGCCGCGCCGGTATTTGTCGGCACGGACGGTCAGAGGTCATTCACGGTAACTGACCAACTCGATTCACTTCAAAAGAAATCAGGGGGAACCATGAAGAGAATTACTCTTGCTGTTTGTTTCGTAGTCGTCTTCAGTGCTTTCGCTTCGGCATCGACAATCGCGCGCACCGCGACGGCTCAGGAGAAGAAGTCGCTCTATACGAGGCTCGGCGGTTACGACGCAATCGCTTTGGTGGTTGATGATTTCATCACGCGCCTGGCAACCGACAAACGCTTCGAAAGATTCTTCGCGGGATTCAGCGACGATTCCAAGAAACGTCTGCGTCAGCACATTCTCGATCAGTTCTGTGCCGCCGCGGGCGGACCTTGCGTCTACACGGGACGCGAGATGCGAACTTCACACAAGGGACTCGGCATTACGGAAGCTGATTGGGACGCGGCTGCCAAACATTTGGTTGAGGCGCTCGACAAATACAAAGTGCCAGAGGCCGAGAAGAACGAGCTGCTTGCGTTCGTGGTGAGTCAGAAGAAGGACATCGTCGAGAAGTAGTTGCTACAGAACCGCGAGCGGTAGCGAGCGGGATAACGACGCAACTCCGCGACGTCTGTTTTACTAAACGAGTATCGAAGGACGAAACAAACTAGTTTATCCCGCTCGCTACCGCTCGCGGTTCTGTAACTTTTTTCTTAGAACCTTCCGCTTCCACCAATCGAGTACGTTCCTGTCAGAAACGGATTCGTGCGGCGTTCGTAACCGATCGTTGTGTTCGGTCCGTGGCCGGAAAGGACTTCCACTTCATCACCAAGCGGCAGAATCTTGTTGAAGAGCGAATCCATCAACTGCTCGGACGATCCGCCGGGCAAATCGGTTCGACCAATCGACCCCGCGAACAAACAGTCGCCCACGAACGCCTTCATCTCAGTGGGTTCGAACAAAACCACGTGGCCGGGTGTGTGGCCGGGACAATGAATCACGGTGAATTTCAGCTCGCCTACTTCATAGGTTTGGCCATCGCTCCAATGTTCATCAACTTTCGGTGGTTCATCATAATCAAAGCCGTATGCCGACCATTGCGATTGGGGAATGCCTAGCCACGCGGGTTGAGTTGGCAGGGCTTCGTAAATGAATTCATCTGCGGCGTGAATAATAATCTTCGCGTTGGGCTTTCGTTTCTTGAGCCCCGCGACACCGCCGATGTGATCCATGTGCGCGTGCGTACAGGCGATGGCTTGCAATTCGAAATTGTGCTTGTCGATTGTCTGCACAATCGCCTCCGAATCATCTCCGGGATCGATGCAGATCGCGCGCCTGGTTTTCTCGCAGCCGACAACGCGCGTGTGTTGCTGGAAAGCGGTGGTGGTGATTTCTTCGACGATCATCGGACTCACTTCCGGATACTTTGGAAACCGGTCTTACTTTCGTCCGCGAAGCGGACGTTTGGAAATAGCCCAGCGATTGATCGCTGGGGACCGTACCGTTTTATGGAACCGAGTCCGCGAAGCGGACGACAGAATTAACGTTGAGGGGAATTATCTTAGAAATGCGTGGTGAATTTCTGTCGCCCGTTTCACGGGCTAAAAAAATAATTACGGAGATCCCAGCACTAAAGTGCTGGGCTAAATTCATTCGTCGGCTGCGCCGACTCGGAGCGTCTTTTACTCTCGCTGACGCATCTCGTTCTCGGCCATTAGCCTCCTTGCGCGACCTAGTGGGTCTCTTGATCGTGGAAGGCGCTGAATTCTGTGCGTCCTGCCTGTGTTAGTTGCTCTTTGCGGGTGCTGAACTATTCTGGCAATAATGTCGCGCGAAAACTCGAGAATCGCCACGGCCTGGTCGCGAGTCACCGTGGGAAAGCTTTCCAGGAATTCGTCGAGCGAAACGCCATCCGCCAAGTTGTTTGGAAGAGCATCGATGGGAACTCGAGTGCCTTCAAAAACGGGAGTTCCGCTCATGATGTCTGGATCGATGTTAACCGGCAGTTGCTGGATAGCTTCTTCTTCAATGACGAGATTCATTTTCGTAACCCCGTCGTCATTCTAGCACGCTGTCAAGTAGACAGTAATCAGGCGATTGCGAGCATCCAAAGAGTATAATTCCTCATAGGAGTTTTCGCAGTAAATCGATTATGGCATTGAGTGCGACAGCAGCTTCACTCGCTGAAGTTTTGGACGAGATGACCGCCGAAGGCGCGCCGGAACTGATCGAGCATCTTCCGAAGAACGCGGTCAAGTGTTACGCGTGCGGCCACCGCTGTCTGATTAATGAAGGCAAGCGGGGCATTTGCAAAGTTCGCTTTAACGAGGGTGGTCATCTGCGCGTGCCCGCGAATTACGTGGCGGCATTGGCGTGCGATCCGACTGAGAAGAAACCTTTCTTTCATTGTCTGCCCGGTTCCGACACGCTGACGTTCGGCATGCTTGGCTGCGATCTGCACTGCGCTTATTGCCAGAATTGGTTGACCTCACAGGCGCTGCGGGATGACGCGGCCGTGTCGATGCCTAACGTGGTGACCCCGGATCGATTGGTGGCGATGGCGAAAGCTTACGGCGCGTCGATGGTTGGGTCGAGTTACAACGAACCGCTCATCACTGCTGAATGGGCCGTCGAAGTTTTCAAGAAAGCGAAGCCCGAAGGATTCCGCACGGCGTTCATTTCAAACGGCAATGCAACTCCGCAAGTGCTCGATTATCTGCGGCCGTGGACTGATTGCTACAAGATTGACCTGAAGTCGATGAGTGATAAGAACTATCGACAGCTTGGCGGCGTGGTCGATAACATTCTCGACACGGTGCGTATGGTCCATGAGAGAGGTTTCTGGGAAGAGATAGTGACGCTCGTAATCCCCGGCTTTAACGATTCAGAAGATGAACTGAAGCGCGCAGCCGGCTTCATTGCTTCAGTTTCTCCGGACATTCCGTGGCATGTGACGGCGTTCCATCAAGACTACAACATGAAAGAGAACGCGAACACGACGGCCGAACAGTTGATTCGCGCGTGCGAGATCGGCCGCGAAGCGGGGCTACGCTACATCTATGCGGGAAATCTGCCGGGACGTGTCGGACACTGGGAGAATACCCACTGTCCGAGCTGCGATGAACTTTTGGTCGAGCGTTACGGTTATCTCATCAAGCAGATGCGCGTCACGCCGGAGGGCAAATGCCCGGCATGCTCAAATGTCATACCGGGCATCTGGTCATAATTGGAATTGAAGTCGAAGCTTCAATTTGGACTTCGCTACATCTTCTTCTCATCAGGCTTCGCCGGAGCAGCCGCTGCGGCTGGTGTTCCCTGATGATAAAGGCCGAGCCACTTACCATCGCGCTTTATCCAGATGGTCGCGTGGTAATCCTTCTCGGGCTTTGGTCCTTTCATCGTGACCGTATAGGTGACGAGTTTCGCATCGTCATCGAACGCTAAAGCTTTCCAATCACTCAGCTCGAACACTGACATATCCATCGGCATTTCTTGCAGGCCTTTGACCGAACCGCTCTTGTCGTAAACACCAGTGGGTTCGATTTCCATGAACTCAGACGCGAGCAACGAAGCGAATCCATCCCAATTCTTCGCGCGGAACAAATCCCAGACGATCTTCTCGTTCGCGATTGGATCCGGTCCAGTCTCAGGTGGTTTAGCCGGCGCGGTTGCGGGCGAGCTTGATTCCTTCTTCGCCGGCGGCGGAGGCTCCGTTTGGTCCATCTTCTTACTTTCAGTTTCCTGGTAATAGATCGCCAGCCACTCGCCATTACGATTCACATAAGCTGAGGCCTCGTAATACGGACCCGGCGGAACATCTTCGCCCTTGAACTTGCCCTTGACCGTAACTTTGTACGTGAGCAACGCGGCGTCCTTGTCGATTGGCGTCATCTTCCAATCAGAAAAAGTAACGTCGGTGATGTCGATGTCTTTCATGCCGGCGACGGCGGCCGCAGTGTCTTTCAGGCCAGAGTCGATGACTTCGATATATTCAGGCGCGAGCACCTTTTTGAAACCGTCTACATCTTTTCTTTTGAAAGCGTCCCAAGCCGATTTTTCTTTCGCAATCAGATCGGCTTCAGATGGGGCTGCTGTCGATTTCATTTCGCCGGCTTTGTTCGTATTGGCGGTCGTGTTGCTATTGCCGGATGGCTGAGTCGCGCACGCCGCGCCAAGCACCAGCAAAGACACGAGGACAAGAACCTTCTTCATAATTTTGGAAACTCCTTAGGCTGAATCTCGGAATTGCGTAGTGCTTCTATTCTAAAAGGCTGTACCCAGTCAAGCGAAAGATTCACAAATCAAAAGAAAAGGGCGCCCTCGAAAAAAAGGGAGCCCTCGAAATTTACAGTGTCGTGAATCCCTGAGCCTACATCGGCGACGCTTTTGCTTTCGGCGAAGTCTTCATCGCGGGTGAAGGCTTCCTCTCCGGAGTGCCTTTCAATTCGGGCGAAGCTTTGGCCGTGGGCGATGCAGAGGCCGCCGGCGCAGGATTCAGAATCGGCACCGTCGCGGAAGCAGTCATCTGCCATTGTCCGTTCCGGCGCACAAAGGTATCGACTGATCGATACTGGCCACTAATATTCTGGGCGGCCTTGGCGTCAGCCGGTTTGTACTTGCCGCCTTTGACCGTGGCGTGGAGCGTCACGACCGCGGCATCATTGTCCAAAACCTTGACGACGATATCCGAGAGTTCCCACGAATCGAACGAAAGCGCGCCTCCTTCGATGTCTTTCATGTCTCGATCCTTATTGCCAATTTGGCCATCCGGATAAACCAGGACGATGTCGTCAGCTTCAATCTTTCTGACTGCGGCCCCGTCCTTTTCTTTGATGATGCGCGGCCAATCCATTTCGATTTTCGTCAAGTCAGCTTCGATGGCAGCTTTGTCAGGCGTTGGTTCAGGACTAGCCAGCGCCACTGAGTTTGTGTTGGTAGTCGTCGGCTGGCTCGTGCAGCCAAAGTAAAGCGTGATCAGCGCTCCGAAAACGACAAAAACGGCGGTAAATGTTACGTGTCTTTTCATCCCCTGTGCTCCTTTGCGTAAAGCTGTTTACGAAGCTTCTAGTCCAAAACCAAGATTGAGTCAACGATGATATGAGTTTAGTTTGTCACTTCCAATTCACACCGAGGCTTCAGCCCGCTGTCCGGCATAGCAAAAAACCCGGAAACCGTTTCAAACCGTTTCCAGTCAAGGTGGTTCGTCCGAATTCTTGACGCGGAACAAATCAACGTGATATTTCCCTGCGGCGCAATCGAGCGGTCTCTTTATTCTCCAAACTTACCCAAAGCTTTACTGCTCGCCGCTCACTGCTTACAGCGATGAAAGACTGGATTGCTCTCAACCTGACTCCCGGTGTTGGCCCACGTGTCACGGCGCGACTGCTGGAGCATTTCGGATCGGCCGAAGCGATCTTCGATGCGCCCCGACGCGAGCTGGCAATGTTACGGCTGACGCCAGAAACGATCGAGAGCATCGCGAATCGCGAATTTTACGAACGTGCGGAAGGAGAGATCACGCGCGTGCGAAAGCTCGGCGGCGACATCCTGGTTTTGGATGACGGAGTTTATCCGTCGCTGCTGCGCGAGACTTACGATCCGCCGGTGACACTTTACGTGAAAGGCGCGTGGGCCGAATGTCTCGAGCAACCGTGCATCGCAATCGTCGGGTCGCGTCGCTGCTCGACTTATGGTCAGAACGCCGCGTTGATGCTGTCGCGTGAACTGGCGCAACGCGGCGTGACAATCATTTCGGGCTTAGCGCGCGGCATCGATGCGGCCGCGCATCGTGGCGCGTTGGAAGCAGGCGGCAGGACG
>DATLVM010000469.1:0-3360 GCA_035577445.1 Pyrinomonadaceae bacterium
TCAGCCGCGGAGCACGATCAGCCATCATTGGTAGCGAGTTCAGCAAACTTACTGTGTTGCCGACTGTCCCCACCGCATCCCGCACAGGACCCAGCACCTGCTGCATCTGCGCGATGCGTGGCGCCAGACTCGTCTCCAAGCGCTCGTTCAGCGCATTGAGCACGGGGCTGTTTGCCAGCGCCTGTGCGCCGGCGGCGGTGATCGTCTCGGAAGCCTGCCGCACTTCTGTCCGGCTCCTCGCGATGAGGTCATCCACCCGGCCCACTCCGGCATCGACTACCCCGATGCCGACCTCGATGAGGCCAAACCCTTTCAGCGCGACGTCGGTGGCCTTTCGATCAACGAACCACGCGCCAAAGATGCCGAACAGGCTCAGGCTGATGAACAGCACCGCAAGCGCAATGGCGGCAAAGCGAATCGTCTTCTCGAGGATTGGCATCCTGGGTTCCGATGTTCTTTTCAGGTCAAAGCATAGCTATCACCTAACGAGACGCGGGCATTTCAGTAGCTGCGAAGCGCACTTTCTGCCACTCTAATCGCTAGGCTTGCTCAAGTGCGTCTTGAACGGCAGCGATGAATTTTTCGTTATCCAAGGGCTTGATGAAAAAACCAGAGGCACCAGCCTGCATCACGGTGGCTTCGGCAGCGCGATCCTCATGACCCGTAATGAAAATCACACGAGTCCCGGGCCATCTCGCACACAGGTGTGCTAGTACTTCCATCCCCGTCATTTGTTGCATCCAGATATCCAGGACAACAAGTCGCACAGGATTGGTCGCCATTTGATTGAGAAAATCTTCTGGATCGCCAAAGGCGCGTACCTTGAATCCCTCCAATTCGAGCAGGCGAGTGATGGATTTGCGCACCGATGGATCGTCGTCAACGACATAGCATATCTCCGCGGACGTAATGGAAGAGTCGGGCGCCTGGTTTGTTCCAGTTGTTTGGTTCATATATTCGAGGAACGCTGCCCAATTAGACAACGTCAGTCAGGCAAATGGCAATGAGACTTTGGTCTTATGTTCTGCGCTGACGGCAGGCCAGCTCTTTGCACCGACTTCACGAGCTTCGTCTCGTTAGGCGCATGCGGTTGATGTGGTAGTTGCCCAATGCTGGAAACAGGCTACTTCTGGAAAAGGAACGCGCCGGAATAGTCATCGTTGATCACGAACACCGATGGATCCGGCGCCATCATGTTTTCTTCATTACCGGTAAAGTAAAATAGAAGAGCGCGCCGCCATCAGCGACATTCTCCGCCTGGATTTTACCGCCATGAGATTCCACGATGGAGCGCACAATTGCCAATCCCATTCCCAGTCCCTGTTCCTTGGTGGTAAAGAACTGGTCGAACAAGCGTTCGTGCACCTCATAGCGAATGCCTGTGCCATGATCGCGAACGCTCAAGCGCACTTCGTTCTCGCCATTGCCAGCCGTGCTAATCTCTACCTTGCGTCGGTCCGGTGGTGTCTGCCGCATGGCATCAAGGGCATTACTAACAAGGTTCACCAGGACCTGCTGAATTTGGATCGGATCTACCTCGATCAGTGGCAGGTCCTCGGCTAGCGATATTTCTATCTCGCAGGAATAAGCCACTGCATCAGGCCTGACGACATGCGCAACGTTAGCGATCAGCTCATTCAGATTAATTCGGCGCAGGGTAGGATCGCCTTTCTTAATTGTGTTACGCACGTTGTGGATGATATCGTGAGCGCGGCGACCGTCTGCCTCTACGTCGACCAGGATCTCACGCAACGTTGCAGGGTCTTCCTTACCCCTGTCGATAAGCCGCATTCCAGCACTCGCATTGCTGACGATGCCCGAGAGCGGCTGATTCAGTTCATGGGCGAGTGAGGCAGTCATCTCACCAAGTAAGCTAACGCGGCTAAGCCGGTTAATTTGTTCGCGATGACGGTGTGCCTCCTCTTCAGCCTGCTTTAAGGAACGCTCCACCCGGTGGCGTTTCACGAGATTAGCCACCAGACCCGTGATAAGCAGCGCCTGCAGAATACAGATCGAAATACCGGCGATGATCCATGCCCTGTAGCGATCCCAAAGCGTCGGCTCGCGGAACAAGATTGTGCTTCCACTCGGCAGCAGTTTCTCATTGATCTTCCATCGCTGTAGCTCTCGCCAGTCATAACGCGCGGGGAGGCGCTCGAAGAGTCTTGGAGAAATACTGGAAGCTGGTTCACCATGCAAAATACGAATGGCGACGTCCGCAGCCTCCTTTCCAACCCCCTCGCTCTGGTAAAGGCGCCCACCCACGATCCCCAGACCCAGTTGGTGATCGAAGATGGAATTGATCGGAGCGTGCGCCACTGCATGGAGACGTTGCAGCGCCTCGTCGGAGTTGAAGGTTACACCCGCGGCATCGCGCACCAGCAACAGGAAAAGAATGTAGGAATCTGGGGGCAACGTCGAGGCACGCTCCTTCATTTGGTCGAAGGAGAGACCGCTATAGTAGGTGAAGTTTATCCGGCCTGCGAGTGGCTCAGCTGCCTTCTGAAAAGCGTCCTGCCAATAGTGTTCCAGTGGCGTCGCACCTACTATGACCGCGATATTTTTTGTCGCGGGTGCAACTTGCAGCATGTCCTCGAGCAACCCGTGAAGACCAATTTCCTGGCCGACGTAAGCCGCGTTCTTCTCCAATGCGCCCGGCGGAAGTAATTGCTGATCGACTACGTAGAGGATAGGCGTTTCTGGAAACAGCCGGTCACGATAGTTTGCTACGAAGATAGTTGCGGACGATCCGATCGGCACGACAAGATCGGGTTGCCACTTGGCCTGCCGCTTTTGCAAATAATTAACAATCGCCTCCTGTATGTCGCGGTCGGCATAGCGCGCCATATCCAAAGACACTTCGTCCAAGTCAACGCCATCGCCCATCTTCGCGATCAGCTCAGTCTCGAAAGCCACTAAGCGGGCCGTGAATGGCGTCGCGGCGCTCCCAAAGGATTGGACTAATAAGACACGCTTGGGTTCCGCCGCCGGTGCGTTCGCGGTGAAGATTAGTGCGAATGCAGCAACTGTCGCGACGATCAGAAAAAACGGCGCGCGCGGTGCCTTCCGGATGTCAAATAATTGTAACCTGCCAGGCATAGGCCGCTTTGACGCTACCCCCGTCGCAGCGCTAGCCAGCGGCGCCTCCAATACCCAGAGACCGGCCGCCCGAGCGTGATCATTCCGGTTCACGAGAAGGCCGTGATGTGCCTTATCTGTAACACGCCGGGACGCGCGTGAGAAGCAAGTTTTGGAGTGAGATTAGACTTCCGTTCTAGGAAAATTCGCTCGATGCGGCTCGCCCGCCATCATGTTGTCTTAATTACCGGCAAGGTAAAATGGAAGCGCGCGCCGCCATCG
>DATLVM010000470.1:0-22880 GCA_035577445.1 Pyrinomonadaceae bacterium
CGTCGCCAACGTGTGTCGATGTTCACGGACAGGAGATGATTCAGCAGATCGTAACGCGGCGAAATTCGCGCGAACATTTCGCGCACCCGCCGAGCGTGGTCCTGTGCTGAAGTTTTCTGTCCTGAGTCAGTTAAGCCCATGCGCGTGGAGGAATGGTTGCAAGCCGCTTGCGATAGGTTTGTAAATCAAGGCTTCGGCGACGTCGCCGGAGAAATTGTGTTTTTTAGCTCTGCGGTGGCGGCGCGAACTTCCACATTGGGTCCGAGTGAGGTTTTGAGTTGCTCCGCATCGCCGACGATGACGGTCGCGATCGCAGCATCTTTGAAGAGCCGAGATGCGACGCGTTGCACATCGGCGGCGTTGATTCGAATAACGTCATTCATCGGCTGAGCGAGGGAGCTCAATTTGTACGTATCGACATCGAGCGCAGCATCCGCGATCGCCTCTGCTTGATTGGCTCGGGTGTTGAGTTCCGCAGCGATGGCTGCTTTGGCTCGCTCAACTTCAGTGCTATTTGCTCCAGACTGCGCCAGTGCATTCATGATTTCTCGAGCAGAGGAAACTGCCTTCGCAGTTGCGGCCTGCGATGCGCGTCCACTGAACACAAACATTCCAGGCAGCGCATGCTCGTCCTCTTTCACAGACGCTGAAGACAAATCGGCGACGGCCGAGAGCCAACGCTCACGCGCGATTCTCGCCAGGACCTGTGCCGCAAGCGAATCACGATCAGCCCGTGACAACCCACGCACCGCTATGCGCACCTCGCTCGTGTTGGTTGGTGATTGATTTAGCACGAGCACGCGAGCATCAGGCGCCGCCGGTTGGCGAAAAGTTGCCGGCACGGTTCGATCACCCTTCTGCCATGGACCGAGCAACTGCCGCGCTGCGCGCATCAAACGCGATTTTTCAACCCCGCCGATGACGACTAGTGATGCGTTGTCGGCGTGGAGAAACCTATCGTCGGCCAACATCAGATCGGCGCGCTCGATTTTGCCAACCGTTTCGCTCGTCCCAACCTCCGGTTGGGCGTAAGGAAAAGATCCGAACAGTCGAGCGGCGATGGCGCGGTCCGCCATCTCGGCGACCGACGTAGACTTCGAGTAAAATTCCTTGAGCCGCGCTTCCTTAATCTTGGCTACCGCTTCAGGGCCAAGATTCGGATTGATGACGGCGTTCCGCAGCAGCTCGATCATCCGTTCCAACTCACTCGCTTTTCCCGAGATGGTGACATTGATCCCGTCATAATCCGTCATCACCTCCAGCTTGCCGCCGAGTTGTTCATTGACGTACTCGCGAGTCTCCGTGTCAGGAAACAGGGTGTCAGCGAGCAGCGCCATCGTGCCTGACTTCCCAGCGAGATCGAAAGCTGCGCCGCTGTGGATCCGCAGTTTCAGCGTAACGTTTGCATCGCCGGGTCGCGGCCAGAAGATAATTGAGAGTCCGTTCAGAAGTTTTTCGCGCTCGGGTTGGATAGATTGGGCTGAAAGGCTCGCAGCGCTGGGTAGCAGAACGACCAGAATCAGCGCCCAAACGTATAGGTAACGGACAGTTTTGCTTCTCATTTCGACCTGTCTAATTGATTTCGACGATGCAGCGCGGCCTCAACTGAACTTTACGCGGCCATTGAAAGCCCGGTTGGGATGCGGTGAAAAAGAGTTTAGATGCCGCCTCAAGACCCGTCAACCTGAAGCGTTTTTGCGGCATCAAAGCCACGAGTCAGCGGAGCTTTGTGCTGCCCGAAGCGCCTGAATCGATAGTATTATTGAGAGCGAATCAAGATGACCTCTTCCCGAAAATTTTCCGTAACTTTTTAGTGATTAGTAGTAATTAACAGTAGGAAGCCAGTTCCTACAGGATCGAGCGCTTTGATTGACAAGCCAGGAAACAGACGAGCGGCTGCTGGAGCAGGCAGCGAATGGACAGACAAAAGCGTTCCAAATCCTTTACGAGCGCTACCGCGATCCGATCTTTCGATTTGCGTACAGGCTGTTGGGATCGGCGGAAGCGGCCGAAGATGTCGCGCACGATTGCTTCCTGAGTTTGATAACTGAACCGAGCCGGTTCGATGCGACCAAGGCCTCGCTGCGAACGTATCTATACGCGGCGGCGCGGAACCAGGCGGCGAAACGGTATCAGGCCTTTGGACGCGAGTCAGCGCTGGAAGAGTTACCTGCTGAGCCGCGGATGCCCGATCATCATCAGCCGATTCGGCAAGTGCTGGATGATGAGTTGGCTTCAGAGGTTCAGAATGCGATAGCGAGTTTGCCTCCCTTGCAACGCGAGGCATTAGTTCTTTTCGAGTATGAGGATCTTTCGCTGGCGGAAATCGGCGCGATTGTGGGCGCCGATTCAAACACAGTGAAAGCGCGGCTGTTCCGGGCGCGCGACAAGATGCGCGGGAGGCTCGGGAAGTATTTCCGAATTGGCCGTGAAGCTGTTACATTTAAGCGGGCGTAATGCGCAGTCGTCGCGCCTGCATGAAGACATTAGGCAATAGTAATGAGTAATTCCGATTCGAAGTTCATGCAGGACGAAGAGCTGCGCAATTTACTTAATAAGTGGAGCGCCCCCGAGGCTTCCGGCTCTTTGGATCAGCGCGTCGCGGCTTCTTATCAGCAGGCCACGGTGGGCATGAACGAGCATCTAAGTTCAATAGTAGATCCCCAAAGGGGCAGCGAGGTAGTGAAGATGAAATTTTGTAATACTTGCCAGGAACAATTCGCCGATCGATTTAGTTTCTGCCCAGTTGACGGCACGCCCTTGAGCGCCGTTCCCGCACCGGAGCCGCCGGTTATTAAAGCTGCTGCGTCCGCCGATATCGAAACCTCATACCCGGTTTCCGAAACTGTGGCTCAGGAAGTAAAGCCGGCGACACCCGCGCCGAAAATTCCAGTGACTGTGGCAGCGCCCGCGGCGGCAGCAGTTGGCAATATGATTGGCGAATATCACCTCACCATCCTGGAAGACCGCGGTTTGGCATCTCGCCTGGCTGATGAAGTAGGCAATGTCGCGCACAACTATCAATTGACCTGGCCCGAATTCAAACGCGATCCATTTGGCTTTGTGAAGCGATCGATTCAGGGTTACGGCTCGATGATTGGAAAATTCTTCTCGAGTCGCGATGCAGTCATCGCGCTGTTGCTTTCGCTTGTCGCCATGGTCGTGTTGGTCGGCGCAATCTTCCTGCTCGATCGCAGCGGTGCGGGTGGTCTTTCAAAACGAACGATGATCGCCGTGGCGATAGTTGGATTCGCTGGTTTGCTCGCGCTCTTTGCTACCTCGTTGAGTCGCGATCGCGGCGCCGCCGTGATGGGCGCGCGACCGTCTGATTCGCGCAACGTCCTTTCCGGAATTATCGTGAGCTTCGCTCTGCTGTTCATCGTTGTCGGTGGTCTGTTCTTCTGGGATCGTCGCATGCAAGCGAAAGCGGCGGCGCAGCAGAATGAAGATGATCTGGAACTCACCCAGATGATTACCGATATCCCCAATGAACAGCCGACGCCTGACGAAGGAACCGCGGGCATGGCCAAAGGCAACGGCGGCGGCAGCAAACCGAAGCAGGAGAAAGCTGGCGGCGGTGGCGGCGGTGGCCGTGAAGAACAGGCGCCCGCCTCATTTGGCAAGCTGCCGCAAGCTGATTTGAGAATTCCGCAAGTCGTCGCTCCAGATCCGCATCCGCCGGTCATAAAGAATCCGGCGCTGCCGATGCCCGCGACGCTGGACGCCGACCCGGCTCTGTTCCCGCCGGATACTCGGCAGTTGAACTACGGCGATCCTAAATCGAAGTCGACGACACCTTCATCCGGTCCCGGCACCGGCAACGGAATTGGTAGCGGCACGGGTGGCGGCGTTGGTCCAGGTTCCGGCGGTGGCTATGGCCCTGGCGAAGGCGGCAACACTGGTGGCGGTTCGCGTCGTGAAGGCGGCGGTGGTCCCGGCGGCGGTGGCGGCGGTACCGACTACAGCAAAATCTTCAGCGGCAGGGAAGTTACTTCGAAGGCGCGCGTCTTAGATAAGCCTGAACCGACTTACACCGAAGCTGCTCGCAAGAATCAAATCACCGGAACTGTTGTGTTGCGTGCGGTGTTCAGCGCCGGCGGAACTGTTACGAACATCAGTGCGGTTTCCAGACTGCCTGATGGGTTGACTGAGCGCGCCATCGCAGCGGCAAAGCAGATTCGCTTTGTCCCGGCGAGCAAAGACGGCCGGCCGGTATCCATGTGGATGGAGTTGCAGTACAACTTCAATCTGTACTAACGGAGCGCCCGCATCCTTGCGTGCGGTTCACCGGCATCTTTCCGGTTATGAAAACGAAAGAGGCGGCCAATTGCCCGCCTCTTATTTTTTGACTCCCTCTCTCTCTCTGGGAGGGCGTCGGGGTGAAAGGCGAAGTTAGCGGCTAAAACCAAAACGAAAAAAAGTTCTCTGGCTAACCTGCGCAGCCATTTTCTGGATGAAGGTCGCTGAAAGTAACCTCGGCGGCCTTTTGTCTTTGCCGCGCAGTGTCCGTAATGGCAAGAATACCAACGGTTGGCAGCACGGGTTTTTCTGCTGGTACAAATGGAACAAATGTCATCAGAACCGAAAGACTACAATCTTGAAACTGCCCCAGGTTCATCAGCAGAAACGCGCCAGCATCCGACCGACACGCCGGAAACCCCGATTTAAACGGCCTCGCTTCGTGAGGAGGTTACAACTGGGCTTACTTCCAACGGTACCGTGCCTGGCAAATGGATCGGCGCGCGGCTCTTTTTGAGGATAGTAGCCTTCTCGCACTCTACGGTGCCTTCAACCTCGCACAGGCCCGTTTTCATTTCTTTGATCCGGCCCTCATTTATTTTCAGGACAAAACCTTTCAACCGGAACCGGAGCCGGATGCAGAATTCAATCTTCTTGAGGCTGGCTTTCTTAATTCGAACCTCGAGGTACGGGCGATGCTCACTATCAATCGTGTGTTCGGCAAGCTCAAGGTACCTGATGGCCTCAGGCTCCTCCTTTGATTCTTCGATGATGGTCTGGAGGTCCTCAGCCGCCTTCCACCAGCTAACTAGTAGACTCGGGACACCGATGTCGAACAATTCGCAAATCTTGGGAATGAGTTCCGACATCGGGACAGGACACTTGATGCTTTTGAGTTCTTGGGCCAGTGTCTCTTGGAAGGTCTTCCACTGCCCGGGCGATCTGTCCTTGGCATCGTCTGAAGGAATCGAGAACACTTGACGAAGAGTTACCGTCGGTTCAGCCATGATCTCTCCTTTCGGATCTAATGAGGCTTGCCTCGCTCGTGGTAATGCGCGATTTGGTTGCGGCTGCTTTGGGATTGAGACGTAATTCAAAGCTGACCGCGAAGTTCTTCATCCCTCCCTTGAAGTCCGGGGTGCCAAGCTCGGGACTATGTAGATGCAACGTTGGTCGAACAGAGGACCTGAATATTCGGCGCGCCATGAACGAAGCTACCAAGAGCAAAGCCAGAATCACCAGGAGAAGCTTCCACCAATTCTCCACGAAGCTAGACCAACCACTTGCGGTCGACGTTGCGAGTGGGGATAGCGATGGCGAAACATCGGGCGATGGGGTCATGACTATGGTTCCAATTGCCGGACTCGGCGAAAGAGATGGCGATAGCAGCGGTGATGAAAGCGCAATTTGACTGGTTGACCGGCGTGGAGTATCCACGGGCTGCGGTGACGAAGATTGATCGGTGGGTGAAGGCTTGGGCGATTCAGTGGGGCTCGTCGTCGTCGACGGCGATGAAGACTGATTGGTGGGCGCTGGAGTTGGCGATTTAGTGATGGTAGGTGTCGGATTGGGCGATGGAGGTTGGGTGGGGGATGGAACGGGCGAAATTGTCGCCGCGGGTCCTGGCGTAGGAGAAGTTCTCTCCTGCACAGTCACGGTCACTGGATCCGGTTGTGTTATCAGCCCCGAACAATCACTGGTAATGTTTATCACCTTGGCGACAAAAACGCCGGTTCGCAGATATTTATGCTGGAACTTCTTGTGACGATCACAAGTCAATAGCGTCGTTTTATAATCGCCATCACCGAAGAAGAATAAGTAACTCCAGCGGCATCCACCATAGACTAGGCCACTAAAGCCCGTGATGGTTACCGTGAACCGCACGGGTTCATTCAAGTTGACGAGTGTCTTGTCTGCCGATAATGCGACGCTGCGGTTTGTCGTCTTCTTCTTAAGGTTTCCCTCCACAGTGGGAGTTGATAGGGCCGCGGAGTTTTCCTTAGCCGGGACCTTTTGTTGCGGAGCCTGCAAACATGAAGCGAGGGGCACTAATCGTCCGGCAGCAACACAGACGCTAGCCAATGCAAATGACAAAGCCAGTAACAACCGAAGAAGAAGGACGATCTGAAGGCGGGGTGGGATCCGACTCACGATTATTACCTGCCTGATTCTGTTAAAAGGTTGACTCCAGGGATTGTGACCGACCGCTTCCGCCCTGACAATTGTCCCTTGGGAGGCGGATAATCAAAATGCCCTGGTGTTAGCTATTCTCCGGGCTGGATTTGGCGAGTGTGCGATGCAGGCTCGTGAGAATTCAGCCTTAATTGAGAATTCCGAAACGATATGCTCGTTCAGACGCAAAGTCAATCAAGTTTTTCTGAAGCAAGTCGATAGGTGGAGTCACTTCCATCCCGTTACGCTGATCTTGAGGATTGATCGTGCGCGACGTTCTGGCTTTAAGGGGAGATTCGCATTCGTTCATGCTGGGCATTTCCGAATCCAGCATCAGGAAAAAGTTGCGAAGAGTGTCCACTGCGGGACCGTCACCTATCCCTCTCCCAATGGGAGAGGGAATCAATCACTGAGCACGCGCAACTACGCTTCGAATTCTTTCCACGCCTTCCTGCAAACGATCCAGCGACGTTGCATACGAGATCCGAATGAACCCATCGGCGCCGAATCCCGCGCCGTCGGTGACCACTGTCTGCTGTTTCTCAAGCAATTCGTTGGCGAAATCTTCCGAAGACTTCAATCGCCCTTGCAAACATCCCCGCACATCAGGAAACGCATAGAACGCGCCTTCGGGCTGTGGGCACTTAAGCCCTTCGATTTGATTGAGCGCATTTAGCAGCCACTCGCGCCGGCGCGTGTATTCGGCGAGCATCGTCGCGACCGATTCCTGCGGCCCATTCAGAGCTTCAATCGCGGCCGCCTGTGAAATCGAAGTCGCATTGCTGGTCGAATGTCCCTGCACCTTCAGCATCGCGCGCGTCCAATCCGGGTTCGCCAGCGCGTAGCCGATGCGCCATCCCGTCATTGCGTAGGTCTTCGAAAACGATCCGGCTATGCAAAGACGCTGGCGTAATTCTGGCCGCAGTGAAGCCGCGCTGAATACTTTTGCTGGTGAATAGACAAACCGCAAGTAGCATTCATCCGAGACAACATAGATGCCGCGCTCAGCGAGGACTTCCATGATCTTCTCGAATTCGTCCGGCGGAATCACGCGACCCGAAGGATTGCTCGGCGAGTTCAGAATGATCAGTTTCGTCTTGGGCGTGATGGCCGCGCGCACCATGTCGGCGGTCAGCACGAAGCCGTTCTCTTCCGTTTCGATGAAAACCGATCGGCCGCCGGCGAAGGTAACAATCTCAGGAAACGTGACCCAATAGGGTTTCGGAATCAGGACATCGTCACCCGGATTGATCAGCGTCACCGCAGCGTTGAAGATTGCCTGTTTCCCGCCTGACGTCGCCATGACTTCGTTCCGCTCGTAAGCAGCACCGAAATCCCGGCTGTACATTTCGATGATCGCGTTCTGTAGCTGTCGCGTGCCGGCGGTTGGCGTGTACTTCGTCTTGCCTGCACGCATCGCTTCAAGCGCAGCGTCTTTGATGTTCTGCGGCGTGTCGAAATCCGGCTCGCCCGCGCCGAGATCGACCACATCGATGCCTTCAGCGCGCATAGCTTCCGCCGCCTGCATCGCGGCGAGCGTCGAAGAAGCTTTCATCTTAGCGACGCGTTCTGAGACTGGAAACTTGGAACTAACAGTCGTGGCAACCATAATCTTGCGTTCCTTTGCGTCTTAGCGCCTTTGCGAGAATCCACTCACGCAAAAGACGCGAAGGCGCAAAGCCACGCAAAATCTATTTCTTTTGCCGCATTCGTTCTTCAACCACGGCCGGCACCAGGCCAGCGATATTCCCGCCCAGCTGAAACACTTCCTTCACCAGACGCGAACTCACGTACGAATAAGCCTCGGCCGGCATCATGAAGACAGTCTCAAGACTCGGCTCAAGCCGCCGGTTCATCAAGGCCATCTGCAATTCATATTCGTAATCCGAAATGGCGCGAATGCCGCGGACGATCGCATGCGCCTCTCGATCGGCGGCGTACTGCACCAGCAAACCTTCAAAGCTGTCGACGACAACTGTGCAGCCGCCTTGCTCGATGTCTTTCAATACGTCAGCGAGAATCTCTTTCCGCTCCTGGACTGAGAAGAACGGCGTCTTGTCCGGATGGATGAGGATCGCGATGATGATCTCGTCGAAGAGTTTGCATCCCCGTTGAATAATGTCGAGGTGCCCGTTGGTTACGGGATCGAACGAGCCGGGATAGATAGCGCGCCGCATATTAAAGAGGAGGCCCTCGGAGTTCACAGCCAGCCGAGGACAAGTTACCATAGCGACAAGGGGCGGACAATAATCGTTTAGGCGGGAAAAATCATTCCGCTGTGGGACTCGCCCGACGCAAATTCGTGAGTTGACGGTGCGGAACGCCTATCTTACGCTGAAGCGCTCGCGATACTCCGTGGACTCGATGAAGGCCCTGACCATCTCGGCGCGCTTCACCCGGTTGGCTGCCACGGTGGCGTCGCGCATGTCCTCGCCCAGCAGGGTGAAAGAATCTAACTTCGCCAACCAAAAGTCATAGCCGGCGTAAGAGTTGTCGGGCGCGCCGTCGGGATTGCGGCGCAGATAGCCGAAGTATTGCATCAGCACGAACGCCTTGTTGTAGAGCTTGTTATAGACCGACCCGCTTTCGACTACGCTGAGGAGCGCGCGTGCCCGACCCGCGCTATCGCCCGTACCGAACGCGGTGAGGGCGGCGTTACGCTCCGCTGCTGTCGGGATGACGGCGGCGTTTGAGAACAGCGAAGTGACGTACTGATCGGCGGTCTGCAAATCGTGCGCGGCGCGAAACTCGGCGCGAGTGACGAACTCTTCAGTGAACTGCTGCCCGTTGTTCTTCAACTGCTCCTCCCAGTTGCCGACGCCAACAACTACTCCCTCGCCGATCTCCCGCGCGTCGCGCATGAACGGTGCGAAGCGCGGGTTGGCCGACTGGTCGCCCAGTCCGGTCTTGTAAAGCCTTATGACGAGAAAGCCCGTCCGCTGCAACTCGATTGAGAGGAAGAAGGCGGTACTAATGTTGACGCGGCGAGCCGCGAGGCACTGCTGGTTAGTGCCGCACTGGGTGAGCTGGTCCGTCCAGAAGGCTTGTCCGCCGCTGTCGGCTTGGCGGTTGATAAAGTCGTGGTAATGCTGGCCGACGAAGGTCGCCGGCTCGTCAATCGGGTTCGCGGGCGCGTCTGTTGTCTCGTTATCGATGATTTGTAGAACGGTTGTGCCCTGCGCCCCAATGGCCGCCCCTTGCGGGTTATTCAGGGCAAGCGTAAAAGACTCCAGACCCTCCGCCCGCCCGTCTTCCGAAATGAGCACGGAAATATCTTTGCTTGTCTCACCGGGCCCGAACTTGAGCGTTCCGGTCGCGAGTGTATAGTCGGACTTCTGTCTCGCCGACGCGTCCACGGTCGCAAAGTCGACCGTGGTCGTGCCTGTCGTGTCGCCACTGCGCGTTACGGTGACGGTCCTCGCAACGCATCCCTCGCCGACTGTGAATTGGGGAGAGCTGAATTGCACAATCGTCGGCGTTGCCCCCGCGGCCACGTAGCGCGCCAGCGCGAGCTTATAGTTGGTGTCATGGGGCGGAGCGGTCAGGCCGAATGCCAGGATTTTTCCGTCAAGCTGGAGCGCGAGGTCCTGCACGCCGTTCCACGTGAAGGAGCCGTCGCTCGCTGGGAAATCGGTCCTGATCGTACCGGCGTTGCCGAAGGTTGGGTCGAGTGAGCCGTTCGGGTTAAGCCGGGCCAGCGCAAAGTCGTGGTCGTCGCCAAAGTTCACGTTCCCTCCCGTAACGCCCGCCGCCACGATTTTGCCGTCCGCCTGTACGACCAGAGCGTTTGCGACGCCGGGATGAAACGGGTTGTTGTCGACCTGCACCGAAACGATGCCGGTTCCTCCGAAACTCGTGTCGAGAGAACCGCTGGGGTTGACCCTTGCAACCTGGAAGCCCTGATCAATAGGACAACATGCCGCGCCAATCCCGGTCGTGACAACGATTTTGCCGTCGGCCTGGAGCTTAATGTCCGAAAGAGACTTGCCGAGCAGCGCGTTAGTGGCGAAGGTGGAATCGAGCGTACCGTCGGCGTTATAGCGCGCCAGCGGATCGCCGATGTCAACTTGAGGTTTGATGTCGTCGGGAAATATCCAGCAGACGGTGAATTTGCCGTCAGGATGGAGGATTAGATTTTGCGGCGACCCGTCAACGTCGGAGGCAAAAGGGGTTTGACCAACAATCCCGCCCGCGCCGAACGTGTTGTCGAGCGTTCCGTCAGAGTTGAACCTGGCGATCGCGGTGCGATAGCGAAAGGTTTTATCGAAGAATTGGGCCCGGGCTAAGACAATGATTTTCCCGTTCGGCTGAATAGCAAGCGCACCCACCCCTTCATTCAACGCGGGGTGTTGGGACAGCAAGCCGGCAAATAGTTCTGTAATCGCCCGGCCCGCGTTGCCAAAGGTTGTGTCCAGCGAGCCATCGCTATTCAAGCGTATTAGGGCGCATAGAGAACCAGGGCCCGCGGAAATGCCACCCGCGAGTAGGATTCTGCCATCGTCCTGAAGCGCAATGGCTACGCCGCTAAAGAAACTCGGATCAATGAACAGCTTTCCGCCATTGCCGAAGTTAGGCTCAAGGGTTCCATCAAGATTCAGACGTACAAGGTAGACCGATTTGTGACTGCTGGCGCTTTTAGGCGCGTGTAAGGTTAAGAGTATCTTTCCATCCGGTTGGATCAATACGAAATCTGGATCGTGGCCGAGATCGCCGGTTACGTCCGGGGGTGTGAAGTCATATACCAGCCTCCCGCCAGTGCCGAACGTTGGGTCGAGATCACCCGCAGCCGCGCGCACGCGGGTGTGCGGGCTGGCAAGCAGCAACAAGGTGAAGAGCGCAAGCGCAACAGCGCAAACCAGTTGGCGCTTTGTCAACGCAGGCGCGGGTAGAGCGGTACAAACCTTCATGGTGGGACGGGAAAATTCTTCAGCGATAAGACGCCGGCTATCATTCTGATCCGCTTGCGGAATGCTACCATACGTGATCCCGCCGACCAATCGGTAGTCTGGCAAAGTCGGTGCGCTGATGTGATCTCTTGAAAGGCTTTCGCTTCGTTAAATGACTTGCGGTTGTGTGTAGTTCATAGTTCAAGCTTTAGCTAGTCCTGAATATCAACCTGAAAGCTGAACTCTAAACTCAAACTCAACAGTGCCTGACTGCGGCAAGATTGACACGTCCGCACGTCAGTGTTTCAATAGCGGTTGACAAAGCGTGGTGAGTTAAGGCGACTTGCGGCCACGTAAAATAATCCGCTAAACAGCTCGGCGAGTCTTTCAAATCTTATACTGAGTTTTGATGAAGGCCCCGCGTTGTTAGCAGCGCGGGGCTTTCTCGTGTCAGAAGCCCGACCGTAAGGGAGGGCCGCGCTCGGTACTGACAAGACACGATAATTAATGTGGCCGTCCCTGACGGTCGGGCTTCTGACATGATCGATTAAAGATGAGCGCTTTTCTCGACACACTTCGCGAACGCATCGTCGTCTTTGATGGCGCGATGGGCACAAATCTGCACGCCCAGGACCTGACCGTGGACGACTACGGCGGCCCGCAGTTCGAAGGCTGCCCTGAACACCTGCTCATCAGCATGCCCGAAGCCGTCGAGAAAGTTCACGCCGGATTTCTCGAAGTGGGCTGCGACGTGGTCGAGACCGATTCGTTCGGCGGCGCCTCGATCGTGCTGGCCGAATATCAGATTGCGCATCTCGCTTACGACCTGAATAAGAAAGCCGCGGAGCTGGCGAAACGCGTCGCTTCCGATTTCTCGACGAAAGAAAAGCCGCGCTGGGTCGCAGGATCGATGGGCCCAACGACGAAGCTCCCGACCCTGGGCCATATTTCATTTCTCGACATGAAAGCGTCTTATCGCGAACAGGCGCGCGGCCTGCTCGACGGCGGCGCTGATCTGCTCATCGTCGAGACGTGTCAGGACATTCTGCAAACGAAATCCGCGCTCGCGGCGATCTTCGAAGAGTTCGAATCTTCGAAGCGTCGCGTACCGATTATTGCTCAAGTCACCATCGAAGCTTTCGGCACGATGCTGATGGGAACTGAGATCGGCGCGGCACTGACAGCCATCGAGCCGTTCCCAATCGATGTCTTCGGTATGAACTGTGCGACCGGTCCGCAGCAGATGACTGAGAACGTTCGCTATCTCTGCCAGAACTCAAAGTTCTTCGTCTCAGTGATTCCCAATGCGGGAATCCCTGAGAACGTCGGCGGACACGCGGTCTTCAAAGAGACGCCGGAATCTCTGTCGAAGGAACTTGGGCACTTCGTCAAAGACTTTGGCGTGAACATCATCGGGGGCTGCTGTGGCACCACGCCCGCGCACATGAAAGCGGTCGTCGAAGCGGTGAAGGACGTAACGCCTCTGCAACGTGACGTGCCGCGTACGGCTGCGTCTTCCTCGATCTTCAGCCAACAGCCATATCGCCAGGACACTTCGTTTCTGATCATCGGCGAGCGCGTCAATGCCAGCGGCTCAAAGAAGATGCGCGACCTGCTGAACGCCGAGGATTGGGACGGTCTCGTGTCGCTTGCGCGCGAACAGGAACGTGAAGGCGCGCACGTGCTGGACGTGAACGTCGATTTCGTCGGCCGCGATGGCGAGAAAGACATGCACGAACTCGCGTCGCGGCTGGTGACGAACGTCAAGATTCCTTTGATGTTCGACTCAACCGAGTGGCAGAAGATGGAAGCCGGTCTGCAACACGCCGGTGGCAAATGCATTCTGAATTCGACGAACTACGAAGACGGCGAGCCGCGCTTTGCGAAAGTGCTGGGTCTGGCGAAGCAATACGGGGCCAGTGTCGTGATCGGCACCATTGATGAAGAGGGAATGGCGCGTTCGGCGGACGGTAAGTTTGCAATCGCTAAGCGCGCGTACGAACAGGCGACCACGAAGTACGGAATTCCGGCGGACGATATTTTCTTTGACGCGTTGGCGTTGCCCATCTCAACCGGCATCGAGGAAGATCGCCGCAACGCGTTGGAAACGATCGAAGGCATCCGGCGCATTAAGACAGAGCTCCCGGGAGCTTTTACCGTCCTCGGTGTTTCGAACATCTCGTTCGGCTTGAATCCCGCTTCGCGCATCGTTCTTAACTCGGTGTTTCTTCATGAAGCTGTGGCCGCCGGTCTCGATTCCGCAATCGTTAACGCCAGCAAGATCGAGCCGCTTAATCGCATCGAAGAACGCCAACTCAAGGTCGCCCTCGATCTGATTTACGACCGGCGCGAATTTGGTACGCACGCCTCCGGCGTGCAGCACGCTGGAAGCGTGCGTACCGACGTTTGCACTTACGATCCGCTAACCGAATTCACCAAACTCTTCGAAGGCGTCACCACGAAATCAAAGAAGAAGGAATCACGCGGCGACACGATCGAAGAGAAACTGAAGTTTCACATTATCGACGGCGAGAAACTTGAACTTGAAGATCATCTGAAGCTGGCTCTGGAGAAATATTCCGCGCTTGAGATCATCAACAACATCCTGCTCGAAGGCATGAAGGTTGTCGGCGAGTTGTTTGGCAGCGGGCAGATGCAGCTTCCCTTTGTGCTGCAATCCGCCGAAGCCATGAAAGCCGCCGTGCGCTTTCTGGAACCGTTCATGGAGAAGAAAGGCGGCGCGACTGCCAAGGGCACGATGGTGCTCGCGACCGTTAAAGGCGACGTGCACGACATCGGTAAGAATCTCGTCGACATCATCCTGACCAACAACGGGTACAAGGTCATCAACCTCGGCATCAAGCAGACTATCGACACGATTCTCAATTCATACGAAGAGCACAAAGCTGACGCGATCGGCATGAGTGGCCTGCTGGTGAAATCGACGCTCATCATGAAAGAGAACCTCGAAGTAATGAACGAGCGCGAGATTAACGTGCCGGTGGTGCTGGGGGGCGCGGCGCTCACGCGACGATATGTCGAAGACGATCTGAAGTCGCTTTACAAGGGAACATTGTTCTACGCGCGTGACGCGTTCGCCGGTCTGCACACAATGGACAAGCTGATGTCGGGCGGAGTGGCACAGACTTCAGTTTGTGACTTCGATGGTGATCACAGACTGAAGTCTGTGCCTCAAGATGAAGAAGAGCTGCTCGCCGAAGAAGCCAAGCTCGGCGTCCGCAAGCCAACTCGAATTCGTGCCGTCGTCGGGGATACAACGCACACGACTCGCTCGACCGTCGCCACGGATGTGCCAATTCCGCAGCCACCTTTTGTTGGTTCGCGCGTCGTTGACGAGATTCCTTTGCAGGATGTCTTCGCGTACGTCAACGAAACCGCACTCTTCAAAGGCCAGTGGCAATTCAAGCAGGGAAGAAAGTCAGCGGATGAATATCAATCGTTCGTTGCTGAACATGTGCGGCCAGTTTTCGAAGAGCTGAAGGCTCGCAGTGAACGTGAGCGCTTGCTGATCCCGAAAGTCGTCTACGGTTATTTCCCCTGCCAGTCGTCGGGCAACGATTTGATCGTGTATGACGATGACGCGAGAAGGGAACGCACGCGCTTCACTTTTCCGCGACAACCGTCGGGCAAGCATTTGTGCCTCGCCGACTATTTTGCGCCGGTCGAATCGGGCCGCATGGATGTCGTCGCCTTTCATCTGGTGACGATGGGTCGCCGCGCCAGCGAATACTCTCAGGAGCTTTTCAAGCGAGACAACTATTCAGACTATCTCTACTTTCATGGCTTGAGCGTTGAGGGCGCGGAAGCTCTTGCCGAACTCTGGCACAAACGCATTCGTGAAGAGCTGGGTATCGCCGACAAAGATGCGAAAAATCTGAATGAACTGTTTCGTCAGGGATATCAGGGATCGCGTTTCAGCTTCGGCTATCCGGCTTGCCCAAATCTTGAAGATCAAACGAAGCTGTTCGAATTGCTCGATCCTTCGCGCATTGATGTTGAGTTGACGGAAGAGTTTCAGCTCGACCCTGAGCAATCGACTTCTGCTATCATCATTCATCATCCGGAAGCGCGATACTTTTCGATTGACTGAACTCAGTTGTAAGAGAGACTATTGACCATCCGCTGGCGGCGACGGGAGATGTAATCCATGCAGTCCGTAGAGGAGTTGGCCAAAACGATCACTGCTTTACCTCGTAACGAGCAGGAAGCGCTACTCGATAAGGTGGCGCAGCTTAACTTTCAAAAAGGCTTGGCTGATTTATCTGAACGGTACCGCGCTCGACTTGCCCGCGAAGACCGACTAGACCTCCCAGTCGATGAAATTTGGGATGAACTACGACGAATTCGAGACGAGGTAGCCGAACGTGCCCTTCCAGATTGAGCGTTGGCTACTTGACACAAATGTTTGGATTTTTGGCCTGCGACGCAATGAAAGCTTTCCTGACTCGATAGGCCTGCTCGCAAACATCGGGTCTTTCTCGGCACTCGTGCCTCTTCAAATCATAAGGGAATTGCACGTCAATCTTCTCGACGACGAGATGAAGGAGTTTTACCGTCTGCAGAACGAGCTTCGCCAGTTTGTCGAGCTCAGCTGGGAAGCTGCTTCTCCTGAGAGGGTCGCCTTCTACCGCGACAAGGGTTGCCGAAAGGGAGACGCGTTGGTGGCTGCCCACGCCGAAGCGTCACGCGCGGATCTGATCGTGAGCCACAATCGTCAATTTCTGGCTACTCTTCAGAATTTGCCGGTAAAAATTGCAACGCCTGCCGAAGCTTTATCAAGGCTATCGGTCGCCTAGAGCCGTTCCGCCCAAAGTCGTTATGTGGAAGGTGCGAATCGCAGGAGCCTGCAAACCATGACCGGCGACAGAACTCAACTTTCAGCGGAAAATGCCGCACTGGCGCCGTCACAACCAAATCCACTACTGCCGACGCCCGAAGAATTCGCCGCCCTCTCATCTTTCGAGCGCTTCGCTTTTCGCCTAACCCATCGCATGAATCTCGGCCGCTGGAAGCGGTTCTGGACGTGGTGCCAGAGCGTCTTTGGCGCGGGCTGGATTCAAGTTTCCACGTACAACTTGATGCAGGTCTACGGCCTTGAGAACGTTGAAGCCGTCGATCATGCAAAGCCGCTGCTGCTCGTTGCGAACCATCGATCGTTCTTCGACATGTACGTGGTGTCGACGACGCTGTTCCGCAGGACGAAGTGGCGCAAGCAACTTTTCTTTCCGGTGCGCGGTCGCTTCTACTATCAAAATCCGTTGGGGATGTTCGTGAATTTGATCATGGGCTGGTGGTCGATGTATCCGCCGTTCTTTGTGACCGGAAAAGATCCGGTGCCTGAGAAGCGCCGGTTCGACAAATACTCAATGCGCCGTCTGGTGCAGCTCGCTAGCGAGGGCGCGGGTAATGTGATCGGTTTTCATCCTGAAGGCACCCGCAATCTCAATGACGATCCTTATTCATATTTGCGGCCGCAACCGGGTCTCGGCAAATTGATCAAGGACGCGAACCCGCAAGTCGTTCCGGTATTCATTGCAGGCTTGGGTAACAACTTACCGAAGCAGGTCCTGGGAAACTGGTTCGGCGGCCCCAAGATTCGGATTCATTTCGGGAAGCAGCTCGATCTATCAGAATTCATCGCCAAGAAAGATCATGTGCGAACCTACAAAGAGATCGGCGAGTTTGTGATGAGCAAGATCGCCGAACTTGGCGAAGCCGATCGTCAGAACCGCCTGCGGTAGCGGGCGGTTGACCTTCGTCGTGATTCAATCCATCTTAATCGAGTTCAACCACCCGCTACCGCAGGTGGTTCTGACTTATGTCTCTACCCCTTGTCATCGTCAACCCCGCCTCTGCCGATGGCGCGACGCGCGAGAACTGGCCCAGGATCGCCAGCGATTTGCGTACTCACTTCGGTCCGTTTGCGGTTGAACTTACCAAGAGCGTCGGCCATGCTCGGACACTTTCGGCCGAAGCTGCGAGCAAAGGAACAAAACTAATCATTGCTTGCGGTGGCGATGGGACGATCTCAGAAGTCGCCAACGGAATCATCGACTCGGGGTCAGAATCTGAGCTGGGCATCTTGCCGGCAGGTACCGGCAGCGACTTTCGTCGAAGCCTTGGCGTTTCAAACAACGTCGCTGACGCCGCGCGTGCCCTGCGCAATGGCCGCACGAAAATAATCGATGCCGTGCGCGTGACGTTTATTAATGAAGCCGGCGAACGCGAAACCCGCTACTCGATTAACGTCGCTAGCTTTGGCATGAGCACCGAAGTACTCGACCGCGCCGCCAGCGGTGAAGCGAAGAAATGGGTGCCGGCATTCACTCCGCGCAAAGTGACCAGCAAGCTCTCGTATGCGGCGGCGACGGTGCAAACGACCTTCACCGCCTCACCCGCGGACGTCTTTCTACAGATCGACGATGAACAGGAGCGGCGCTTGCGCGTGGCTGAATTGTGCGTCGCGAATGCGCGCTACTATGGCGGCGCGATGAAGATTGCTCCCGATGCGAAATTGGATGACGGCTACTTTGACGTGGTGACTATTGGCGATGCGACATCCTTTCGATTGTTGACCAACGCGCCGCGTCTTTATTTCGGCGCGCACCTGAGCATGAGCGAAGTGACGCACGCGCTGGCAAAACAAGTCATTGCCCGACCGGCCAACAAAGATAAAGAAGTCCGCGTTGAGCTGGACGGCGAAGTAGTCGGTCGTTTGCCGTCGACGTTTGAAATAGTTCCGCGCGTCCTGCGCGTTCGTTTCCCGTGAGCAGAAAACGACATAAACACTCGTGGCGACATTTTGAAGGACGGCGTGATCAGCTCGCGCCCATCTCGATTTACGCGCAGCGAATTGCTGCGTCACTCGCGCTTGCGATTGGCCTGATGGCTATTGCGCTCTTTCTCGGCATCGCCGGTTATCACTTCGTCGCAGGCTTCAAATGGGTTGATTCACTGCTCGAAGCTTCGATGATTCTCGGCGGCATGGGGCCGGTGCGCGAGCTTTCTCGCGACTCGGCCAAAGTATTCGCTTCGATCTATGCGCTCTTTAGCGGAGTCATCTTCATCGCGCTAATGGGAATTATTCTTTCACCAGTCGTTCATCGCGTGCTGCACAAGTTTCATGTGGATGAAGAGGATGTGAAGTAGTGCATTGTGTCAGAAGCCCGACCGTAAGGGAGGGCTCGCGGAATGATCTAGCCCTCCCTTACGGTCGGGCTTCTGACACGAATCAAATGGAGGTTCCTCATGACAGAACAAAACACCCAGGAAGCAAACAAAGCTCTCATGCGCCGTTGGTTCGAAGAGGTTTGGAACCAGGGTCGTCCCGAAGCAGTGCGGGAAATGATGTCTGAAGACTGCATCAATCACGGTCTTTCCGGAGACCCTGCCGAACCACTGCGCGGCGCGAGCGGCTTCCTGCCATTTCACACGCAGTTCCGCGAAGCCTTTCCGAATATCGAAGTGGTCGTCGAAGATGTGATTGCCGAAGGCGATCGTGTCGTCGCCCGTTGCTCAGTTCGCGGCAAGCATGAAGGCGACAGTCTGGGCATGAAGGCCACCAACACAATAGTCGATTTCGAAGGCATCGGCATCGCGCGCGTGAAGGACGGGATGTTCGTTGAGTCTTGGAACAGCTTTGATTTCGCGCGGATGTATAAGCAGTTGGGGATGTGAGCTCAGAACTTCTTCTCGCCAAAAGTCGAACTGAGATCGTCATGCGAGAACGCAGTATCGCCAGTCGAACACACGCCACGTCTACTACAGCCATTCTGTTGTTGGGTGTCTTGTTGACGTCCGTTGTATCTCAAGAAGCATCATCGAATGCCCTGCTTGGAAAGAAGCCATCAGTCGAACTTCGCACCTCGAATACTGTGATCACTTTGCCATGTCCTCCCGGCGGTTGTTCCTCCTTTTGCCCGTTAACCAGTGATTTTCGAATTCCTTTAGCGGCCTTAACTGAGGGTTTTCATCACGCCGTTTATGTTTATGCAGTGGGCGCTGGTCGAATTCTAGGGCAAGGCAGCAGAGTGACTTGGGATTTGAGCGATGTTGGGCCTGGTCTTTACACCGCAACAGTTGAAGTTACAGAAGGCAAGCGTCGCGCGAGTTCTTCTGTGACTGTGAAGATGCAGCTTTGTATGGATTGTAATCCTGATTGTTATGGTATGTGCCCTACGCTATCAGTGATGTGCTATGAGCAGGTTAAGGCGGGTACGCCCATAACGTGCAAAGCCCTAATTGTTGGCGCTCGGTTAAATGGAATCACATATCAATGGTCGTCGCGTGATTCAGACGACAACGATCTTTCCGCGAGCATGAGTAAGCACGGCGAATACTTTTCGATTCCGACAAAAGGTTTGAGTGGGAAAGCCGTTATCACAACCGTGGAAGTGAAAGGGCTCGACCCGTCATGCGGGCGAACTGCGTCCAGCGTGACCCTGGTGAAACCTTAACTCTCGCGGCTCCTAACACCGATCACCTCCCGCCAAGAAAGTTCTTTCGCAAGTACTGAACAGTGTCGTTCAAAGTATCGCCCGGATCGCGCGGTTGAAAGCCGAGTTCGCGCCGAGCCTTGTCGTGCTTGAAGTACCAGAAGTACTCCGCCATCTCGACCTCATCGGCTTGCACTGGAGAAGTAAAGTTCCATTGGCGGAAGAGCGAGTCGATCACGTGCGCGCCTGCCACCGCGAACTTTGAAGGGAAGGCGAGTCGCGGTGAAGCGACTTTGGTGAGTCGCTCCAGCCGATCGAAAAATTTCACGAAGGTCCAATTCACCGCGCCTACAAGATAGCGCTGGCCATGACGACCCTTCTGCATCGCGATGCGAAAGGCTTGGGCGGCGTCGCGGGCATCGACGAAGTTCAATCCGCCATTCGGCACGGCTGAGATTTTGCGCGCCATGAAGTCCAGCACGACCTTGGTCGAACTCAAGCGATCGTCGCCCGGCCCGAGCAACAGACTCGGATTCATGATCACCAATCGCAGACCTTTGCCGTTGAATCGCTCGAGCGCAGCCATCTCCTGATAAGCCTTGCTCGCGTAATACGGCCAGCGCGCGATAATGTCGAGCGGCGGCGGATAGTTCTCATCGTGAATCACGTCGCCCTTCTCGCTGACTGCGATCGTGCCGCTGCTTGACGCGAGCACAATCGTCGTCACGCCGGCTTTCTTCGCGGCGTCGCAGAGCAAACGCGTGCCGTCGACGTGCAGCTTATACATTTCGCGCGCATCGTCTTTCTCGCGCGAGACTTTGCCGGCGAGATGATAAATCTCAGTCACGCCTTCGACTGCGCGCGCGACGTCTTCGTCGTTGGTAATCGATCCTTCAAAGGTGTCGACGCCCAGACCGGTCAGCCATTCCGGGATCGAAGTTGCCATCACGCGAATGTCTTTCATTCCTGACTCAACGAGCTGACGCACGAGATGCGCGCCGAGAAAACCGGTACCGCCGGTGATCAGAGTTGTAGGCGGAACCTTCTTGACGATCGCAGCGTGACGCTTCGTGCTCTTCTTGGGCACGATCTCGGCGGTGCGTTTCTTGGGCGTCTTAGTTGGCATGCTGGATTTATCCGCAGATTACAGAGTCAGCACCACCTGCGGTAGCGGGTGGTTAAGCTTTCGAAACCTGACTGGAGGAGCAACCACCCACTACCGCAGGTGGTACTGACTTACGCCTCCGCGGTCTGATACTCCTCATCACTCGCTTCGATTCTCAACTTGCCGGCGCGTCGCTCAGCTTGCCATTCGTCGCGCACGGCCTGCACGTCGAATTTCACATTCGTGCGGTCTCGCATGTTCACGACATCGTGCCGCACTCGTTCAGCGATTAGCCGATAGGCTTCAGCCCGCGACATGCCGCGCGTCATCTCTTCCATCTCGTCGATGGTGATAAAGCGCCCGATGCGCGCGGTGACGTCGCGGCTCTTCAAAAGCGCCGAGCCCTTCGGAAAGGCATCATAAGTTCCTTTCAAATATATCGGCAGAATGCCGACACGCGCGGCAAGCGCGAGGTAACCAATCACCGGCTTAAAGTCAGCCATCGTGCCCGTCATCGAGCGCGTGCCTTCCGGAAAGATCAGCGCGTTGTATCCGCGATCGAGGAACGAGCGCGCGTGCCGCAGCGATTGCCTGAGCGAACCGCTGCGCTCCATCGGCACGAGGTTCGTGAAGTTTTCCATGTAGGCGCGCTTGTATTTCGTGTCGAAGAAGTAATCCGCCGCCGCCAGCGCGACCAGATCTTCGCCGGCATCTTCGAGCGCCATTTTCACCAGTCCCATGTCCAGGTGCGAAGCATGATTAGCCGCCACAATGAAGTTCGTGTGATGCGGAATGTTGGTCCGGCCTTCGTACTTCGTATGCAGCAGTCGCTCGTACAGCGCACGCTGCGCCAGCCCCACAACTTTGTTGCCGACGATGCGCAGGGCCTCGGGAATGTGAATCTCCTCATCCTTCTCTGATTCCAAACGCAGACGCGTTCGCTCGGAACGCGGCGCCTGGCCGCCCTGGCGATTTACCACGGTCAGAAGCTCGCGCACATCCTGCACTTCGTTTAGCCGTTCCGGCGCGGTGAGCGCGCCTCCGGCATTTTCAATTGCTTGGGCCAGCTCAACGAACATCAAACTGTCAAAGCCAAGATCGGCCAAACGTGAATTGATGAAGACCTCATCGCGCGTGCGATTCGCAACCGACGCGACAATCTCCATCAACCAGGCGGCGTCGCTGGAAACCTCCTCCGCGGGCGCCGTGGCTGACGAGCGCGTGCCTTCCTCGATCTTCTGTATCATGCTCGTCACTTCGCGACGCTTCACTTTGCGCGTCGCCGTGCGCGGTAAATCCTCTTCGGTAAAGTGCAGAAGCTTCACGCGCTTGTAATATGGAATCCGCCCTGAGACTTCGCGGAAGTGTTCATCGATCTTCTGCTGCACCTCGGCGCGCGAAAGCGCGATGTCGTATTCGTAATCGGGATGAACGAGGCAAGCAACTTTTTCGCCGATGCCATCCGGCAGACCGACGACGCTCAACTCCTTGATGTAGGGCGATTCTTGATAGACCTCTTCGACTTCGTCCGGATAAACGTTCTTGCCGTTCGTGTCGACGATGATGTCTTTCGAGCGGCCGACGAGATACAAGTTTCCTTCGTCATCAATGCGACCGAGGTCGCCCGTGTAAAGCCAACGATCCACCAACGCTTCCTTGGTCGCTTCTTCATTACCGAAGTAGCCAAGCATCACATTCGGTCCGCGCGCGATTACTTCGCCGACACCCGATCCGTCAGGATCCGCAATGCGAATCTCAACGCCCGGAAGAGACTTGCCCACAGTGCCCGACAGCATCCGATTCTCAGGCCGCGTCACCGTCAGGACCGGAGATGCTTCGGTCAAACCATAACCTTCGAGAATGGTGAAACCGAGCCCCTGGAAATCTCGCTGCACCTTTTCATTCAACGCCGAACCGCCGCTGATGAAATAGCGAATGCGCCCACCGAGCCCTTCGTGAATCGGATAGAAAATCATTTGGCCGAGGTTCAGCTGTGTCTTGTCGCGCAGCCAGGCATTGATC
>DATLVM010000471.1:0-22294 GCA_035577445.1 Pyrinomonadaceae bacterium
TGCGCGCGGGTGTCGCGCGTTACCTGACCGGTACGCTCGGCTCGATCAATTCGAGCACGTCCAAGAAATACATAACCTACAACCCGAACGTGACTGCTTCAATGTCCGTCCAGGGCTCAATCAACGCGGCGGCTCCGGGAACGATCACGATGAAGATTCCGAAGTCTTTGCTGGGCAATCCGGCAAACGGCACGGTCTTCACCAGCGTCACCGGCTACACGATGACCGAACGTGGACCATTGGCTCCGTCCGGCGCGTCCGGCACGGCCAACCCGACTAGCCTACCGATCCAGGTCGACGCTGCGGGAGCGTTGAGCTACACCATCGGCGATGCGTCGCCACAGTTAAACGGCGTAGTCGAAGTTTCGATCGACGATCCGAACTTCACTGCTCCGCGAACGGCGATCGTCGGCGATCCGGTCAACGCGAATACTTGGTCGCTGCAATTAAGCGGCTCACAACTCGTTCCGGGCGCGCACACGGCTTACGTGCGGCAGCGAATCAACGGACTCGCTGCTTCGGCAGCGGCGTCGGTGTCATACACGATTTCATCGACGATCGAACAATCGGTGACTTCGATGGTCAGCCTGGTCACGTCGAATGCGAAGTCCTCGCTCGGCGTCAGCCAGTACGACATCAGCGTCAAAAACACTTCGAGTGCGACGATCTATGCGCCGTTGCGAATCGAAGTGGCGAGCATCACCTCAGCGAGCGGACGAGTTACCGTCGCCAACTCTGACAACAGCAAGAGCGGAGCTGGAGCGGCTTGGGATTACAGCACGAAACTCGGCACTGACAACCTGCTGACTGCGAACGAAATCTCGTTCCCACGCACGTTGAAATTCAACAACCCGAACAACGAGGCGTTCACGGCGACCTTCAACGTCATCGGCAACGTCGATCGTGCGGCGGCCGGAGGTTCATCCAGCAGTAGCTCGTCCGGCGGAGGCGGTAGCGGCGGTACGGCGTCGAGCGGTACTAACGCGACAAGCATGCTCTATAGCCTGCTCTACAACCCGCTGCTGAATTCAATTACTTCGCAGCTAATCAAGCCGTGACGCACAGGATTATGAAGATGCGCGTTCTCTCTCCCCACTTGACCGCCTCTCCGGGTGCTTACTCACCCGGAGAGGTGATTTTTTCGACGGCCCATTTTGACGCTGAGGATTTTTCGGTGGTAGATTTCATTCAGTTCCTATCCCTCTTCAACGTCCCCCTGGCAACAAATCGCGAACTGTTCGCCTCTGTGTGACAAGTTCTGAGTTGCGGCTCATTGCGATTTGATTTTGTTCGCGTGGCAATTCCTCCAGATGTTTTTCCTTGTTTGAACCCTCAAGGTTTACTCAACCCCTAGGGCCGATCATAACGGCCAAGATTATTAATTCCCCCCAAACTTTAACGGGTCAGCAGACGCTTTGTGGTTGGCATCGGGAGGTCTCTATGAAGAACAATCGCCGTTACAGCAGAACTCATACTCTCTTATTCATCCTTTTCTGTGTAGCACTCGCAGTGCTCGTTTCGGTCGCGACCCTTTTCCGCACGCGAGCGGCGAATCCAACCTCAGGGACGATTGCGCCGGCTGGGCCTGTGGCTCCGTTCACAGGATCATGGGCCGGTACAGGCTCGGGCGCCCCTCCGACTGGTGGCGGCGAGGACTCGTGCACGGAAGGCACAAATTGCGACACGTTCAAGCTGACGATTTCGGGCGTGCCCGCGGACTGGGTGAACAAAAAAGTTCATGTTCAGATCAACTGGGGTCTTCCGTCGAACGATTACGACATGTACGTGCACAAGGGATCGCCAACGGGACCCATTGTCGCAACTTCGGGATCGGGAGGCACCACCCAGGAGCAAGTCGATCTCAACCCGCTTTGTGCGTCGAACATTGGCACAGGCGATTTCTACGTGCACGTCGTTTACTTCGCCGCCACCATGGCGGACCAATATTCCGGCAGCGTTAGCGTGACGCCGGCGACTGCGTGTGCAGGGCCGGCTCCGCAAGGTAGCGGCGTCGCACCGAGGTACGAAAACTACAACCCGCCGGCAGCCGGACCAAACACACTTGGTCGCAGCTCCGGCGAGCCATCTATCGGCGTCGGTTTAGGCATTGCCGGGCACGCCGAGGGAAGGGCGATGTTTCAGTCTGACGTGCAAACACTGCGCGTGACTTTTAATGGCTCATGTGGCACCCCAGCGGCCCTTTGGGAAAACAAACCTGCTCCGACTTCCCAGCAGGATTTCGATCCAATTCTGTTTACTGACCATCAGACCGGACGAACGTTTGCCTCGTTGCTGGACTTTGCGGCAAACCCGGTAGTCGGCCAAATGTCATACAGTGACACAACCGCTCCGGATAACGACGGCGACGTGTGGCATCCAAGTCAGGGAACCGGAGCGGGGTCGGGAATCGATCATCAGACCGTCGGCGGCGGTCCCTTCGCGCCGCCGCTAAATATCAGGCCTCCGGGAGCATATCCGAACGCGGTTTACTATTGTTCTCAAGCGCTGCTGGACGCCAGTTGCGCGCGAAGCGACAACGGCGGAGCTAGTTTCGGACCTTCGGTGATTGTCTATCAAGAAGCCACGGCGACTTCGTGTGGCGGCTTGCACGGTCATATCAAGGTGGCGCCCGACGGAACCGTCTATTTACCAAACAAGAATTGCGGCGGCGAGCAAGGCGTCGTAGTTTCCACTGATAATGGATTAACCTGGACCATACGCCACGTACCCAACAGCGCGGCGGGCGGCAGCGATCCTTCTGTAGGGATTGGTAGTGGCGGGCGCGTCTATTTTGGATATGCCGACGGAGATACTAAACCAGTCATCGCCGTTTCGAACGATAAAGGTGTGACCTGGAGTCAATCACTTGACGTAGGCGCGTCTCTGGGAATTAACAATGTCGTCTTTCCAGCTATGGTTGCCGGCGACAACGATCGGGCGGCGTTCGCGTTCCTCGGCACGCCCACCGCCGGCGGTTTGCAGGGGCCTAAGTTTACAGGTATCTGGCACCTTTATATTTCTCACACATATGACGGCGGCGCTTCATGGATCACGGTGGATGCGACCCCGAATGATCCCGTGCAACGCGGCTGCATATGGCTGGGTGGAGGCGCAAACATCTGTCGAAATCTGCTGGACTTCATGGACGTGGCAATCGACCAGCAAGGACGGGTGCTGGTTGGTTATGCCGATGGGTGCGCAGGTGGCGAGTGTGTGCAAGCGCCAACTGCCCGGACCGGAAACTCATATACCGCCCTGGCGGCAATCGCCCGTCAATCCGGAGGCCGTCGCCTTTTGTCGGCATTTGATCCGCCTAACACCGCAACCGTACCGGGCACGCCCAGTGTTACCGCACAGCGGAACGGGGTAGTCGCTCACCTCTCGTGGTCGGAAGCCGATGTGGGCACCTCGCCTATCACCGGCTACCAGATTTACCGTGGGACTAGCAGCGGTGGAGAGTCGCTACTGACATCAGTCGGTCCGACGCAGCTTACTTTCGATGATAGCGGCGCTACCAACACGAGTGTCACCTATTTCTATCGGGTCACGGCATTGAATGCTCAAGGCGAGTCGTGCGGAAACAACGAAGTTGCCGCCAGGTTCGTCGGTGATTCGTGCGACGGTTTTGCGACCTCGGCTGATCCTACGGGCGATCAAACCGGCGCGCCGGGCAACGCGGACCTGGACATTCAGTCGCTGAAGATTTCCGAGCCCGGCACAGGTCCGAACGCCGGCAAGATAGTCTTCAATCTGAAGGTCGCTGATCTCAGCGTCGTCCCGGCACAAAGAATGTGGAGAGTCGTGTGGAACTCACCGAGTTCTCCATTCGGTCAATACTATGTGGGCATGACGAAAGACCAGAATAACGTGGTGACCTTTGATTATGGCACGGTCGAGACGCAAGTCGTCGGGTTGGTGTTGGGTGTGCCCACTACTCATCGACTAGGCGCGCCTGATGCAGCCACGTTTGACGCCAGCGGCCTGATTACGGTCGTGGTCTCAAGAGACAAGGTGGGCAATCCTCAGGCGGGCGATCTGCTGGGCGGTTTTTCGACGCGAACCTATTCGACCGTAACCGATCAGATTCGGTCGACGAATGCTATCGACACCACGACGAACGCCAATGCCAACGACAACACCGCCAACGCTCAGGCCTATCTGATGGTTGGACCGGTTTCGTCATGTGCGCAGGGACCGGCGCCGACACCGACACCCAGCGCGAGCCCAACTCCGACGCCCGCGTCGACATTTCAGTTCGACTCTGGCGCTTATGCCGTTCAGGAAGCCGTAACCTCAATCAGCGTTCGGGTGCTCCGGACTGGACCCACCACCGCGCGGGCTACCGTGGACGTCGGCAGTAACGACGACACGGCTAAACAGCGAGGTGATTACGAAAAGGTTGTTGGCCGCCTGGTGTTTGAAGCCGGCGATACTGAAAAGACCTTCACCGTGCTCATCAACGAAGACTCGTACACCGAAGGCCCAGAGGCCGCGACGCTCGTCTTGCAAAATCCGACCAACGCCGGTTTAGGCACGCCGAGCACGGCTACTTTATTCATAACGGATGATGGTACCGAACCGTCCACGAACGTCATTGATGATTCGCGAACCTTCGTAGGTACGCATTATCACGACTTCCTTAACCGGCAAGCAGATCAATCGGGTGAGGACTTCTGGACCAATCAGATCGAGCAATGCGGCTCTGATGCGCAATGCCGGCAGGTAAAGCGAATAAATGTGTCTCAGGCCTTCTTCCTTTCGATCGAATTCAAGGAAACCGGCTATCTTGTGCTGCGCGCGCATAAGAGCGGTTTCGGAAGCGGGAAGAGTATTCCGCGGTATCCCACATTCCTGCGCGATCAGCGACAGATAACTAACGGCGTCATCGTCGGTCAGGGGAACTGGCAACAACAGCTTGACGCCAATAAGCAAGCTTATCTGACTGATTTTGTATCACGCACTGAATTCACCTCACAGAGTGAGTTCGCTCAAGGCGCGCCGGCCGCCACTTACGTCGACAAGCTGTTCTCAAACAACGGCGTGGAGCCAACCAGCGCTGAACGCAACGCGGCGATATCCGCTTACGGCAGTGGCGACACCGCGGGACGAGCAGCCGCACTCAAGAGCGTCATCGAAAGCGGCTCAGTCTTCAACGCGCAATACAACCCGGCGTTTGTCCTGATGCAGTACTACGGTTACCTGCGGCGCAATCCCGACGATGCACCGGACAACAACTTCAGTGGCTATGACTTCTGGCTGGCGAAACTGAATTCAGTCAGTCAGCCTGGTGAAGACATGCGCAACGACGCGCAGGCCAATGCCAGGGTGCAACGCGCTGAGATGGTCCGTGCCTTCATCGAATCAACTGAGTACCGGCAACGGTTCTTCGGCTCGTCAACTGGAAATCAGTTCGCGACGCCCGATGAAGGGACGCTGACGCGTTTCATCAAAGGAGTTGTGCGCTTCACGTTGTTTGGGGATGCAGTGTAAATCGCTGCCACGAGATCAGTACCATCCGATTAAGTGGATGGATCGAGGAGGCTTCCCCCATCTCTTTGGCCCACGCTCAAGCGGGTGGTACTGACTTCACCTTTTCGCCATTTCCCTTTACCCTCACGTGCATGCCGCGCGTCGCCGTAATTCCCCAACCAAATGCTGCAGTTGAGATCCGCGAAGTTGCTGAGCCTCAATTGGAACCAGACTCGGCGCTGCTCGCGGTCGAACTCTCAGAAGTCTGCGGCACCGACGTTTATCTTCAGCAAGGCCGGCTGCCAGGCGTTCCTTATCCGCTTGTGCCTGGACATGTGTCCGTCGGGCGCTTGAGCAAAATTCGCGGGAGTGTGCGCGACATTCATGGGGCTGAATTTCGCGAGGGAGATCGCGTCACCTTTCTCGACGTGCATCGCACCTGCCATGCGTGCTGGTACTGTTTGGTGGCGAAAGCCACGACGCGCTGCCCGCAGCGAAAGGTTTATGGAATCACGTATGGTCTCGACGATGGATTGTGCGGCGGTTGGGCGGAACAGATTTATTTAAAGCCGGGGACGCGTTGCATTCGGCTCGAGGCTGACGCGGAAACTTTTATGGCCGGCGGTTGCGCTCTGCCGACGGCGCTGCACGCCGTCGAACGCGGCGATATCGCGATTGGCGACGCAGTGTTGGTGTTGGGTTCAGGTCCCGTGGGAATCAACGCGATCATTCTCGCGTTAATGCGCGGCGCGTTGAAAGTGCTCTGCATCGGCGCGCCGGATCATCGTTTGACAGTAGCGTCGGAAGTTGGCGCGTCTGACGTGCTCAACTTCGTAACGCATGATGAGGCTGCGCGATCTAACTGGGTGTTAGAGCGAACGAACGGCCGCGGCGCTGATGTGACGATTGAAGCTACCGGCGCGCCCGACGCGGTCGCGCAAGCAATGCGCTTCACACGCGACGCCGGCCGTGTCGTCATCGTCGGCCAATACACCGATCACGGTGAAGCTTCGTTCAATCCACACGCCGACTTGAACAAGAAGCATCTCGATGTGCGCGGCTGCTGGGGTTCAGACTTCTCTCATTTCTATCGTAGCGTGCAGATCGTTTCTGATTCGATTCGATGCGCGCCCTGGGTTCAATTAAAAAGAAAACTCACCGCATACCCTTTAGCAGATGCGAATCGGGCGTTGGCTGACGTGGCTGCAGCGCGAGTGTTTAAGTCCCTAATCACGCCGGACAAATTACGATGATCATCAGCGTTGTAGTTCCGGTTCGCAATGAAGAAGACTCGATCAGCGCTCTGCTGGAAGCGTTGCTGACGCAGACACTCCCACCAAACGAGATCGTAATCGTCGACGGCGGCTCAAGCGATCGCACCGCCGACATCATCAACACATACGCCTCGAACCACAGCCAAATACATTTGATTCGCGAAGCAAATGCGTTACCGGGAAAAGGTAGAAATGTCGGCGCGACCTTTGCTTCAAACGCATGGCTGGCATTCACGGATGCCGGGGTGGTCCCAGCCGAAGATTGGCTGGCACAACTTGCCGACGCAGCTCTGCATGATCCTGCGAGCGATGTTGTCTATGGCTGTTGGGAGCCGGTTACTGACAGTTTTTTTAAAGAATGCGCCGCCATTGCGTATGCCAAAGTCCCCACGAAAGCCGTTGACAAGCGATTCATCGAATCGCGCGCGGTTTTCTCTTCTCTCATGCGTCGTTCGGTTTGGCAAGCGGTAAACGGGTTTCCGGAAAACCTCAGATCGGCTGAAGACATTCTCTTTATGAAGCGCATCGACGACGCGGGATTTCACGTGGCCTACGCGCCCCACGCCGTCGTGCGTTGGACTATGCAGCCCACGTGGTGGCGCACTTTTCGGCGCTTCGTCACCTACTCGCGACACAACATGCGCGCCGGTCTTTGGAGACAGTGGCAAGCCGCGGCGTTGGCGCGTTACGCAGCACTTCTGGTTTGCGCGCTTGTTCTGATCATGTTGACACGGTGGTGGCCAATCGTTGTCGCGATGCTCCTTCTGATTATGATGCTTGCGCGCGCAATCGCCGCGCTCTGGCGAAGTCGCGATGTCTATCCGAGCACTATCCTGGGAAGTGTTTCGCGAGTTGTTATGCTCGTGCCCATGCTGACCATGATCGATGTCGCGATGTTTTTGGGCGTGCTGGCCTGGCTGGTGAAAGATAGCTGGGCAGACAAAGAGGCGCCGGTGTGATTCACCGATTGGCGCGTCGCGCCAGATAGTAAGTCCAGGGAAAATTTCGATCGCCGTCGATGATGTTCCCGTTCAGGTCATAAGCTTCGACTTCATCAAAGCAATTCTCAATCAACTGCTTCACTTGTTCGGCGTGGCTTATGTAATAAGACAGCAACGAGAAGCCGTGGGCCGTATCATTGATAATTGCGTAACGATCCGTCCGCGTCTCGTATTTCTTCATCCGGAGATGCCGGGGAAGATGGATGAAAGTATAGATGCAGGATTTAAGATGGTTTAGATCAAATTTGCGCTCTTGCCATGGCAGCTTATCAAAGTACTTATAGTCACGATTATGCGTTGAGAACGTGAAGAAGCCGCCAGGCTTTAGCACTCGCCCAATCTCTTTCAGGCACTTAATTCGATCGTCATTAATCATGTAATCGATCCCGTTGCCCGAAAACAAAACGAAATCGAAGGTCTGATCGGCGAAAATGCTCAAGTCACGCGCATCGCCATGAATAAGGTTGGCGTCGGGATGTTTCTTTTGCGCAACGTCAATACAGTCTCGCGTGTAATCTATCCCCGTGTAGTCCTCGCTGACTTCCAGCAAGAACCTGGTGGTGCGACCGGCTCCAATGCCAATGTCGAGCAGTTTCTTTCCCTCAATGGCGGCGCGAATACGTTCGATGATGACCGCTTCCGGCTTGAGGATAAAATCAAGGTCCTTATACCAGTCAACTACATCTCTCGCCGCGTAAGCCGCCTGGTTAATCTCGTCGACGATTGTCTTTTGATTCCTAGATTGCATCGCCTAAGACAACTCTTCGTGTAGTCAAAAAGAGTTTTCCCCTGAGCGTCAAAGGTCGCTCACAAATATAGGTCTTTACAATTTCGCCGCCAAAACCCTCCTTGAACTTATTGATGTTCAGTTTTACGTGATCTTCTTTCTTGTCGTACCAGCCGCCAAAGTCATAAGTCGCCACCCCCCGATTTTTGAAACTCAGCATGTCACGCCAGTGCAGCAGACGATTTGCCCGGCCAATACTACTGCGGACGGCGGCAGGGTAAGTGTCGAGCAGAGACGAGGCCGAGTAGAGCAGAGTCGCTGTGGCAGACGACCAGTGATAGGCATGCCAGACAACATTTTCGCTGCCGTCGTCGCGCACATGAGACACGTTCAAGAAACCGCCCGCAGCCAGCCGCGCCAGCCATGACCGATTGAGTTTCGGCTGCGCTTTGCGCTCAGCAAACCGATCATAGAAATTACAGAATTCGGTTAATGCGCTCGATTCAGCCTCATTGCTAATCTCACAAACAAAATTGCCGGCAACTTCAGCCCGCTTGATTTCATAGCGCGTGTTCTTTTTCATCCGGGCAAGCAATTCAGCTTCATCTCGCCGCAGGTCGACCTGGACGCTATAAAACTCGCGGCTCAACATGCCTGGAAGTGGTTCAGGCTGCTGAAAGAAACGCAGGATATCCACGTTTGGATTGCCGGCTGGTTCTGCGCCCCAATATTCTGCTATGCGAATGAATTTTCGTTGGTAAGAGATCATCCCCGACAAAACTTCAGTCGAGTTGGAAGTCGACGTCGCGAGACATTTTTCGTACCTTGGCTTGTGAGCCTGTCTTGCTGGATCTGGGAGAAATTCGATCCCAACTCCAGGCGAGCCAATGTCGGAGACCTGAAACTCGCACGGCGAGCGATGCTCGATCGTCATCGTCGCCGATCAAGGTCCGACCCAGAGTGTAAAGGTCATGATCCGCTTCGTTTGCTCCGCGATCAGTAGTCACCGCGCAACAATAACCCTGATGGCGTGCCTGGTCAGCCAGCATCTGTGAACGCTCGCCCTTGGGATATGACAGCGCGGGTTTTTCAATGGAAAGGTTTCTGCTCAACTCGTCTCGCGATTCGCCCAACTCGCGTGTTATTTCCTCGGTTGAAAGACTCAGCAACGGTGAATGCGAACAGGTGTGAGAGCCGAAATCAATGCCATAACTGTCTTTGATTCTCCTGGCTTCCGGCCATGACAGGTAGCTTTGATCGTCTTCCGGACGCCATGAATTGTCCGAGTTTGCTTCCGGCTTGTGATCGGCATTTCCCGTGATTAGAAAAACGGTGGCCGGAATTCCGCGAGCCACGAGCAGCGGTAAGGCGACGCTGCGGAAATTGCGAAAGCCGTCATCGAAGGTCAGCACCAGCGAGTAGTCGGGTAGCTGGCGCCCTTCGGCTCGTGCGGAAAGATAGTCCTGCAGCGAAATGATGTTATAGCGGCGGGAAAGATAATCGAGTTGATCTGCAAAGCGACGATGGTTGACGTGAAGGCCGGTCGGATCGGTCACACGTCGTCTGTCCCTTTTGGTTACGCCGTGGTAACAAAGGAAAACTATTCGGCGGCGATTGTACCAGGCCGCAAACTTGGCTATTCCTGCCCAGTAAAGCAGCCTGAAAAACAGCTTCTTCATATAGCTCCAATCAGAGCGAGCTGCAGAAAAACCAAATCGGTTTTTCAGCGACTCGAGGCAAAAGCACTGAAAGAGCATTTGCTTAACAACTAATGACAGCAGTCACGCAAAAGTCTATGTAGTGGGGTGCCAAGCTTACTACACAAAGTCGCAATCGAGAAAGTGTTCCAGGCATATTTCAGGCGGATGTGCTCGCGAGGAGAGTTTCATCCGCCTGATGTGTAAACCCTAAATGCTCACGTATGACTCACGGTCCCGACGCGATCACACTCCCGATGTTCTTATCCCGCAGCATGCGATTGAACGCGGCGACATCAGTGCTGACAACCGCATCGAGTCGTTTGCGCAGATCTGCTAACTGCGATTCGAACATCGTCTGCACTTCCTTCTCCTGCGTGTTGGGCTGATAGTCGCCACCCGAGACATCGCCGGCCAGATAACTGAGCTTGCCAATCAGTTTCGTCGGATAGCGCGTCGTGTCCTGACCCTGTCCGCTGAATTTGCGCTGAATCAAGTTATCTTCGATGTCGGTCAACTTCTTATCGAGGTCGTCGGCGGCACTCTTCACTGATGCATCGCGAATAATCTGCCGCATACTTTCAAGCTGGCCGCGAATCATCTCGATTTGATTGGTCATATCCGCAGCCGATTCCAGGTCTTTACGCAGCGCCACGAGCATCGCGGTTTGCGCTTGCACGTCGGCTTCGCTTCCACCTGCATTTGGATCAAGCAGGACTTTCACAGGCTGACTGCCGACTTCCTGACCATCCACCGACAACTTCACGGTGTAAGTTCCGGGCGGCATCAGGATGTTCATGCGACCGCCTTCCGGCAGAGGCCGCCAGCCTTCGGCATTGACGCGAATCTCCGGAGCGTACAACGGGCTGGTGCGCAGACGGACCTCTTTCGATTGTTCAGTGCGCAGGTTCCACCAGACGCGATTCAAGCCCGGGTTGCCCGTGCCCCGAATCGTCTGAATAGTTTGACCTTGTGCATCAACGATCCTGACCGAAACGTTTCGTGTCTGCGATTTCAAAAAGTAGTTGATGTCGGCGCCGTAGGGCGGATTTTGTCCGGCAGTCGGATCGTCGTTCGATGCATATGGCACCGTGATCCCGCGCAAACGATAAGTGTTGTGCACCGGAAACAGATGAGCATTGGCGCTCATCACTTCAGGACTCATCTGCTGAATCGGCGTGATATCGTCCATGATCCAGAAGCCGCGACCATAGGTTGAGATCACGAGATCGTTGAATTGCTCCTGCACGGTAATCCAGTAAACCGGCGCGTGCGGCAAGTTGTTCTGCAGCGGCTGCCAGTTCGCGCCGTCGTCGTACGAAACGTAGATTCCGTTTTCCGTACCGGCGTAGAGCAAACCTTGTCGCACCGGATCTTCGCGAACACAGTGCGCGTAACTCAGCATCGATTTCGGAATGCCGTTGACGATCAGCTTCCAAGTCTTACCGTAATCCGCAGTCTTATAGATCCACGGATCGCAATTGTTCACCTGATGACCGTCGACTGTGATGTAAGCGGTGCCCGCGTTGTAGCGCGAGGGTTCGATGTTGCTCACCGTTCCCCACGGCAGCATGTTCGGAATGTTCTTCATGACATTCGTCCAGTTTTTTCCACCATCGCGGGTGATCTGCACCAGGCCATCATTCGTTCCCGCCCAGATCGTTCCCGCCTCTTTCGGTGATTCAGCGATCGCGAACACAACTCCCGCGTACTCGACGCCGATATTGTCGCCGGTGAGTCCGCCCGAAAATCCCATTCGGCTCTTATCGTTCAGAGTTAGATCCGGGCTGATAGTCTGCCAACTGTTGCCACCGTCAGTTGTCTGATGAACGAATTGACTGCCGACGTAAACCTTGTTGTGATCGTGCGGCGAAATCGTCAAAGGCATCGTCCAAACGAAACGGTACTTGAGATCAGCAGCTACGTTGCCGCTGGCATTGTCTGGCCATACTTCGACATTGCGCGCCTGACCTGTCTTGATGTTATAGACCTCGACGATGCCGCCGACGCTGCCCGACCCCGATGCGCTCGACCAGATGATGTTGTTATCGACGGGATCGGGCGTTGACCAACCGCTTTCGCCGCCGGCCACGCCGATCCACGCGCTGCGCGGAATCGCGCCGCCGCCGAAACCACCACCGCCGCCGGTGCGACTGGGTCCGCGATAAGACGGTCCGTCCTGACGATTGCCGTAAACGAAATAAGGAATCCGATTGTCAGTCGTCACGTGATAAAGCTGCCCATTCGGCAGTTGAATTCTCTGCCAGCTTCTTCCGTGGGTCACGGAAATGCTGACGCCTGAATCGTTAGCAATCGCGATGCGGTTGGAGTTCGTCGGATCGATCCAAATGTCGTGATTGTCGCCGCCGGGGCTGCCTGCGAATCCTCCGCCGCCACCGCCGCCGCCGAGCGCTCGCATCGTCTGGCCGCCGTCGAAAGACACGTTGTAAGGATTAGTTAAGAAGTGGACTTCGTTTTCGTTGTCGGGTGAAACCTCAAGGCGAAAATAGTAATGCGTGCGGCCACCCATGCTGCGATCGTAGCTGACGAGCTGCCAGTTCTCGCCGCCATCGTCCGAGCGCCAAAGCTTTCCGCGATCGGTTTCCTGACCCTTCAGCGGAACGCCGTCACCGGTTTCGATCATCGCGTAGATGCGATTCGGGTTGCTGCGCGCGATTGCCAGTGCCCACTTGCCGGTCATGCGCATCGGCAGGCCGTGACCGACAATTCTCTTCCAGGTTGCGCCGCCGTCGCGTGACACGAAGAGACCGCTTCCAGGCCCGCCACTCTCTCTTCCCCACGTGTGAATCTCGAGCGGCCACATGCCCGCAAATAGAGTTCGTGGATTGCTTGGATCCATCACGAGATCGGAACAACCCGTGCTCTCATCCGTGAACAGCACTCGGTCCCAATGCGCGCCGCCGTCGGTTGTGCGAAACACACCTCGATCCGGCTGCGGGCCATACGCATGTCCCAAAGCGCAGGCCATCACGATGTCCGGGTTCTTCGGATCGACCACGAGATGACCGATGCGCCCCGTTTTCTCGAGACCCATCAGCTTCCAGGTCTTGCCGGCGTCGGTTGATTTGTAAATTCCCTGCCCCACTGAAATGTGACTGCGAATCCACGCTTCACCAGTTCCCGCCCAAACGATGTTTGGATCAGAAGGAGCGATCGCCAGCGATCCGATCGACGAAACCGGTTGCGCGTCAAAGACTGCTTCCCAATGAATGCCGCCGTCGATCGTCTTGAAGACACCGCCGGATGCCGACCCGGTGTAATAGATGAACGGCTGACCGGGCACGCCGACAATCGATGTCGTGCGATTGCCAACGGGTCCTATATATCGCCAACGCATCGCGTCGGTGCTCACGTTCTGAGCAGCTGCTTGTGAAACCACAAATAGAAATGAAAGGACGACTACCGCGCTTCGTAGATGCTTGGACATCGGACTCCTCCTCTGGATGACAGAATCGGTGGGCACTGGTTTTTAGCTGATTTCGCCGAAAAGATTAGCCGGCGACATGCTTCTATCGAGAATCCAACCCAAAGTCAATTGTTTTTTCCACGATTGCAGCCTTTCCCTGTGAGGGGCTAATCTAAGAGTTGAAGTTGAGGTGATTAGCGATGTCGGACGATAACCAAAAAGCCTTGATCGTAGTCGACGTGCAGAATGACTTTTGTCCCGGGGGTTCGCTGGCCGTGGCCAACGGCGAGCAGGTAGTCGCGCCGCTCAACAAGCTAATTAAAGAGTTCCTCGATCGCGGCGAGCCGGTCTACAAAACACGCGATTGGCATCCGGCGCAGACGAAACACTTTCAAATTTATGGGGGCATCTGGCCCGTTCACTGTGTGCAGGGCACGCGCGGGGCTGAATTCCATCCCGACCTGAGCACCGATCCGCGCGTCACAATTATTTCGAAAGGCGTCGATGAAAAGGCAGACGGGTATTCAGGTTTTGATGGAACAAATCTCGCTGAATTGCTGCGCGAAGAAGGCGTCGGCGAAGTTTGGATCGGCGGACTCGCTACCGACTACTGCGTGAAGCACACAGTGCTTGACGCGTTGAAAGAAGGTTTCGAAGTCAAAGCCTTGGCCGACGCCATGCGCGCGGTGAATCTCAAAGCTGACGACGGAGCTAAAGCGATCGACGAGATGAAAGCAGCGGGAGCCGAAATTGTCGGCAATGAAAGCATGGCTACAGGGGCGTAACCGATGAAAGGTCCGCGCCAGTGGACTTCACGAAAATAGCCCGGCGATTTATCGCCGGGTTCGGCGATCTCTTCTGAACTGAAAGCCGCGGAGCAGCGTCAGAATCTGTCGCTGCTCCGCGGCTTACCATTTTTCCGCACAATCAGTTCCCGGCGCTGAAGCGGCTGGTCAACTTTCGAACGTCCGCTCGCCAGACTTACCGGCATCGATGCTTACAATCCTCTTTCACTTCTTTCGCCCTTCGCTCGCAGATCTTTCGCTCAGTCTTTAGCGGAATAAGTCGGCAAGCGTCCTTCGCAACTTTGTATCGATCGGCACAGTGGTCCGTGCAACGATTGCCTGCCTCTGAAGTTGTACTTGCACCGACCAACATCACGCTGCAAACGATCAGCGAAAGGCTTAACGCTTTGATGGCTTTCATTTCTTTTCTCCTTTAGATCGATCAGGTTCGCGGGGGAACATCGCTCGTGATAACCAAAGCGGGAAGAGTTGGATGGAGAACGGCTCTAGGATACTACCGATAGGCGGACTCAATGCAAGTGACAGGTGCGCAAAATTGATAGCTTGCCTTATATGGTTTTGGGCCAACCGCGGCCCGGGAGTATTATGCTGCGTCAATGGGCACACTGAATTTCGATCGCTATCACGCCGCGATGGGCGATGCGTCTTACAAAGACGTCACCAACGTTCACGGAAAGCCGCTCAGTGAAACGATCGCGACGTTCTATGTGACGCAGCGCAAGTTACCGTTTGCGCCGGTGCTGGGGCATGAACGCCTGATCCGGTTGCTCGTCGACAGCCAAATCGATCGGCCGCGTATGAGATTTCTCGAGCAGGACCGCGGCGGCTTGCAACGATTCGCCAAAGCCATCGAAGACATTCAGTTCGTCGGGTTCATTCGCGCGGTGCGGCCGGGCACGATCATGTTTCCGCAGCAACCGATTGCGGATATCACCGGCAAGTTCGGCCTCACGCAGGCACAGGAGATCAAATTCGAGCATGCGTTCGATCTGCCGATGACCACGGCGAGCGTGGCTATGCAGTTTCGCATGGCCGCCGGCCATCGTTGGTTGTCGGATTTCTCGCTGCGTCGCAATGGCGACATCGAACGCGCGGTGGACATCGCTACGTACGCGTTCATCGGCGGCTTTAATGACACGTCAAATATGGAGGCCGCACACCGCCTCGACATTCCCGCCGTCGGCACGATTGCGCATTACTGGCAGCAGGCCTATCTCGAATACATGACCGAGCCTGAGATCGAGCCGCGCACCGGGCAACCAAAACATTTCGAGCAGGTGGCCTTCGAACGCTGGCTGGACGCGAATCCGCACGGCACGACGCTGCTGCTCGACACGATCGACGTTTACATGGGAGCGGTGCACGCAGCGATGGCAGCGACTTCCACGGAAGTGCGTCGCCAGGCTTTCAAAGGCTTTCGCGTCGACTCAGGCGATTTGGCCGAGCTCGGCAAATGGTGTCTGGATTTCTTTGAGGCCAACGGTCTGCATGGCTTGCGTCCGAACCTCACCGGCGATCTCGATGTAGAAAAGCTCAAACGAATTGTCAGAGAGTTTCCCGAAGCGGCGGGCTTTGGCATCGGCACAAAATTATCGAGTGAAGTGAAGCACGTTGCGGGCGTGATCTTCAAAGCCTGCTTGATCGACGGCCAGCCAACCCTGAAAGCGTCGAACTCACTCGACAAGATCACGCTGCCGGGACGCCTGCAAGTCTTTCGTGGAATCGACCGCACAGGAAATTATGTGGCGGATGTGACCGGCCTTGACGATGAACAGATCGAAATTCCCGGGGCCGTTCGTGTCGAACGCCTGCTCGAAACGTTCTGGGAGAATGGACAATACTCACCGATACCTTCGATCGAAAAACAGAAAGCGTTCGTTACGGATCAGATGAAGAAATTTGGCGATCTTCACAATTATCCTTACTCGCTCAGCCAAAATCTCACGAAGCTGCGTGATGATCTCACCGCCCAAATGCGTGCAGACAACTCTGGCTGGGAAAAAGTTTTGCAGCTGCCGGAGGAAATCCCGGAAGAACTCAGCAGTACAAAGTAGTCAATACGAGCGACGACTCAACAAGTAATCACTCCAATAGGCTTTAGCCCACACTCTCGGCTTGCAAGATCCTTGCGGACTTGCACAGCCCAAAGTGCTGATAGAATCCCGAGCGCCAAAGGCGCGATCATGTGAAAGCCTGGGGCAGCCGCCCCAGGTTTGAAGACAATCAATAATTTCAGCGCTGAAAGCGCGAAATCAAAAAGGAGTAACCAAATGCCTCAATCCCTCTCCTCGGTTCTCATCCATTTGATCTTCAGCACCAAGAATCGCGAACCATTCATCACAACTGAGATCGCTGTCGAACTTCAACCTTACATGGCGACGATCTTGCGCGAGTTAAAATCACCATCTCTCGCCATCGACGGAACCGCTGATCATATTCACGTTCTCTTTTCTCTGTCTCGTACGATCACGGTCGCCGAGTTGGTTGAGCAGGTGAAGACAAGTACCTCAAAGTGGATCAAGACCAAAGGACAGCCATTGAGAACTTTCAGTGGCAAAGAGGTTACGGAGCATTCTCAATCGGCGAATCAAATGTGCCTATATTGAAGCGATACATTCGCAACCAACAAGAACATCATCGTCGTGTGTCTTTTCAGGCACGAATATCGGAAATTTCTAAAAGCGTACAGGATTGATTACGACGAACGATATGTTTGGCACTGACTTCATTTCGCGCTTTCAGCGCTCAGTTGTGAGATCTCGCGATGACCTGGGGCGTTGCCCCAGGCTTTTGCATCGTCGCGCCTTCAGCGCTTGTGGGCTCGGTCGCTCTTAATCGTCGGGATGTAGCGCCGGCGCCGAAGTTGGCGGCTCGACCGCAACCGGCTCTTCGCCTCGCCGCGTGGGCGCGATCCTGCGAACAACATTTGTCAGCGGCGCGGTGACTCTCGCGGTAACTGTCGCCCATCGTCTCCACCTCGCGGTCGAACGCATATCATCGAGCAACGAATAAACAACCGGCGTGGCAATTAGCGTCAACAGGAGTGACAGCGACTGGCCGCCAATCACCACGACGGCGATCGAGCGGCGTTCTTCCGCGCCGGGGCCGGTGCCCAAGGCCAGCGGCGCCATGCCCGCAACCAAGGCTAACGTCGTCATGAGAATTGGTCGCAGACGATCGCGGTTGCCCTGAATGATGGCGGGATCGCGCTCCATTCCGAGCGCGCGCAGATTGTTCATGTGATCGATTTGCAGGATCGCGTTCTTCTTCACCACGCCGAACAGCACCAGCACACCTAAGGCGGAATACAAATTCAAGGTGTCACCGGTCAGCCATAGCGAAAGCAGCGCGAATGGAACTGAGAGTGGCAGACTTAAGAGGATCGTCAGCGGGTGAATAGTGCTCTCGAATTGCGATGCCAGGATCATGTACATGAAGATAATCGAAAGCATGAAGGCCCAGATGAACTCGATGAAGGTTCGCTCTAATTCGCGGCCACGACCCGCGACGGTGGTCGTGTACGCTGCCGGAAGATGCATCTCATGCGTGGCTTTGCGCAACGCGTCAAGGCGATCTGCCATCGCGAACCCGGGCGCGACATTCGCGCGCATGGCCGCCATGCGCTGACGATCCAGGCGATCGATACGCGAAGGACTAATGCCCTCCTGAATCTTCACCAGATTGTCCAGGCGAACCAGCCCGCCTCGCGATGATGGCACGTACAACCGCTGAATCGTGGCAGAATCTGTTCGATCCCTTTCTGACAGACGAAGCTGCACATCGTAGTCGAGATTGACCGTCGGATCGTAATAACGAGTGACTTGATCATCGCCACCAACCATTAGGCGCAAGCCTGTCGCCACGTCAGAGCTATCAACTCCAAGGTCCGCCGCGCGCGCGCGATCGATTTGCACTCGCAGCTCCGGCTTGTCGAGCTTGAGCGTCGTGTCCGCGTCAACGATGCCGCCAATCTCGGGGGTCTTTTTGCGCAAGTCGTCGGCGTACTTTGCCAACTCCTGCAAGCCTGGCCCACGAATCACGAAATCGATGTCCTGCTGACCGCCGCCGATGTTGAACGACGGCGCGTTACGCACGCTGAATCTGAACGGCGCGTACTTGGCCATGCGGCGGCGAACTTCCTGCATGACATCACGCTGAGTGTAGTTGCCACGAAAGGCCGCGAGTGGATGACCCGCCCTGATTGAATTCCAAATCTTGGTTAAGGAAAAAGTTCGTTCTTCGTGCGGCGCGATGCGGATATAGGCCGATCCCTGGTTCACGCCACCAATGAATCCACCTCCCGCGTTGGCTAAAACCAAACGTACGCCCGGCGTAGTCAGCAAATCTTTTTCGATCGAATTCATCGATTCCATCATCGCTTCAACGTTCGTACCTTCCGGCGCGTTGACGTTGACTTCAAATTCAGCTTCGTCGACGTCGGTTGGGATGTATTCCTGCTTAACCATGCGATAGAGCGGGACGCTGGAAACGGCCACGGCGATCGCGACGACAGCCACTGCAAGTCGATGACGCATCGCCAACCGCAGCAGCCACGTATAAGCACGATCGATTAGCGCGTAAAAGCCGCGCCGCGATCCGGCGCTACTTACCGTATCGTGATGGTGGCCGACGGGTGCGTGACCGGCGGCGGCATCTTCAACCCGAAGCAGTCGCGCGCTCATCATCGGCGTCAAGGTAAACGAGACGAGCAGCGAAACGAGCACAGCGACGGCCGCAGTGATCCCGAACTGGAACAGGAACCGTCCTGAGACAGACGACATGAACGATACCGGAAGGAAAATCACGACCAGCGAAAACGTGGTCGCCATGACGGCGAGTCCGATGTCTGCGGTAGCTTCCTTCGCGGCACGCATGGCGGTCATGCGCTTCTCTTCCACGAATCGGAAGATGTTCTCGAGGACGACGATCGCATCATCGATGACGACGCCGACCATCAAAACCAGCGCGAGCATCGTGACGCCGTTCAGCGTGAAGTTCAGCGCGCGCATCATCCCGAATGTCGAGATGACGGAACACGGAATCGCGACTGCCGCGATCAGCGTCGAACGCCAGGAACGCATGAAAAGCAGCACGACCAGGCTTGCGAGGATGCTGCCCAGAATAAGGTGACGCGTAATTTCATGCAGGGCCGCATCGATGTAGCGAGATTGATCGCGAATCACTTCCATCTTCATGTCGCCGGGAAGTTGACCTTTGACGCGATCGAGTTGCGTCTTGATATTGCTAATGACTTCGACGGTGTTGGCGCCTGATTGGCGGCGAATCTCCAACGTCACGGTGGGCACACCATTCAGGTGCGCGACTGAGCGTTGCTCCTTGGTTCCGTCTTCCACGCGGCCGATATCGCGAATCTTTATCGGAGTACCGTTAATATTCGCGATGACGAGATCCTCCATCTCGCGTGGATCGTTGAAACGCCCGAGCGTGCGGAGCACCAGTTCCCGCTTGCCGGTTTCGACGTTGCCACCGGGTACGTCTGAGTTCTGGCGTTGGAGAGCATCGCGAACGGCAGTGATGGGAATCTTGTAAGCCGCGAGCCGCTCAGAATCGATCCAAACATTGATCGCGCGCTCCAGCCCACCGACGACGCCAACCTCACCGACGCCTTGTGAGCGTTCAAGCTGCGGCCGAACGACCTTGTCGGCGTACTCGGTCAGCTCGCGCAGGGACCGATCACCCGACAGGGCGATCGTAATCACCGGCGTGCTGTCATTATTAAACTTCGCCACCACCGGAGGCCGAGTATCCGGCGGCAGATCGCGAACGACAGTGGCAACACGATCGCGAACGTCCTGAGCTGCGGTATCAATGTCCCGATTGAGATTGAAAGTCGCGATTACGAAGGAATTTCCCTGCCCCGAAACTGATCGAAGTTGGTCGATGCCGTCTACAGTGTTGACCACTTCTTCGATGCGCTGCGAGACGAGCGTCTCCATTTCTTCCGGGGACGCGCCAGGAAGATTTGTGCGAACGCTAACGGTAGGAAGGTCGACCGAAGGAAAACGATCGACACCAAGTTTGAAGTAGCTCGCTGAACCGACGACGACCAAAGACAAGATGATCATCGCGGCAAATACCGGACGGCGAATACAAATCTCGGCAAGCTTTTGCATTAACAGATCTTGCCGAGGCGCTCCTTAACGTCTTCCCAAGGTATCCCAGCATCGGGCTCTGCATCAGCAGCGGCCAATCGGCGATCCACATCTGCCTTATGCCATTCAGGAACAGGTAACTCAACGACTGAATCCGGTAGGCTGTCCCACAGCTCGCCTATCAATTCCAATCGCTGCTCGATCGTGAGCGGCATTCGCAAGAGTTGTGAAGCTTGTTCAGGTAATTGTTGCGACATGTAGCTTCCTATTGCGTGTCTATCGTCACATTCTGCCCTGATTGCAGATTACCTGGATCGATGACGACGGTCTGCCCGAGATTTAAGCCGGCCTTAATCTCAATCCAATTATCGCCGCGGCGTCCGACGGTAACGGCTTTCTCAAGCGCTTTGCCGTTTTCGATCAGGATCACTTTATCGATGCCCGCGAACGTGACGAGCGCATTCGATGGGACGGTAACCGCGGTGCTGGTTTGATTCGTGACGATTTCGGCTTTTACAAACGCGCCTGGACGAAGTTTACCGTTGTTCCGGACGTCGGCTTCGACCGACAGCACGCGGTTCTGCTCGCTAATGGTCGGACTGAGGCGCTTGATGTAACCGAGATACGAATTCGGATCGCCTTCAAGGCTGACGCGCACGCTCTGTCCCAGACGCACGTTGTGCGAATCGCGTTCGGGAACATCGACGCGCAGCCGCAACGGATCCATTTTCACGATATCGACAACCGGCGCGCCGGCAGCCAGATACTCGCCGCTACTGGATTTCTTCTCCTGCACGACCCCGTCCATCGGCGCATAAACAACTGTGTCCGCGAGCTGCTGCTTCGCCAGAGACACTTCCGAACGTCGTTGGGCCAGCAGACCCTGACGATTGCGAATCTCTTCGAGCGCATCCTGGTAACGGCTCTCGGCAACTTTGTAATCCGAATCGACGGTGTCGTATTCGGCGCGTGGAGTAATTCCCTGCTGCACCAACTTCGCTGCGCGATCGCGTTTTAGCTTCGCATCCTCCAGCACAGCCTTGGCTTGGCGCACGGTGCCAGTCTCTTCCGCGGTGACGCGATCATCACCGCCGTCAGGTGACAATCCCAGTCGCGCGCGCGCCTGGGCTAACGCCGCCTCAGCTTGTTGCACGCGCAATTTGTAATCCTGCTGTTCGAGCTGAGCGATCACTTGTCCCTTGCGCACAGTGCTACCCAAGTCAACTGAAATTGTCTGCAGGCGACCGGGCACTTTTGTGCTGACCGTGACTCGATCATAAGCAGCCAAACTGCCGTTGACGGTCACGGTTTCACCAATTGGCATCTCGATAACCTTTGCGGTTTTGACTTGTCGAGGCGCTGATTTGCTATCGGGACTCGCGGCTTTCCCTGAAGACGGGTAGTCACTCTTACAACCGGCGACGAGGGTCAGAACCAATAGAACGAGCGAGAGCTTAACTAAGGGGAAGCGATTTCTTGACTGCTGAGACGGCATTTGGAGATTTGTTAACGGGCAAGCGCGTAGTTTAGCACGCATTCACTTATACGACCGGTTGCGGCCATAAGTTACAGTCGTGTCACCGGCAGGCGGAAAGTCTGCTGAGGAAGAAGGTCGATTAGCTGAGCAGGCTGACGACGCGCTCAACAAAGAAATGAACAGTCAGGAGCACTTGCGAGTGACTAGCGAAGATTGCCGAGACCGCCAAGGCGGCGATGACGGTGGCTAGTGGCAGGACGGTGGCGATTTCGATCCGGGCTTTGTTTGTTTCACGACCACGTG
>DATLVM010000472.1:0-8233 GCA_035577445.1 Pyrinomonadaceae bacterium
GGCTTGACCGCGCATGGATTCTTCTACGCACCCCGGAACCCTGACTTCGTTGGACCGGAAAACGAGCGGCCGCTGCTCCTGGTAAAGAGCCACGGCGGACCGACCTCGGCCACGATCGCAATCCTGATGTTGAGCATTCAGTATTGGACCAGTCGCGGCGTCGCTGTCCTCGACGTTAATTATGGTGGTAGCACCGGGTATGGTCGTGCGTATCGTGAACGGCTGAATGGAACCTGGGGAGTTGTCGATGTCGATGACTGTGTGAACGGCGCGAAATTTCTCGCAAGTCGCGGCGAAGTCGATCCGAAACGTTCGATGATCGATGGCGGCAGCGCCGGCGGTTACACGACTCTGTGCGCGCTAACGTTTCGCAATTACTTCAAAGCCGGAGCGAGTTACTATGGCGTCAGCGATCTCGAGGCATTGGAGCTCGACACGCACAAATTCGAATCAAAGTATTCCGACGGCATAGTCGGCCCGTATCCTGAACGACGCGATCTTTACATCGAGCGTTCCCCGATTCACTTCGCGGATCGACTCTCGTGTCCAGTGATCTTCTTTCAAGGTTCGGAGGACAAGGTCGTCCCGCCGAATCAGGCCGAGATGATGGTTGATGCTCTGCGCGAGAAAGGACTGCCCGTCGCTTACGTCGCCTTCGAAGGTGAGCAGCACGGCTTTCGCCGCGCTGAGAACATCAAGCGTGCGCTTGATGGTGAGTTCTACTTCTATTCGCGCGTCTTTGGCTTTGAACCCGCAGATCAGATCGAGCCTGTCTCAATCGAAAACCTGGATTAAGGCTGCGCTGGAGGATCGGCGATCGTAGCTGCTCCGCCACCGTGATCGCCGCCGCGCACCACGTCGCTCTTATCGACAAAGAACGAACGCTTGCCGGTGCGGCCGTACTCGCGCGGCGTGGCGACCGCTTCAAATTGATCGCCCGTAACGGTGACTTGAAAGTTGTACCCGTACTTCTCGGCAACATCCGCGGGAAACATCTTGGCGTCGATCATCTGCTGCAGCGAAGCATAACTTCCTTTGCCCGGGCCTGCTTTGTATTGCGCTTCAGAGTTGGCAATGAATTGCAAAAGCGCAATCGCGATTCCCTCATTCGTTTCGGGTGGAGGGTTCTTCACCGACGATGATATCCCCGCCACCATCGTCAGAATCAGGTTCTTAGGCAGGTGCAGCTCGTGTTGCATACCGGGGCCATCATTCGACAGCGCATAGGTAATTGCTTCCGACCGGGGATCCAGCGCCAAAAGAAAGTCGCGCATCGCTTGATCCATTGAAGCCGCCTGCTTGCGAATTTGATCATGGTAACTCTGCATCAAGGCCGGCGAGACGTAGAGTTGGCCCAGCGTGCGACTTGATTCCCAACGTCGCGAATTACGAAAGACAGTATTTGAAGACAGCGTCTGACTGTTTACATTCGCGTCGATGACCTTGCGCACTGATGTCGCATCGGAGATCACGAGAAAGTTTCCCACGAAGCCATACGCAAACACGCCGGCGTAATTCACCATCTCCGTATCGCCGCGACGTTCAGTCTGTGCGATCAGGTTCGCTTCACCTATACCTAGCCCAGTTAAAACCTTGGGCATCAACTTACGAACCGCGTCGCGATCTCTGACTTCAATTAGAAGCACAGGGATTGCCGATTCAGGCTTCTTCTCCTCTTTGGATTTGTCGCCGCTCGATTCGTTTGCGCTAGTTGAGTCGGTGCGAATCCCAAGATTGACGAAGCCTGCACCCATCAAAGTCTTTAGAGAACCGGCAAGCGCGACTTCATTTCCCAGCACCGACAACAAATCGTCCTTGATCTTGAAACCGGCTTTCGTCTCGAACTCGGCAAACGGATCTGTGACCTCTGTACGTACCGGTCCTTGCTCGACCAGAACGCCATTTTCGTATCTTTGCGACTTTGGCCTTCCTAGTTCGGCCTTGGCGCGTGTTTCCGCTTCTTTCTTCATCCCTTCATAAGTCTTCGTCAGATCGATCGATGCGCTCACAAAAATATCGGTGTCGTCGGGGAGCACTGACGCCGCTTCCGTCGCGTAAGGCGAACCTGACAACAACTGCGGCACGAAAGGAATCGGCGTGCGCTTGGCCTCCGGCTTGTCAATCATCAGCGCGCGCACGACGTATTCACTGCCGCTCAACTCAATCGCGAGTCCAACCGCTTCAGGCCATTGCGGCTCGCCGTAACCGATCGCGTCCAGCAGTTGACCGACGCGCCTCGACGCAACCGCCTGCGCCTCTTGTTCTTTGGTCGGCGTTGGCGCGGGTGAAGGTTCAGGACCGGCAATCAGAACCGCAGTTTGCCTCTCTTGCGGCGTGGGCGCCGGCGAATTGTCGGCCCGCGGTGGTTCGTCTGGCGAATCATCTTTGTCCGGCGTCTTGATCCGCGCTTCTTGTGCTTCAGAGATCACCGATGTCGGCGACGGTTGCGGTTTGCTCTTGTCTTCCAAAGCCACGTTGAAGAAGAAAAAGATTGGCTCGCTGGTGAACTTGTCATGGACGGTGCGGAAGTTCGGATCTCGAAAAAGTGATTGAGCCGTGTGTGGATGAAGCTTCTCGAACTTGAAAGCTTTATCAGCGATGAAGACCAAAGAGCCCGAGTGCGTGATGACAAATGGCAAACGTTCCTCTCGAGGCGGTGGCGACGAAGCAGGTTTTGCGGACCGAGAGCTGGCAGCTGGCGAGACGGACGATTGCGCCGGCGATGCTGTGGTCTTTGGTTTAGCTTCGGGCGACGCTTCCGGCGTAACCGGCACCGGCGGCAACACTGTCGGCAAGAATGTTTCCAGCTTTGGCGCAAACTTGTCAGCCTCATCCTTGGTTGGAAACTCGATGGCGACGAACACATTGGGCAGATCCGTGCGTGTCGGCCAGGTCGCGAACATCAAGCGTGAAGACGTCAGGGCTTCTGAGTTCTTCTTCAGGAAATCAATGATCGACTGGAATTCTTTTCCCGGCTCGGCCAGCTTGATGATCGGCTCGATGATTTCACCGGCGCCGCCGTTGCCTAACAACTGCCCGACGTTCCGCACCTCGCCATACATTTTGAAAGCATCGACCGCGAGCAAGTCGTCAAAAGTGATCTCGTTAAGCTGCGCACTCTTCTGTGGCGCTTGAGTCACGGGCTGCTGAGCCAAGCCTGGCGCGGCAAACAACATCAACGACAGAGAGACTGACAGAATGTGATTGATTCGAAGGCGACGGTTCGACATGGCGGGTATCACCTCAGGTGGCGTTAAGACGCGGCGAGCATAACAGAAGAAGCGCCGTCGGCAGTAGCCCGACCGTAAGGGAGGGCGTTAACGGCACTGCTTACGCCCTCCCTTACGGTCGGGCTACTGCCCCGCCCCCGACAACACACAAAAACCGCAGCCGGCGCGTCATACAAACTTCCGTAAGGCGCGACTAATACTTCGAATACGAACCGCAGTCATTCACGGTTCACTACATAGCCTCAAGCTTTAATAGTTCCCCGATGCCGATCCGAGAAACGGAAGGAAGAACTATGCGAAAAGTCCACCTATCCTTAATACTGACGCTGAGTGTTGTCGCAACGTTAACTGTCGCGCATCGGATGGTTCCGAGTTTTCGATCGACCGCACAAACAGGTTCGCTGGCGGCGCCGACCGAAGTCACGGCCAGCGATAACGCCTATTCAACCAAAGTCGGAATCAGTTGGAACGCGATAACGGGCGCGAATCTGTATCGCGTCTTTCGCAACACCGCGAACAATTCCGCGACCGCCACAGCAATCGGCACGACCGCGGAAGGAACGTTCTTCGATACGACCGCCACATCGGGCCAGACATTCTTCTATTGGGTGCGCGCGGAAAACGGAAGCACTGTCAGCAGCGTGAGCGCGCCGGACACAGGCGTGCGCGCCAACGGTGTCATCAATGGACAGCCGCCGCTGAATCCTCCGCCTCAGCCCGCCGGCAACACAGTCACCGCCGCGAAAGCCTTCCTTGGTAAGACGCTTTTTTGGGATGAACAGCTTTCATCGACGCAGACGGTCGCGTGCGGCACTTGTCACTTTGCATCGAACGGCGGATCAGACGCGCGCGCGATTGTCGGCAATCCGCGATCGACCAATCCCGGCGCCGACGGAACGTTCGGAACTGCTGATGATGTCTTCGCGTCACCCGGCGTGATTAGCAACAACGCTGATGGCACTTACAGCCTGTCGCCGACTTACGGTTTTCATGAGCAAGTGACGGGAAGAAAATCTCGCTCATATATCGACGCCGGATTTTCTAATTCATTGTTCTGGGATGGGAGAGCAACGTCGACGTTCTCAGATCCAATCGGTGGCGCGGTGGTGCTCGCTAACGGCGCGGCCCTCGAGAGCCAAGTGCTCGGGCCGCCCGTCAGCTCTGCCGAGATGGCCAACGCCAGCCGCACCTGGGTTGATGTCGCGAACCGTGTGGCGATCTCGAGGCCGCTGGCGCTTTCGCCCTCAGTGCCTGCCGGTCTGCGCGACTGGATCGCCGGTCGTAGTTATCAGGAGCTATTTCAAGACGCATACGGCAGCACCGACATAACACCGGTAAGGATCGCGGAAGCGATCGCTACATTCGAGCGCACGCTCTATTCAGATCGAACCCCGTGGGATTTGAACGCCCAGCAAATCGCACCGCTCGGTGCGGCGGAAGCTCGCGGCCAGGGAATTTTTAATACGCGCGGATGCAATGTCTGTCACGCCGGCAGCCTGTTCAGCGACAACGCATTTCATAACATCGGCGTGCGGCCGCAGACTGAAGACACCGGCCGTTTCCAAGTGACCGGCAACGCAAACAACATGGGCGAGTTTCGCACGCCGAGTCTGCGCAACGTCGGATTGCGCGGCCCTTATTTTCATAATGGTCACTTCGCTACGCTCGAAGAAATCGTAGCTTTTTACAATCGCGGCGGTGACTTTGACGCGCCTAATATCAATCACAATTTGATTCGCCCGCTCGGACTTTCACCGCAGCAGCAATCTGATCTCGTTGCGTTCCTCCGCAATGCTCTGACTGATCCGCGAGTGCTTGCCGGCACAGCTCCATTCGACCGGCCGACGCTTTACAGTGAATCGAATCGCGTCCCTCAAATCACCGGAACCGGCACGCAAGGATCCGGAGGCGCCGTACCTCAAGCGACTGCCATTGAACCGCCGAACGTTGGTAACTCCAGTTTCACTGTGGGCGTGACGAATGCGCTGGGCGGCGCATCAGCGGTGCTCGTCATTGACAGCAACGATCCAGGAACCGGTCCGACCATTCCCGCAACCGCATCGTTCGCTCGCCTCAATATGCAGTTGTCAGGCAGCGGCGCAGGCCAGGGATTCGGCTCGGCTAGTCTCCTAATTCCGGCGAACCCTTCTTTGGTTGGGCAAACATTCTTTGGTCGTTGGTTTGTGCAGGATGGGAATGCCGCAGGCGGCGTCGCGGTCACTCCGGCTTTCAGATTCACTGTGTTCGGGGACACGAGCGGTCTGACTACCAATGCGATTGATGACTCGCAGGTGTTCGTGACGCAGAACTATCGCGACTTCCTGAATCGCGAACCAGACTCGAGCGGTCTCGCGTTCTGGATGAATTCGATCACAGCCTGTGGAAGCAATCAGAGTTGCATCGACGCGGCGCGCACCAACGTCTCGGGCGCGTTCTATATTTCGATTGAGTTTCAGCAGAGCGGTTATCTCGTCTATCGCTTTTACAAATCTGCGTTCGGCAATCTGCCGGGAGCGCCGGTGCCGGTCAGGCTCAGCGATTTCCTGCCTGACGCGCAACAGATTGGTCAGGGCGTGATCGTCAATCAAGGCAACTGGCAACAACAACTCGAAACGAACAAGCAGAATTATGCAAACTCGTTCGTTCAGCGCTCGGCCTTCACTTCGACATACCCAACGTCGATGACGCCCGCAACGTTCGTAGATATGCTGTTCACGAACGCCGGCGTCGCTCCGTCCAGCACTGACCGTACGGCGGCCGTCGCTGAATTTGGTTCCGCGTCAAACACTGCCGACGTTGCCGCGCGCGCCCGTGCGCTACGGCGTGTCGCCGAGAACTCAACGCTGGTACAGCAAGAATTCAACCGAGCGTTTGTGCTGATGCAGTACTTCGGCTATCTCAGAAGGAATCCGAACGATGCGCCGGATGGAAACTTCAACGGCTATAACTTCTGGTTAGACAAGCTAAATAAGTTCAATGGTGATTTCATCGGCGCCGAGATGGTGCGCGCGTTTTTAGTCTCGACCGAATACAGGAAGAGGTTCGGACCATGAGCAGGGTCGAACCGGTGGCGGCGTGGCAGGAAAGTTTCAGTACTTCAAACCAATGCGGTTCATTAAACTGCCGAAACGCGGGTCGCCGCGCAGAGGCTCAAAGAAGGGATCCCAGCGCACGTAAGGTAACAATCCGCTGTGACTTTGGAGATCCTTTTCGAGCCACGCGAATGCTTGGTCCTTATCGCCCAAACCAGTGCAGACCATAGCCAAATCGAATCCAATGATGTCGTGCCGGGCATACCGCTCTTCGAGTTGTTTGAGGTTGGCGAGCGCCTCGTCGCGCTTGCCAACAATGGCTTGCAGGCATGCCTGATAGCTTTGGTACTCACTTGCTCTGCCCGACGACTCGCTGGCCTTTTGCAGCACTAAGAGGGCTTCGGCAGCGTGGCCTTGCCTGGCATAGGCTTGCGCCAAGACTCGGTACCCACCGGGATATTTCGGATCCAGTTCGATCGCCTTTCTGGCCTGATCGATGGCCGAACTGACATCGCCCTTCGCCAGATAAGCCTGCGCGACATTGGTATTGATCACTATCGAAAGCGGATCGAGTTCCTGCGCGTGCTTAATCTCCATCAAAGCTTCGTCGAATCGTCCCACGTGCCGCAGATATATGCTGTACCAGTGGTGCGCAGTCGCGTAATTCGGATTAAGGTCGAGCGCCCGCTTGAATTCTTCGCCAGCCTTGTCCCATTGCCAAAGCATCGCGCTGATGTTGGCCAGCGAGGCCCGCGCCTCACCAGACGACTGGTCGATTTGTAGCGCCCGTTCGGCAAAGGCTTTAGCTTTCGGCAATGTTTCGGTCGCCGGAGTTCCCACGTAGCCTTCCAGCAACATGTAACAATCAGCAAGTCCCGCGTAAGCCAAAGCATAATTCGGATCTTTATCGGCTGCTTCCTGAAACTGTTCAATGGCCTTGTTGATGCCTTCGGCAGTCCTCTTGTTCCAGTAGTAGCGTCCCTTTAGATACGATTGGTAGGCCTCCGCATCGGTGGTGGCGTCGCGTCGGCTGAACTGCTTTTTCTCTTCGCCCGTGAGCCGCAAACGCAATCTCTCAGAGATCTCGCGCGAAACCTCACGCTGGATCGACAGAGCGTCCGCCAGCTTGCGATCATATTCGGCGCTCCAAAGTTCCGACCCATCTCCGACGTTGACCAATTCAGTCCTGATGATCAGGTTGTCGCCTTGCTGACGCAGGCGACCCACGAGCACCGCCTGTACGCCCAGCCGACGCCCGAGATCCTGCGGATCGACTTCCTGACCTTTGAAACGAAAGACCGTCGATCGAGCCATGACTTTCAGGCCCGGGAGCTGTGAGAGATTGGTGATGATGCTCTCGGTAATGCCGTCACTCAAATAGTCGGTGTTTGGATCATTGGTGGTGTTCACTAAGGGAACGACGGCGATTGAACCGATAGCTTTGGCGGGTCTGGCAAAATAGAACAGATAAACTCCAGCCACGGCCAGTATCAAGAGGGGCAGTCCCACGGCTACCGAGCGCCGGTACTTTTTGATCTCTTTGCGTAGAAACTGCGCGCTCTTCGTAAGAGCGCCGTGGGTGGTTGGTCGTCTCTGGCTGATTGTGTGTCTGATGATCTCGGCATTCGGTGCGATGGAACGCTCCAACTCGGCTTCAAACTCCATTTGGTGTTTCAGAGTTCTAAGGTCGAGCAACATGTCCTTGATCACCTGATATCGCTCTTCGCGATCTTTGCGGAGAGCTTTATCAACGATGCGCTCAAGTTCCGGCGGGACCTCCCGGGCAAACCGCGCCAATGGCGGCGGCTCCTTTTCATTTAGAATTGAGGCCAGGATCTCGCTCTTTGCGGATCCCGCGAACGGCAGGCATCCCGCGATCATTTCATACAACAACACCCCCAAGCTCCAGATGTCTGCGCGCGCATCAACCTCGGTTCCGCGGGCCTGCTCAGGCGACATGTACTGAATGGT
>DATLVM010000473.1:0-4936 GCA_035577445.1 Pyrinomonadaceae bacterium
GCCGAAAGAGCTTCCGCCGGAAAAGTCTCGACAAGTGAAACGTCCTCGTCCGGGTCATGCCGATCTCGCCGGCGGGCTGAAGTATGACGCGCGCGATTTGCGAAACGTTTTGGAGCGAGCTTCGGCGCGCGAAACTGCGGCGCGCGTTGCGTGCGGGGCGATCGCGAAGCAGTTGCTGGCGCAATTCGGTGTCGAGATCCGCAGCCACGTAATTCAGCTCGGCGGGATTCCCGAAAAGCCGCTCGAACTTAGTTTCGATCAGATTTCGTCTATTCCTGAGGACTCGCCGCTAAATTGCGCGGATGCAGACGCGCAACAAAAGATGATCGACCTCATCGATCAGACAAAGACTGACGGCGACACGCTGGGCGGTATCTTTGAAGTAGTTGCGCGCGGCGTTGTGCCGGGTCTCGGCTCGCACACGTCTTGGGATCAGAAATTGGACGGACGTTTCGCTCAGGCAATCATGTCGATTCACGCGGTCAAAGCCGTCGCGATTGGCTCTGGCATCGAAGCCAGTTCTCTTCCCGGCTCGCAAGTTCACGATGAAATCTCGTACAGCGAGGAAGCGAAAGAGTTCACTCGGGCAACGAATCGTGCAGGCGGACTCGAAGGCGGTGTCACGAACGGCGAAGAGATTCGCGTGCGCGGATACTTGAAGCCGATCTCGACCTTGCGTCGCGCGCTGCGTTCGGTTGATATCGATACAAAGCAGGAAGAGAAAGCCGCCTTCGAACGCTCCGATATCACAGTCGTTCCCGCCGCCGGCGTGATCGGCCAAGCAATGGTCGCGCTCACCTTAGCCGCAGCCATGCGCGAAAAATTCGGCGGAGATAGCTTGGGAGAAATGAAAAGAAACTTCGAAGGCTATCGGGAACAGTTGCGGAAATACTGACTGGCCGTGGATTCACGCGGATGAACGCGGATCAGAACAAATAAGAAATTTAGATCAGCGTTAATCCGCGGCCAATGTTTCCAACTAGCGAAACCTCACCCCTTGATCGTAAAATCTCATTTGCTCGCAAACACACTTAGACAGGAACCCCATAATAGAGAATGGCCCGTTTGAAAATCGTTACCTGGCCTGATCCTGTGCTGACAACTCCCGCGGATCCGGTTACGAAATTTGACGCAGAGCTCAAGAAACTCGCCGACGACATGTTCGAAACCATGTACGCAGCGCCGGGCGTCGGACTCGCGGCGACGCAAGTGGGCATCGCCAAGCGTCTGTTCGTGATGGACTGCTCGGCTGGGAAAGATCAGTCGAGCCGTTACTTCATGGCTAATCCACAGATTATCGTGAAGGAAGGCAAGCAGGATGGTGACGAGGGACGTCTCTCTATCCCCGGTATTTATTCGAAAGTGCAGCGCAGCGTGCGCGTCATCGCGCGCGGCCACGACATTAACGGCAAGGAATTTGAGATTGAGGGAGTCGAATTGGAAGCGCGCTGCCTGCTGCACGAGACCGATCACTGCGACGGCATTCTTTACGTCAATCGGATATCACCGCTGAAACGCGAGTTGGTGCAGCGGAAGATTAAGAAATTGCAGAAGGCCGGCGAATGGCCGACCTAGCGCTGGGTACGCACGCCTCCGGCGTGCAAAAATAAGAAACCAAAGAAGCCCGCCGGAGGCGTGCGTACCAAAAATCATGCCAACAGAATTTCATAACGAACCATTTACTGATTTCACCAAAGAAGAAAATGCCGCGGCCATGCGCGCGGCGCTCGAAAAAGTTAAGAGCGAACTCGGACGCGAGTATCCTCTGGTGATTGGCGGCGAACGCCTCAACACCGGTGACACTCTCGACAGCATCAACCCGGCAAATCGGACGCAAGTCGTCGGAACATTTCACAAAGCGACGAAGAAACTCGCCGCCAAAGCCGTCGAGACCGCCGCTGAGACTTTCAAGACATGGCGCAATGTTCCCGCCGCTGAACGCATTGAGTTGCTGTTTCGCACCGCCGCTCTGATGCGCGAGCGCAAGCATGAATTCTCTGCCTGGATGATCTATGAAGTTGCGAAGACCTGGCCCGAAGCCGATGGCGATACCGCGGAAGCAATCGACTTTCTCGAGTTCTATGCGCGCGAGATGCTGCGGTACGCGAGCGACCAACCGCTCGTCAAGCTCCAGGGAGAACACAACCACCTCGAATACATTCCGCTGGGCGTGGGCGCGGTGATTCCGCCGTGGAATTTCCCCTGCGCCATCATGGCCGGCATGACCGCCGCCGCGATCGTCACCGGCAACACGGTCGTGCTGAAGCCTTCGTCCGACGCACCGGCGATTGCTTACAAGTTTTTCGAGCTACTTGAAGAGGCAGGATTGCCTCCAGGTGTGGTGAACTTCATGACCGGCTCAGGCGCGGAAGTCGGCGACGTGGTTGTCGATCATCCGCAGACACGCTTTGTCGCGTTCACGGGATCGATGGAAGTTGGCCTGCGAATCAACGAGCGGGCCGCGAAGAAACAGCCGGGGCAGCTCTGGATCAAACGCGTAGTCGCGGAGATGGGCGGCAAGGACGCGATCATCGTTGCCGACGATGCCGACCTCGATGAAGCTGCAACCGGCGTCGTGCAATCAGCCTTCGGCTTTCAGGGACAGAAGTGCTCGGCTTGCTCGCGCGCAATTATCGATGCGCGTGTTTACGATCCCATGGTCGAGAAGATTGCCGAACGCACTGGGAAGATCAAGCTTGGCGATCCGACGGACAACGCCAATAACATGAGCGCCGTCGTCAACGAGAAGGCCTTCAAAGCTATCAACGGCTACATCGAAAAAGGAAAGGCAGAAGGCGGACGCGTGGTCGCCGGTGGCGGCTCAGACGGTGAACAAGGTTTCTTCATTGAGCCAACCGTCATCGCCGATGTAAAGCCCGGCGCGACGATTGAACAGGAAGAGATCTTTGGTCCGGTGCTCGCCGTGATCAAGGCAAACGATTACGATCATGCTTTGGAAATCGCGAACGACACGCAGTTCGGCTTGACGGGCGCAGTTTATTCGGCAGACGAAGCGAAACTCGATCGCGCGCGCAACGAATTTCATGTCGGCAACTTGTACTTGAATCGCAAATGCACCGGCGCGTTAGTCGGCGTCCACCCCTTCGGCGGCTTTAACATGTCCGGCACCGATTCGAAAGCGGGCGGCCGCGATTACCTGCTGCTGTTCCTGCAGGCGAAATTGTCATCAGAAAAGGTTGGCGCAACGCGCAAGCGTGCGGAAGCGGGGACGGCGATCTGATAGACTGGCTTTGGAGGCGGAAGGAAATCTATGTCCGAGGTTCAGACTTCTGGTTTGCAACAAGCGATCGAAACCGTCGAGAGTTTATCTCCTGAAGATCAAGAGCTACTGATCGATATCGTCAAGCGACATCTAATCGATCAAAGCCGTGACCAGATGGCAACAGAGATTGCTGATTCGCGCGCCGCTTACCAACGTGGTGAGGTCACACGAGGATCAGCCGAAGACCTGATAAAGGAATTGGCAGAGTGAGAATCCTCGTTTGGAGCATCGGTTTCAAACGAGCCTTTAAGCAGTTGGCTCGCCAGCAACGGCGATTTAGCTTAGCGCCGTAGGCGCGAAATATTCATAGACTTCGTCGGTAATTTCGATCTAATCAGCCGGTTGAAGATGCGATGCATTTTCAACCGGCTGAACTTTTCCCAGCTTGACTCTGTTTCTATAAACATTTCGCCGCTACGCGGCTTCAGACCTACCGCCCTCGTGTGTCTTAACTGTAAACTCGCAAATCAATTATGCGCATTATTTTCATGGGCACACCCGAATCGGCCGTGCCGTCTCTGCGACGGCTGATCGATGATGGTCATGAGATCGTCGCCGTGTGGACGCAGCCTGATAAACCCGCCGGACGCGGCAAGAAGCTGCAAGGATCACCGGTCAAACAATTCGCGCTCGAACGTGGCCTTACGATTCATCAACCGCAGAAGATCAAGAACGATGAGGCGAAAGAGTTATTCGTTTCGCACAACGCCGATGTCGCAGTCGTTGTTGCTTACGGAAAGATTTTGCCGCAGGAATTCCTCAACGCTCCAAGGCAGGGTTGCGTCAACGTTCACTTCTCGCTGCTGCCAAAGTATCGCGGCGCCGCGCCGGTGAATTGGGCGATCGTGAATGGTGAAACAGAAACCGGCGCGACCACGATGCGAATTGTTCAGGAACTGGATGCCGGGCCGATCCTTTTACAGCACGCAATCAAAATCGCCACGGATGAGACGGCTCCGCAGCTTTTGTCTAAACTCTCCGACGTTGGCGCTGACTCGATCAGCGAAACCATTTCCAACCTCGATCAGATCCAGCCCAAACCTCAAATCGATTCAGAAGCGACATTCGCGCCAATCCTCAAACGGGAAGACGGCCTGATCGATTGGTCGATGGATGCGTTTGCGATCGAGCGTCGCGTGCGCGGCTTTCAGCCCTGGCCGACAGCACACACGACGTTCAGATCGCACCGCCTGATAATTTGGGCGGCGGCGCCCGAATGGATCGAGCAACTACAATTCACGCCGGGACAAATCATTGAAGCCAGCCGCGATCGATTGATCGTGGCCTGCGGCGGTGGCACAGCGTTGCGTCTGGTTGAAGTTCAACCACAAGATTCGCGACGCATGCCCGTCCGAGACTTCCTCAACGGCACACGGGTCAGCGTGGGCGACCGGTGCGGGTAGAACGCCTACCGTTTGCTCGGCGTCCGCAGCTGCTCGATCCAGGCAGAATTCTCGTCCATCGTCGGACGAAAAGCTTCTCGCGGCGCGGTCGTTTCGACGTGCATGTTGTCGTCAGTGTTGATAACAGCTCCGGCGACCGCTGGGCCAAGCCTTGATTCGTCGCAAACAAACCACGCCATCACGTCGGTAGAATTCGCGAGACCAACACGTTTGAGGTCGGCCGCGACTCGAGCCTCCCTCATCCGATCGC
>DATLVM010000474.1:0-5055 GCA_035577445.1 Pyrinomonadaceae bacterium
GAATACGGGAAGGAACATCCTGAACACGGTCAGCCCCGTAAAATCCTGAAGTCTCTCACCACTTTCGTCGGTGGCGGTGGCCCGCGATTCTGGTTCTCAGTGTCGCCGGAAATGCAACAGCTCAACTACGCGCAGGTCATCATTGAAGTAAATGACAAGCATGACACGAATCATCTAATCGGTGAGTTGCAGCAGGCGCTGGACGAGCGAGTGCCGGGCGCGCGCGTTGATGTGCGGCAACTCGACACGGGTAAGCCCATCACGATGCCCGTCGAAATTCGAATCTCCGGCAGCGACATGGCCGCGCTGCGTGAAGAGGCTGAGAAGGTAAAAGATATTCTGCGCAATACTCCATACGCCCAGCGGATCCGCGACGACTGGGGCGAAGATATCTTCACCGTCAAACTGCAAACCGATTCCGACCGCGCGAACGTGGCGGGCATCACCAACCTCGACGTGGCCGCTTCTTCCGCGACCGGAATCAACGGCAACCAGTTGACGGTGTTGCGCGAAGGCGACAAGCAGATCCCAATCGTGGCGCGGCTGCGCATGGAAGAGCGCGCGCAACTGGCCGACGTGCGCAACCTGTACGTGTATTCAATGCGAGGGGACCAGAAGGTGCCGCTGCGGCAAGTCTCATCGCTGGAGTACGGGATGCAGACCGAGAAGGTTCGTCGTCGCAACCAGTTTCGCACGATCACTGTCTCGTGCATGGCTGAACCGGGCCATCTGGCGTCTGAGATCATCAGTGCTGCACGTCCACAGTTGACAGCTTTCGCTGCGCAACTGCCTCCCGGCTATCACATGGATTACGGCGGGTCTGAAGAGGAACAGGTCAAGGGTTTCAAGAACCAGACCGTCGTACTGATCATCTCGCTGGTGGCGATCTATCTGAGCCTCGTCTATCAATTTAAGAATGCGATTAAACCGTTCGTGGTCTTTGCGGCAGTGCCTTACGGGATCGCGGGTGGGCTGGTGGCGTTATGGATTATGGATACCGCCTTCGGTTTCATGGCCTTCCTCGGAATCATCAGCCTGGTCGGGCTGATCGTCAGTCATATCATCGTGCTCTTCGACTTTATCGAAGAGAAGCACGCGGAAGGCGAGTCACTAAAAGAGGCCGTGCTCGATGCCGGCATCATGCGACTACGCCCGGTGATGATTACGGTGCTCGCGCTGGTCTTTGCCCTGATCCCGCTGGCGATGCACGGTGGTCCGCTCTGGGAGCCGATGTGTTACGCGCAGATAGGCGGGATGATGGTGGCGACCTTTATCACACTGCTGTTGGTGCCGGTGATCTATTCAATCTTTGTGCTCGATCTCAAACTTATTAAGTGGGACACCGCCAGTCACAAAGACGAGATCACAGAGAAGCCAGGAGCACCGGTGTTGGCAGATGGAGAGGCTTTCGGCGTGAGGTGAAGATGGTACAACACAACATTCAAGATCTGCGGTTCATCGTGGCTTTGCCTCAAAAGTCATCGCTCGCGCGAATCGGAAGAGAAGCGTGCCGTAGGCACGTAATGTTTATAGAAAGTGCACGGCCTTATCACTTCTTCCGCAAAGAGCGAAATGCCAAGCATTTCGCTCTTTGCGGCGGAGATGACAAGAGCAATCGCGTGGCTATAAACATCTCGCCGCTCTGCGGCGATGATTCAGGTCACGTCGTTCAGAGAACTAATAGAAGGACTTTTGAGGCAAAGCAATTCATCGTCACGATTTGCGTGGTACTCACCTTTATGACGATAGCGGTTGCACCTTTGCGGGCCCAAACCCAGGCTGCGAAGAATATTGAAAGCACTTCGGAGTTGAAGCCGGCCAACGAACCCGCGCGGCTGCACACGCAACTGAAGCAGGTGACCGAAGCATACAAGTCGAACCTTGAGCAAGTGCAGATGCTCTATCAAGCCGACGCGAAAGCTGCGGAGGAGCGACTCGCGAAGATCAAAGAACTGCTGGCGCAGGGACTGGTAACGCGACGTGAGCTGCAGACCGCAGAAGAGGCTGCGGCGCAGCAGCGGTTGAAACTCGCCGAGGCAGAAGTGCAATTGAAGGGCGCAGAGGTCCAGATTGCTGAAGCGCTGATCGAGGCTGAGTCGGAAGAGTCTCCGCCAAAGGTGCAGACGCTTTCGCCACAACGCCCTATCAATACGCTGGTCCATACGACTGCGTACATTCGCTATGGCGGCGCGCGGGTGTGGTCCTTGTCTCAGGCAGACATAATCAAACAGTTCTTCATGCACAGTTTTGGGCGCGCGCTTCCAATCGGCGCATTTGGTCAGACAGCGCTGCACAATCGCTGGGGCTACGATCATCGCAACGCGATGGACGTCGGCATCAGTCCCGATAGTGCAGAAGGGCAGATGTTGATGAACTACTTACGCGCCAATGGTATTCCGTTCACTGCCTTCCACTATGCGGTGCCAGGCAAGGCGACCGGACCACACATACACGTTGGCCTGCCTTCGCACCGGATTGGATCTGCATGGGCAGCGACGAATGCCGGCAGCGTACCGCGTCAGTGAGAAAGGAATGCTTATGCCAAGCGAAATATCCAACGGAGTGGCAGCCATCCTGGGCGCTTTAGTTGGAGGTGTCGCCTCATTAACAAGCGCATGGGTCACCGAACGAACTCGGAATAGACGGGATCAGATGCAACGAGAAATCAATAAGCGTGAGACTACCTATTCGGAGTTCATCGATAAGGCCTCAAAGCTTTACGTCATATCGGCCACTCACACGATCGACGAGGACGATAATGAGAACCTTCAAGTAGACCTGAAGGAGGCGGTGTCGCTCTACGGAACTGCGAGCCGCATTCGATTGTTTGCTTCTGATCGGGTGATCAAGGAAGCGGAAGCGGTGCTGGATCTCATACTCGTCCAATTTGGCGCTGAAAGTATCTCCGTCGGAGAGTTTCGCGAGCGGAAGCTCAAGGAGCGGGATCCCTTGAAGTCGTTCAGCGTTAGCTGCCGGAGCGAACTTAAAGATCTGCAACGAGTCATATAGGTTCACGTATAGGTTTGAGATCAGATGCCTGAGAAGAAAGCAGCAATCATCCTTGAAGTTGCGCAGGCTATTGGCAATCAGGTCAAGATGCCGGAGTTGCTGGCCTCTCTGAATCACGCGCTGGCCCCGATAGTCCATTTCGACGCAATCGCAATCGTTCTACTCCAGGGGGACACAGTGACTTCTTATTGGGCACACGTTGAAGGCGTTGCTCAAGACCCAGGGGAATCCGTAGAAAAGTTCGTAAGTCGGTTTGCATCGAGCCTCCACATAGAGCCGCCTCCAATGAAGATCCCGGTCAGCCAGCATCCTATCGGTGTGATCATGAAATCGGGCGAACCGTACATCGCATCAGACCTCGAAAGTGAACGGCAGTTTGATAGTGACGAACCATTATTCAATGCCGGCTTTCGCAGTTATATCGACCTGCCACTCCGGAACCAGGGACAATTGATTGGCACGATCAAGTTTCTCTCGTATGAGCAGGGAAGTTACACATCAAAGCAGGTGCGGCTGTTGCAGGACATAAAAGACGTGGTGGCGATTGCGGTGTCGAACGCGTTGGCGTACGACGAGATCAAGTGTCTCAAAGAACAACTCTTGCTGGAGAATCGAGTGCTTCAGGAAGAGATTGTTGAGCGATCCATTTATGAAGAGATTGTTGGATCTTCCGGCTCACTTCAGAAAGTGCTGGCCGCGATCGAAAAGGTTGCGCCGACTGACTCTACCGTGTTGCTTACCGGCGAAACGGGAACTGGGAAAGAACTGGTAGCGCACGCGATTCATCGCCGGTCGCCGCGTTGCGGTCGCGCGTTGGTCAAAGTCAATTGCGCCGCGCTGCCGGCCGAGTTGATAGCGAGTGAACTGTTCGGCCACGAGAAGGGAGCATTTACCGGGGCGATGCAACAGCGCGTCGGCCGGTTCGAAGCTGCGAATGGCGGCACGATCTTCCTCGATGAGGTTGCGGAGTTGAGTCTCGAAATTCAAGTCTCACTTTTACGGGTTTTGCAGGAAAAGGAGTTCGAGCGCGTCGGCGGCAACCGCACGATAAAAACGGACGTCCGGGTGATTGCCGCAACGAATAAAGATCTGAGACGTGAAGTCAGCGACGGCCGTTTTCGCATGGATCTTTTTTATCGGCTGAATGTGTTTCCGATACACGTGCCGCCTCTGCGGGAAAGGGCGGACGATGTTCCGGTACTCGTTGATTACTTCGCCGCACGGTTGGCGGCGCGCACCGGTAAGAAGATTAGCCAGATCGAGAAGCGATCACTGGCGGCGATGCAGCAATACTCCTGGCCCGGCAATATTCGGGAGCTGCAAAACGTGATTGAGCGGTGCGTGATCCTGGCTGACTCTGAAGTTTTACGTCTTGAGCCAGGCATGCTGACGCACGAACCCACATCAAATGTACACGCGGCCTGCACGCCAACCTGTGGATCGGACCGCAGAACCCAGATCGAGGCCGTGCTGCGCGAGACGCGTGGCAAGGTCTATGGCCCGGAAGGCGCTGCCGCAAGGTTGGGCTTACCTGCCACAACTCTTGATTCCCAACTGCGCGCACTCGGAATAAACAAACATCAATTCAAATAATCCTTACCCCGAAGTTGATCGTAAGCGATACGAAACAGCTCCATAATATCGAGTCGTAAAGTTAAGATTCGTCGCGCGCCGCCGGCCGCGGGACAGTGTTGAGAGCAATCCTCCCCACCGAAAGAGCCTTCTCCGCCACTCCAAAGAGATCGCAAAGCCTATCATTTTTGTTCAACCCGTCGCCCTTTCGGAGTTGGCGCAGAATGGAAATGGCCGCACAATCCCGAGCAATAACTGATGAAAGGACAGACGACATGAGTACGGTTTTGGCAAGGGTTGCGGAAACGAACGACGCCGCGGTGAACATCCCGGACCGCAGCGAATTGCCATTCCGGACCAACGTCATGTCCTTACAAGCTCGTCGCGACCTGCGCCGATCGGGATTAACTGATGACCGCCAGTACCTGCGCGCAGAGTTTCGCCCCGAACAATCACGGTTGAAATTGTTGCTGG
>DATLVM010000475.1:0-2785 GCA_035577445.1 Pyrinomonadaceae bacterium
CGGCCTTACGGGGTATATCGCTGACTGATGTCCAGGCACTCAGAACAGCGATCGCCACTTCGTTTGTAGATGCTCGTCCGCTCGCACAAAACGCTTTCAAGGTCGAACTCGCTCAGCGCGTCGCACTCCGCGCGGTTCAAATCGCAGGAGCACGCGCATGAATGCAGTTGGACAACCCCTCTCACGTTACGAGGGTCGCCTTAAAGTGACCGGCGCAGCACGCTACACCGCAGACATTCCCGTTCAAGGTGCCCTTCACGCCTCGATTGTCTCAAGTTCAATAGCTCACGGCCGGACAATTGCGATCGACACCACTGCCGCCGAAAAAGCTCCGGGCGTGCAGGCCGTATTCACGCATCGCAATATGCCGCGCATGAATCCGACACCAAAACCCTGGAGTCACCTCCATCCGCACGGGCAGTCGTATCTGCCTCTTCAGGACGACAAAGTTCTCTACGCGGATCAACCGATTGCTTTGGTTGTCGCCGAAACAGTTGCTCAAGCAGCCTATGCCGGCACGTTGGTCAGGATTGATTACGAAGTTCAGCCCCCGGTGGTGTTCGGTCCGGAGACGCTGAAGGACGCTGTTCAGCCTCCGCAATTCCTGTGGCCCGTCTCGTCATCAGTTGGTGATGCCGATGCCGCGATTGCGGGGAGCCCCGTCAGAATCGAGCAGACCTATAGCACGTCCGATCGCCACCACAATCCAATGGAACCGCACGCGACGACTGCCATTTGGGATGCTGGCGGCGCATTGACGCTGTATGAAACGACCCAACACATTTTCGGTTGTCGGGATCTTGTGTCGATCGTTCTGGGTATACCGGTGGAAAAAATCAACGTCGTGTCGCAGTTCCTCGGCGGAGGTTTTGGCGGCAAGGCTTATGTCTGGCCGCACACTCTGTTAACGGCTCTGGCCGCGAAGGTGCTAAATCGGCCGGTGCACTTCCAGCTCACACGCGCGCAGATGTATTCAATGGTGGGCCACCAGCCCGCGAGTGTACAGACGATTGCGCTAGGCGCTACCAGCGAAGGCAGGCTGAACGGTATTCGCCATGACAGCATTTCGCCGACCGCCCTGTTCGACAACTATATCGAGTATGCAGCTCTTTGCCCCCGCTCCTTGTGGAGTGCCACGGGCGGCATCGCCACAAATCACAAAATCGTCCATGTCAACCGCAACACTCCGACTGCCCTCCGCGCTCCGCACGAGGCGCTCGGACATTTTGCCCTCGAAAGTGCCTTGGACGAACTCGCCTATGCCACCGGTGTGGATCCGGTTCAGTTGCGCTTGCTCAACGATACTGAGATCGACCCGGACACTAGCCGCCACTTCTCCTCGCGTGCCATGCGCAAGTGCCTGATAGAAGGGGCAGCGCGGTTCGGCTGGGAAAAACGGACGCCAGAGCCGCGCTCAATGCGCCACGGACGCTATCTTCTCGGGCAAGGGATGGCAGGCGCAATTTACACCCACTGGCGCTGGCCCGGAAGTGCGCGAGTCACGCTGAACCAAGATGGTTCAGCGCTGCTTGAGGCGGGGACGCATGAGTTGGGTACCGGCACCTACACGGTAATGCAGCAAATCGCTGCCGATGCGCTTGGGCTGCCGCCGCAGAAAGTGACCGTGCGGATTGGTGACACCCGATTACCCAAGTCGCATCCGAGTATTGGTTCATCGACGATGTCTAACGCAGGTTCATCCGTCATGATGGCTGCGAAGGCGGCGCGGGATAAAGCAATAGAACTGGCTCGGACCGGGCGCGACGCGCCGTTCGCCGATGCGGATAGCAGCGAAGTCATTGTCAGAGACGGCAGGCTTGTGTTTGCGAAGAAAAATCTCGAAATCACCTACGCCGAGGTGCTAGCGCGAAACAACCTTCCATCACTGACAGTTGATGGGAATTATGACCCAAGTCCGGAAGGCCCGAAGGCAGTCTTTAGCTTCGCGGCGGTGTTCGCCGAAGTAATCGTCGATCCCGACTTTGGCCTCGTCCGCCTGAATCGATATGTGGGAGCCTACGACTGCGGCCAAGTCATCAATCCGAAGACGGCACGCAGCCAGGCGATCGGCGGAATCATCTGGGGTGTCGGACAAGCCCTCTATGAACGGTCGGAGACTGACCCAGCGACGGGTCGATTCCTCCACCGAAACTATTCCGGCTACCTGGTTCCCACTGCGGCGGATATCCCAAAGCTTGATGTTCTCTTCGTTGGTCAGTTCGACGGTGAAGCGAGCTTAATAGGCGCCAAAGGCCTGGGCGAACTCACCGCGGTGTCGGTCGCGCCAGCAATTACTAATGCCGTCTATCACGCGACCGGCAAGCGAGTCCGCGATCTGCCGATCACCATTGAGAAGCTGTTGTGAATGGACCGAATCCAAGAAATGGAAAACTTGTAGGCTGACTATCATAAATTATGCACGCCGGGCGTTGCCACTTAAAGTTCGTTAACGGGACAAGCTGATTTATGCCAGTCCACGTCGCGATCACCCGTCGCGTGAAAATCGGCCGCGAAGGCGAGTTCCAGCAGGCCTTGCGGGATTTTTTTCAAAAGTCATTTGCTCAGGATGGCGTTTTGGGAGCGCACATGTTGACACCGCTGCCCGGCTCAGACTCTCGCGAATTCGGCCTCCTGCGAACATTCGTCGACGAGAAGACACGGGACGAATTCTTTGAGTCCGCAATGTTCAAAGCCTGGGAGGCGAAGGTGCGAACGTTGACCGACGGCGAACCGGTCCATCGCGAATTGCATGGACTCGAAGCGTGGTTTCGCTCATCGAGTCCAC
>DATLVM010000476.1:0-2337 GCA_035577445.1 Pyrinomonadaceae bacterium
TCACGTCAGCGATTGATCCAGTCGGTAACCAGACCAAGTACGTCTATGGCGACTCGAATTATCCCTGGTTGCCGACGTCCATTGAGCGGTATGCTTCCAACGGCGTGTTGATCGCCACGAATCAGTTGAGTTACACGTACGCGACAAACGTGGTCGTCAACGGGTATGTCTCGTTCACCAATCAAGCGTTCGGTCTGGTGTCCCGGTCCATTCGGGCGGCCGTTTCTAGCGTTGCGGCGACGACAGACTTCTTCTATGACGGCCGAGGGTTTCTCACGAACCAGATCAACTACACGGGGACTAGTGATCCGAACATCACCAGTTCCTTTTTCTACAACAGCCGCGGTGAACTGATCCAGCAGACCGATGCGGCGGGGCGCTCCACTCGCTTCGATTACGATGGCCTCGGACACGTGAAAGCGAAGGAGGTTGTCACCGGGCAGTTGAAAAGCGGACACCGACGGGCACTTCAAAACCGGACACTCTGAGGTGAGGAGTTCATATCATTTCTTTTTGGTCATTCAAGAGGTTTCGGCTGCGAAATAAAACGAGCCGGGGCCGAGCTGCGAGCCTTAGCTCGCGGCCCCGGCGGTCGCAGGTTCGTTAGACTTTCGATGCTTTTTGCCTTCGGCATTCACTGTCGGCGCGTCCTTGACTCGGTAGCTGCGCCCGGTGATGGCAATGACCTGGGCGTGGTGGAGAAAACGGTCTAGGATGGCCCCGGCGGTGGCCACGTCGTTCAAGAGCTTGCCCCATTCTTCCAGCGGCCGGTTGCTGGTCATGATCGTGGACCGGTTTTCATAACGACGCATGATCACTTCGAAGAGATATTCGCCGGAGTGTTTGGGCAGCGCCTTCAAACCCATATCGTCAATGAGGAGCAAGTCAGGCTTCAAGTATTTGCGGAGCGTTTTGTCCTGTTGGTTGAAGGCTTCGTCTTTCATAAAATCACGCACCAGATCGAAGATGGAACGGTAGAGCACCTGAAAGCCGGCTTTGATGGCTTCGTAGCCGATGCCCTGAGCGAGTGCGGTTTTCCCCACGCCCGGCGGGCCGAGGAACAGCACGTCCTTAGCCTCACGAATGAACTTGCCCGTGGCCAGTTCGAAAATCTCCTTCCGGTGGATGGAGGGATTGAAGCTCCAATCAAAGTCATCCAGCGGTTTGAGCGCGTGGAACTCGGCGGCTTGAGTGCGCCGGGCCAAGAGCCGTTGCTGGCGAACGTTCAGTTCGTCCTGCAGGATTAGTTCAAGGAATTCGCCGTGGCTCAGACGATTGGCGGCAGCTTCCTGCAGCCGCACCGAGAGCGTTTGAGCCAGGCCGGAGAGACGGAGTTGTTTCAATGTCGTTTCAAGGGTCGATGGATTCATGAGGTTTGGTTGAGTTTTCGGTGTTCGGACTGAAGCAAATGGGCACAAGCTTGTCGTAAGCCTCCAGATCGCGGATGAGCGGGTGCGTTTCTAAAAACGTCAACTGCGGCGACGGAGCAGAGCTGGCCAGTAACTGCCGAAGGTCGCGCAATCGCCAAGCGCCGTATTCAATGGCTCGCTGGCAGGCTCGCTCCAGATCAGCCACCGGATGTTTTCCGGCCAAGGCCAGCAGTCCCTGCAACACTCGGATGCCTTGCACACCGCGTTGACGATACAAGCTTTCGGCCCAGGTGCCGGAGTATTTGCCAATCAGCCGGGTCCGATCCAACAGCCAGTCGGCACCCCGCTCAATGATCACGCGTTTGCGGTCGTGGATGTGTGCCGGATCGGTGGCAAACTTTCCTGGTTCGTGACGGGTGTGCAAAGCAATCTGCTGCCGGCGCTGGTTGTAGATGCGGACCAGCCGTGCCTCCCACCGCGCCCACACTTGGCGGCCCACGTATTCGGGAGGCACCGAGTAATAAGCCCGTTGTAGTTCGATGTAGCCGTCCCGATGCACCGTCCGGGGTGCTTCTTCAAAGACGGGAAACAAACTGATTGGCAGTGGCAACAGTTTGGGTCTTTCCACTTCTTTGAAAAGTTTGCCCACCTGCTGCCGAGTGGTCCCGTGGATGCGGGTGTCCGCCACGTTGGTTTCCCAATCCAGCAGAAACAGATTTTGCGCAGTCAGCCCCGCGAATTTTCGGCCCTTGAGCGCGTTGTCCTGCGCATATTTTACGGCCGATTCCACTTTTCCCTTGTGCCGAGGCATCGCTGGTTTCGTCGGCAAAATCACGGTGCCGTAATGCCGGCAGAACTCTTCGACCTTCGGATTGAGTTCTGGATCAAACCAATCAGCGCGGCTCACCGCAGCGCGCAGATTGTCGACGACCACCGATTTCGTAACCCCACCTAAGTGGCGGAACGC
>DATLVM010000477.1:0-4708 GCA_035577445.1 Pyrinomonadaceae bacterium
TGATTCTTGCGGGGGCTCGCGCATACTACGCGATGGCGCGCGACGGTTTGTTCTTCAAGAGGTCGGGCGAACTAAATCATAGACACGTTCCCGGTTGGGGCCTCTTGATTCAAGGCATTTGGGCGGCGCTGCTAATACTGCCACGAACAGTAAAGTACGACGCAGCGGGAACCATCACCGGATACGGAAATCTCTACGGGAACTTGCTGGACTACGTGATTTCGGCTGCGCTGATCTTCTACATCCTAACGATCGCCGGCATCTTTCGCTTACGTCAGACGCGGCCCGACGCGGAGCGGCCGTACAAGGCGTTTGGGTATCCCATCATTCCCGGTTTGTACATCGTCGGCGCTGCGGTAATTCTGATCGTGCTTTTTATTTACCAGACGGCGACGACCTGGCCCGGCCTTATTATCGTACTGACCGGAATTCCGGCTTACTTTATCTGGAAGAGAATCGGTACCGCCATGGGTGACGAAGGATCAATTTCTGAAGCCGCGGCCAAGGCCGAAGGCGAATACTGAGTGGCACAGACTTCAGTCTGTGTAGCTTTGAGATAAATACGATTTCAGATCACAGACTGAAGTCTGTGCTACTAAACCATCGGAGGATTTCTGAATGGCCAACCAACTGTTTAGAACCAAACCACTCAGCCTGTTGCTCGCGGAAGAAGCGGGCAGTCACCGCTTGCGCCGTGTTCTTGGTCCGGTGCAACTGACGGCCTTGGGCGTCGGCGCGATCATCGGCACCGGCATCTTTATTTTGACCGGCGTCGCGGCGCACGATCGCACCGGACCGGCGCTGATGCTGTCGTTCGTGATGGCGGGGCTTGCGTGTGTGTTTGCGGCCCTGTGTTATGCAGAGTTTGCATCAATGGTGCCCGTGGCCGGTTCGGCTTACACGTACGCTTATGCGACCCTCGGCGAGTTGTTCGCGTGGATCATCGGCTGGGACTTGATTCTCGAATACGCAGTTGGCTCAGCGACGGTGGCTCATGGTTGGTCGGCTCACTTTCAGGAGTTCATTCCGATCTTCCACGAAGGCCTGTCGTGGATACCCGCCCAGTTGCCTGAGCATTTTCGGACAGCACCCGTCAATTATTGCGTGAGCGTCGGTGCGAAGTGTCCGCATACAGGATTTGTCGCTACTGGATCGTATTTCGATCTGTCTGCGGTACTGATTACGTTTATTCTCACGATCGTTCTCGTCAAGGGAATCAAAGAGAGCGCCAGCTTCAACGCCGTCATGGTCGCCGTGAAGCTGGTTATCGTGCTGATGGTTATCGCTATCGGCGGCTACCTGGTTCTGACCGTTTACGGCACGAGTAACTGGCACCCATTTGCGCCTTATGGCTATACAGGTGTGAGCTTCTTTGGCAAGACGATTTTCGGTGGCCACGCGGCCGGAGGTGAGCCGCTGGGCATGTTCGCGGGCGCGGCGATCATCTTCTTCGCCTACATCGGATTCGATTCGGTATCGGTTCATTCGGAAGAAGCGCGCGAACCTGCCAAAGATGTTCCTAAGGGCATCATCTACTCACTGATCATCTGCACCATCCTTTACATTGCCGTCTCGGCAGTGTTGACCGGAATGGTTCCCTACAAAGATATCAATATCGATGCGCCAGTCGTTGATGCTTTCAAACGCGCCGGACTCGTATGGATGCAATACCTGGTCGCTGCCGGAGCCATGACTGGCATTACGTCAGTGCTGCTCGTAATGATGTTGAGTCAGCCGCGCGTCATGTTGGCTTTGGGACGTGATGGCTTGGTGCCCAACAGTTTCTTCGGTGATGTTCATCCGAAGTGGCGCACGCCGTGGAAGTCGACAATCCTAACCGGAGTGTTTGTCGCCGCGATGGCGGGCTTTATCCCATTGAGCATTCTCGCGGAAATGACGAGCATCGGCACTCTGTTCGCTTTTGTGATCGTTTGCGGCGCGGTGCTGGTGATGCGGAAGACGAATCCCAATGCGAATCGCCCCTTCCGTGCGCCATTCGTTCCGCTGGTTCCGATCCTCGGAATCGCTACCTGTCTGCTGCTGATGTTCTCGCTGCCTTATGAGAACTGGGTGCGTCTTATCGTTTGGCTCCTGGTCGGTTTAATAATCTACTTCGCATATGGTCGCCGTCACAGCGTGATGTCGCGCCATACTGAACACGAAATCAAAAGTCACGGTATCTCGCCGGCAGGTCAAGCCGTCGCTGATCCTGACTCGGGTCCAGGCAGTCCGGCTGGTCCCGTCGATTCGCACCTTAAGTAGCCGGAGTCGATCAACTAGAAAAGGCCGAACGTCCAACCGGGCGCTCGGCCTTTTTGCTTACGGCAACTAAGAAGTTTCTACTTCGCGAACCTTGGTGCCGGAGGAGAGACTCGAACTCTCATGAGGAGTGAACCTCGCCAGATTTTGAGTCTGGTGCGTATACCAATTTCGCCACTCCGGCATTTTCGGGCAGGCGAGCAGGCATATTAGATGAGCCGCGATTCTCGGTCAAATGACGCCGAAAGGTGACAACCTTCAGGCGCTCGAATTGCTCAAAAGCTTAGGAAAACCGTAGAAGTTCAGCGGTGTAAAAGAGTGTTTGCCAATTGCCAACCCGCATTGTACAATGACCTAGCCGATTGAGAATCGGCCCAGTTCCCTAGTATCCCTCTCACGTCACGATTTAGCTCGTCCCAAAAAAGCATGCTTCGGTAGATGCCGGCCCCCATCGACTTCAGTATGAGTGAATCAAAAACAAAGCCTCGACTCCTGATTGTTGACGACGAACCGGAAGTTCGCGGCGTGCTCCGCGACCTCTTGTCTGGCGCTTACGAATGTGACGAAGCCGGTTCGGCCGAAGAGGCGCTGGCGCAGCTTCGCGTGAGTGAATTTCAACTGGTCATCAGCGACATCACGATGAGCGGTATGTCCGGCCTGGAAATGATTCCTCACGTTAAAGTCGCTTCGCCGGATACGGTCATCGTCATGATCAGCGGCATGCAAACAATCGAGAGTGCAATCAACGCGTTGCGCCTGGGTGCTTTCGATTATTTGATGAAGCCATTCGATCTCCGCCAGGCTGAAGCTGCCGTTGAACGTGCGCTCCATCATCATGAGCTGATCGTAGCCAAAAGACGTTACGAGAACCATCTCGAAGATCTGGTAACCCAGCGCACCGCCGAATTGGATGAAGCGCTTGGTTCGCTCGAGAATGCCTATCGCTCGACTTTGCAGGCATTGACTGCGGCGCTGGAAGCAAGAGACGCAGAGACGCATGGTCACTCTGAACGTGTAGTCACTTTCAGTTTGCGACTTGGTCGCGAGTACGGCCTCACGAGCGCAGAGATGAAGGCGCTGGAATTCGGCTCGCTGCTTCATGACATCGGAAAGATTGGCGTGCCCGATGCAATTCTGCGCAAGCCCGCCAAGCTTACTGAGGAAGAATGGGAGCGCATGCGCGAGCATCCGTTGCATGGTCAGCAGATTCTGCGGGGCATCAAGTTTCTTACCGGCGCCGCGCGCGTGGTGGCCCAACACCATGAGAAGTGGGACGGCTCGGGTTATCCGCTCGGTCTCAAAGGCGAAGACATCGACGTCTGCGCGCGGATCTTTTCAGTCGCTGATGCGTTCGACGCAATCACCAGCGATCGCGTCTATCGCCAGGGTCGCTCGTACGAAGTGGCTTTGGCTGAGTTAGACGAATGGGCGGGGCGGCAGTTCGATCCGAAAATTGTCGAGGCGTTTCATCGCGTGCCGCCGGAGGATTGGGAAGAGCTGCGAAGCCGGTCGTTGATGCGCAAGCCGCAGGACATTGAGTGGAAATCAATCACGGCAGGAATTGAGCCGGCCACTGCCCATGTGAGTTGATCAGTCTAGAGTTTGATCTTCGGAATCTCACCGAAGATCAAATCCTAAACTCATCATTGACCAGCCACGACGTAGCCCTTTCGGCTGCGCAAATACAAACCAACGCGACGCGACGCCACTTCGACTTGTCGATATTCGCCGGCTTTGGCGGAAGCCAGCGGGCGCGTTGGGCGATAAGTGATCACGTATTGCGAGCCGATGTCTCGGGAGATTTCCTCGGCTTGGGCCATCACCTTGTCGGTGGAATCGGGTAAGAAAATCTGTCCACCGCTTTCTTCAGCTATCTGCGTGAGGTTCTTTTCGCTGTCACGCGTTGCGCGCTCGTATTCCTTTCTTTTGCGCCGCATCGCGACATCGGTGTCGATCGAGCCAATCTTGAAACTCGGCGTGCGCGTCGTTCCCGGGGGCAGAGTTGGATCGCCATTCGCCACCGGATTGCTTCCGGGATTTCCGTCGCGCTGCACCCCGTCGCCCTTGCGCACGACGCCGCCCTTATTCTGCAACGCTGCACGCGCCAGCACGGTGTAGCTAATGATGTGCAGGCTGGCCTGCACTGAATTCAGTTGTCTCAGCGCAGTCGTCATCGAGGCGCGACCGCCGCCTACGTCCACTCCGTCACTAACCAAAACAATGTGTCGCGTCCCGGGAGTGGTTCCTTTGAACTGCTCGGCGGCGGCCACGAATGCATCTGCCAGGCGGCTACTCTTTCCGGAATTCAACTTCGTCTTCAGCACTTTGGCGATCGCAGTTCGATCCGTGGTCCAGTCTTGCAAGAGCTCCGGCTTCATCGCGAACTGCATGATGGCGATCCTCGTTCCCGGATACAGACTGTTCACCACTCGCGCGGCGATGTCCCGCG
>DATLVM010000478.1:0-10962 GCA_035577445.1 Pyrinomonadaceae bacterium
CATCTCGGGACCCGTTTGATATGAATGAGCAAATTGAGTTTCTGGACCTACGATGACGCGCTCCTACACCCTACAGCTTACGCCCCGCTTCAATCGCGTACCGCTGAAGCTGCACCAATTCAGCGATTCCCTTCTTCGCCAGCTCCAGCAACTGATCCATCTGTTCGCGCGTGAACGGTGAACCTTCCGCGGTTCCCTGCACCTCGATAAATCTGGCATCGCCGGTGCAGACGACGTTCATGTCCACTTCCGCGCGCGAATCTTCATCGTATTTCAGATCGAGTAACGCGGTGCCGTCAATGATGCCAACGCTAACGGCTGCGACTTCGCTGATTATCGGCGAACGTTTGATCTTCTTTTCCGCGAGCAGCCGCGTACAGGCAATCGCGAAAGCCACGTATGCGCCGGTGATTGCCGCGGTGCGCGTGCCACCATCGGCCTGGAGCACGTCGCAATCCAAAGTAATCGTGCGTTCGCCCAGCGCCGTGCGGTCAGCAATGGCGCGCATGCTGCGACCAATCAATCTCTGAATCTCATGCGTGCGGCCGGATGGTCCACCGCGCCCTATCTCGCGAGACGTACGCGTGTTGGTTGACCGCGGCAACATGCCGTACTCGGCCGTGACCCAACCTTCACTTCGCTGATTGCGCAGGTGCGGCGGCAGCTTGTCTTCGACTGAAGCAGCACAAATCACACGAGTGTTTCCCATCTCGATCAGCGCTGAGCCTTCGGCATGGGCGAGAAAGCCCGGCGTGATCTTCACAGTGCGCAACTGATCAAGTGCGCGATTGTCGGTGCGAGTGAATGTCATAAGTTGCATGTCAGAAGCCCGACCGTCAGGGAGGGCAACTTGGCTAACTGGCCCTGGCTGACGCCCGGGCTTCTGACATCATCCGATCTGCGTAATCTGCGGATTAACTCTTGAGTCGATCCTCGCCAAACACTTCGACCGCTTCTAACCTCGACGGTGTCGCTCCCAGGAATCTCTCGGCCACGCGCGCGAATCTTTCCGCCGCATCAGTCACATAAAAGTGATCCAAATCATCGCACAACTGGCGTTCGAGCGCACCAGTGGGCGGCGTCAAGCGCGCGAGTCCCTTGTCTTTCAGCAGAGCCTTTACTTCTGAAGCAGTCGCCTCACCCGAATCGATTAGTTTCACTTCCTCGCCAAGCATTTTCTGAATTACATCGCGCAGAATCGGGTAATGAGTGCAGCCGAGCACCAGCGTATCGATCCTCGATCGTAAATTCGCGAGATAAGTCGCGGCGATGTTCTGCGTAACTTCGTTGTCCGCCCAACCTTCTTCAGCGAGTGGCACGAACAGAGGACAAGCACGTTCGATCACTTCGGTGTTTGGATCTACTTTTTTGATCGCTGCCGTGTACGCGCCGCTCTGCACGGTCGATTCGGTAGCAATCACGCCGATTGCGGAGCGCGGGCATCCTGCCCGCACTTGTTCGGAAGAGGCGCTCCCGGCGTCTACGACTGTCAGCCCAGCAACCTGTTTCCTCATCGAGACCGCCGCCCGCGCGCCCGGGCCAATCACGCCGACGACATCAATCTGCAAAGCGCTTCTGATCGCCGGCAGCGCCAAGGCTGACGCGGTGTTGCAGGCGACCACGAGCAACTTGATTCCATGCGCCGCGAGGAAGCGCGCATTCTCAACCGCATATCTCTCGACCGTCGCCAGCGACTTCGTTCCGTAAGGCACACGCGCGGTATCACCGAGATAGACGAATCGCTCGTTGGGCAGATGCTCATGCAGCGCGCGATAGACGGTCAGTCCACCGACGCCGCTGTCGAAGATGCCGATGGGAAGCGAGGTGTTCATTCGTAAAGCATTATCCGCAGATCACACAGATTACACAGATAGATTAGCCACGAAAAGGCACCAGAGAAACAAATCAAATGCTGAACTTATGTGATCCGACATTCGTCCCTCAGACCTCGGCACAATACACGAGAAGACGAAAAGTCGAATTCCCTTTTGTGCTTTTGGTGCTTCTAGTTCTTAATCTGTGGAATCTGCGAAATCTGCGGATGATTTCGGGGTTTTCCTGCCTACTGCTGTCTGCTTACTGCCTACTGATTCATGGTGGAGGCGCCGAGAATTGAACTCGGATCCAAAGGTCAACGCCGAAGGACTCTACATGCTTAGCTGCTTCTCTTTCCACGTCCCGGGTACGCACGCCTCTGGCGTGCTGCTTCTTTCCAGCACACCGGAGGTGTGCGTACCTAACGCGACCTTCGCCCATTCCGAACTAAGTGAATCAGCAAGACGTTCGAACGAGCTAGTCCGGCTTTGGTCTCGCCCATCGCCACGGACCGAAGCGATGGGCCAGCTCATCTAAGGTGACATCTCCATCCGCGCGCATGAGCAACTTGCGGCGGAGACGCTCGGAGCCGTTTTAGGCTGCGAGAGCTAACTCGTTAGAGTTGGCAATTGATTTTCCCTGCAATTTGATAACGGTCCCCACAGAGAGAAGGCCCGGCATGCATCGCGACGGACGTTACGGCCCCTGTCGAAGCCTGTCGCCCCCAATCGTGAAGCAGAATGATTATAGGCGATGCGGGAGAGGATGTCAGGTTGTGCGGCAGTTGGAGCTAGACCACCTCTTGAGCAGTTCGCGACCGAAACTCGATCTTATATTTTTCGCGAAGGTAGTCTTCCAGAACATAGACCTGAATCTTTAGACCCTTCTTTGGGTGATCGAGAAAATATGAAGTAACGTCACCGTCATCCCGCGGCGCTATAATCTGAAGGGTGCGCTCTTCTCCGTTGATATCAGTAATAGTTCCACCGTGCTTCACGCCAGTGCGCCATGTCACAATCGCCTTTAGGTTCTCGAAAGAATGGTTTAGTTTTGCGCCTAGAATCCACTTAAGTTCTACGTAGAACACGCTGGACTGGTGAATCGGTGTGGAATGATCACCCTTAACGAGGAGATCGTAACCTTGATGAGTGTTGTAGTCCAAAATCTCAAAGGGAAAAACTGCACTGTCAATCGTAGCTAGTTTTATGACCAGGGCAAACACTGCGCTTTCGTGTTGCGGCTCTGCCAGAAGATGATCTCCGAACGGTGCAATCGTTTGTTTATTAAATCGTTTCTTGCGGTCGTCAAAATCCTTTTTCTCGCGCTCCGTGCTTTGATATGCACTGACCTCTCCCTCAAGCCATTCCATCTGTCGCCAATCCTCGCTTGAAGTAATCTGATCATATATATCCTGCACCTCGCGCTTGAGATCATCGATGACCTCAGAAGGGGTGTTGTTTGTCGAGCCGCGATTCGCGGTGAGGCGTAGATCCTGACAGTTCAGAAACGCGTGAAACTTTACGTATTCCGTTCCTCGTGATCCAAACCAATCATTTGCCGTTTGAACAGGAATAAAGTCTTTGCAAAGCCATAAGCCATAACGATCTTGGACTTTATAAACCCCTCGCTTGTAGCCTTTCCGCCTCAGCATCGGGTTATACGACATCTTTACCTTGTTTCCTTCGATTTATACGACATCTTTACCTTGTTTCCTTCGATAGAGAAAACAGCTTGATACTTGATCTCAGGGAAGTTTTTTAGCTTCCCCTCTCGCTTGATCCTTCTACAATAATGTTCTGGCGCCTCAAGCATGTATTCATCGAACAACTTGTTTACGTCTTTGCTTTCTTTCGGGAAGAAGTGTCCGAACTTTATTTCCTCTTCTTGATCCGCGTCGAGCCCCTTGAGCTTAAGAATCGTGTTCTTGTATTTGGTGTTGCCGAACTCCAACTCAACTGATCCGAACTTCGTAAACCACATTACATAGTCTTTCAGAATATCTTGCTGGAATCGGTCACGACGGTTGTTGTTATAGCCTTTGATTTCAATCAGCGTTCCGTTTGACTTATCCGCCGTGTCCGAAGAGATGACAGTGACTTCGGGAATGTAGCGTTGATGAAGTGATCGAAATGGTTGAATCATCGTGGCTACATATGATTGCCCGTTTCGTGTTGTTTTGACGGTTATCTCAGAGCTATTGAAGAACACCTTCGTGCCGTGACCCTTCTCGCCAATTTTGTCAGGGTCATCACGTCCCAATGAATTGCCAAGATCGAAGAATGATTTGAGTCCTTCTCCATCCATCCCGTTTCCGTCATCCTCAATCTCGGTGAAGAGAATGCTTTCTCCTGCCTCACGCCGCGTACTGAAGGCAATGCGAATATTCTTAGCCTTAGCGTCGAACGAATTACTTATTGCCTCCCTGACAAGGTCAAGAGGGTTAGAAAAGTCAGTCGCAATCTCAATGAACTCTTGGGCGGCATTAACTGACGGGGTGATCTTGAATTCGGAGTCGGCCATAGTCTTACTTTCAGTACTGTGAGATTGAGCAGGTCAGCGTTAGCTTACGTAAACCGCAGATGGCACGCAAGAGTAATCGTGCCCTCGTTATCACCGAAAAGGCTACTCGCAGATAGTCCGCGCAGCGGACGAATGACAATAACCCACCGACCAAGACCCGTGAATCGTCAATAGTAAATCGTGAATAGGTTACCGGCGATACGCTTCTCGCCGATGTCTGACGCGATTCACGAGGATGATCTGGGCCTTGTCATCGATCTCGTAGACGATCCGATATTCACCGACACGGATTCGCCAATCTCTATCGGCTCCGGTCAGCTTTCGGCAACCGGCCGGACGCGGATTCCTGGCCAGCTTCTGAATTGCGGCCATCACTCGGTCATGAAGTTGGGCTGAGAGTTGCTTGAGTTCTTTCTCTGCAGCGCGTTCGAGGAAGACGCGGTACATGATTTATTTGCCGTTGCGTTTCGCGAGATATTCTTCCAACGGACGGTAATGTCGTTTCTTGTTGCGGGCGCGCTTTAACCAAGCAACGTCTTCGGCATCTTCGGCTCGTTCCAAAAGCTGTTGATAATCTTTGATGGGAACGATGACAGCCACGGGTTTGCCATTGCGCGTGATGATTTCTGGTTCGCGATTAGGGGCATTCATAGGTTCAGATTAACACTGCGTCGAACGCGCTTCAACTAACTCTGCAACATCTGCACAAACTGTTGCAGCTCCGCCAGATTCAGATCGGAAATCGCCCACCAGTCCATCCCGGAATTGGTCCAGCGAATCAGATTGTAGCCCTGGCTCACTGAAGCCTGTGTCGTGGATTTAGAGTCGCTCTTGGCGGGCCAGACAAACACGTTGATGAGATGTTGGCGCCGTTGATAGACCAGCGCCGCCACTGGGCGACTATCGATGTAGTCGAGTCGCCCGCCTTTCAATTCGAACCCCTGCTCCTTCAGGTCTTTCACGGGCGGCGAGAAGTCGAGCTTGCCATCGAACCAGGGCTTGACCGTGTGCTGATCGGCAGAAGGAACATCGGTGAGGTGCTGGGCCATCAGCGAGCGCACATGGCTCGAGACGACCTCTTGCGCGACTAATGTGTCTGAAGCAGGTCGGTTGAGAATCACAACCGTCGCCCAAACTGCTAACGCAACCACCGCGAGCGAAGCAGCGGCCATTGACCAGCGCCACCAACTTTGCTTCGCCGGCTTTTCTTTCGTTTCGCGCCGCACGGCTGAACGCAAACGTTTTTCGAAACTTGCCGAAGGCGTAAAACGAAACGACGCATCCTTCATCAAACGGCCTAAGGCACGAATCTCTTCCTGCGCCAGCGAGCACGATGGGCAATCTTTCAAATGCGCTTCCATCTCAAGGCTCTTGGTGAGATCCAATTCACCGTCGGTGAATGCATGAATCAGCTGTCCGGTTTCCTGGCAGGTCATGCTGCGCCTCCTTTCATCTCAACTCCCATGCGAGTTGCCAGAAGCGAAAACAATCGCTTCCGGCCACGCGCCAGTCGCGACATCACCGTGCCGATCGGCAGATCAGCGATGACTGCGATCTCTTTGTATGAAAGTTCTTCCAGCTCGCGCATCACCATCACGTCGCGAAATTCAAGCGGCAGCTCTGCCACAGCCTCCCGGACCATTTGCGCGTCGGCGTCTCGAACCAGGCGCAACTCGGGATTGGCAAAATCTATCGTCAAATCTTCCTGTGCCTCGTCGATCGAGTCGGTCAGTTCACGAGCGCGATTGCGTTGCAGCCACGAGTAACAAGTGTTGCGCACGATCGTCAGCAGCCAGGTCCGGCTTTCGCCGCCGCGATACCCGCCAAAAAATTTGAAGGCGCGCAGGTAAGCCTCCTGCACGACATCCTCGGCGTCCTGGTCGTTGCGCACCAGCCAACGCGCCAGATTGTATGCGGCGGGCAGATGCGGCAACACCACCGCCTCAAAGCGAACCGCGCTACTGCTCTGTTCCGGCAAATGCACCTCGCTCCTGAAACTAAAGACTCCCGCTCTCTTTATTTTATTCCCGGCGAATTTGTTGATCTGGAAGCAGGAATATTCACATAGCGCAGTTGGTCTGTACAGGTGAAAGCAAACTTCGAAAGGAGATTTTGGAAATGAACAATCAAATGAACTGGCTGCTGCATCCGCCCGTGGACGGCCCCAGAGCCACAATTCTGATCAGAGTGATGGCGGGAACGGTCTTCCTCTGGGAAGGCATCATGAAATTTGTGTTTGCCAATCAGGGTGTGGGGCGATTTACGAAGCTCGGATTTCCAGCGCCTCACTTTACCGCCACGGCGGACGGCTGGTTAGAAATTATCGGCGGTCTTTTGCTCATCACTGGTTTCTTGACGCGCGTGATCGCAATTCCCTTCATCATCGAAATGCTGGTCGCGATGGCTTCAACAAAGATTCCTTTGTACCTCGGCACATCTCCGTTGCCCTTACCTCCGGTACCGCCACAAGTTGGTTTTTGGGCTGTTCTGCATGAGATTCGCTCGGAGTACGCGCAACTCGCGTCCTGCGCATTTCTGTTGTTAGCTGGGCCGGGGCGCTGGTCGGTCGACGCGCTCCTGGCGCGGCGAAGAATGGACGAAGCGGTCGCGAGTATTAAGCAGCACGACAATTCAGCAGCCCGGTTAATCAAGACTGCTTGAACATGGATGAAGACGAAACAAACGCCTCATCACGTGCGTTATGACTGTCCTGCGTAATCTGTGTAATCTGTGGATTGCATCATCCGCGCGCCGCGTCGAACATCCAGCTTTCTGCGCGTCGAAACCATCTCGCCCAGAAATCATCTCCATGCGTTTCGCCTGGAAAGCCTCGCCGATCTCGACGATGAGTTCGCGCAGTGGATTCGCGAGGCTCACGAGGTCGGGGAGCAAAAACATTTGCTTCGCTGATCGGTTTACCCTAACGCTCTCAACCGCCAATCAATCTGTACAACCAAAGATCGATCGTGGGTGAGACGTGCTGCGCGATGAGTTCCGCGCCCCAGGCCGCGAACGCTGCGGCGAAGACATCAGCCGTGTAATGCGCGCGGAAGATTATGACGACCGCGGCTTCGACAAACGCGATTGCCGCCACTACCACGGCTGCGACGGCTGGGCCGTAATACGCCAATTCCAACGCGCCCAGCACGGCGACTGCGGTGTGTCCGGAGAAGAAAAAATCATTGCTGACGTCGTAGGTCACCAGCAAAGATGGAACGCCGGGGTGTCGCCAGATCACTCCCGTTGGTTTTGGCATCGTGCTGATCGACTGACAAATCTGGCGCAGACCAAAGAGAATGAACAAAGCGATGAACGGTCTCAAGGACGAGCCGAAAATTGCGCTGCCGAGCAGAAAGATCCCTATCGCATCGATCAGTGCTGAGGTGACGATTAACGTAAGGTCCGTCGCGCGAGGATTCCGGGTGAACCAGGCGTGCAGTGGTGTAGTGAGGTCATGCAGACGGTCACCAACTCCGGCGCCGAGATCGACCTTGCGGCTGATCAGCTTCTGGGTCCAATACCACAGCCCCACGCCGACGAGAATCAGGAGAACACGAATGCTGGTAAGCATACTCAGAAGTAGAATCGGTTACGCCACAGTTCGCTCAAACAGCGTGTTTGTCATTCAGTAATTCGAGCTCACGCGAGACTTTGCCGCCGGATAATCACGCCAATCATGGATCATGTCAATATCGCAATCTGCGCGTTATGACTAATCATGCTAATCCGTGTAATCTGCGGAGAAATTAAAGGGAGAAGACGACAGATGAATATCAGAGACTACTTACTCGCTGAATTGAACCGCGAAGTCGAGCGCTCGCGGGCCGCGCTCGAACAAGTTCCTGAAAACAAATCCGATTGGAAGCCGCACGAGAAGTCTATGCAATTCGGCTATCTCGCGAACATGGTCGCGACGATTCCGATGTGGATTACGATGCAGATCACTCAGGACGCACTCGACGTTGCGCCGAAAGACGGTGGCAAGATGCAAATGAAGGAACTCAACACCAGCGCGGAGTACGTCGAGGCGCTCGACAAAGCCGCCGCCGGCGCGCGCGAGGCTTTCGAGAAAACTTCGGATGATCACCTGAACACAAATTGGCAATTGAAAGCTGGCGGCAATGTCGTCATGGAAGCGCCGCGTTACCAGATGATCCAGGATACGTTCGGTCATTGGGCGCATCATCGCGGGCAGATGACTGTCTACCTGCGTTTGATGGGCGCGAAGGTGCCGGCGATCTATGGACCGTCGGCCGACGAGAAAGAGTTTCGGTAAACCTTAATCCGGAATCCGCTGCCAAGACCAGGACCTAAGTTCTCGCCACCGGTCTCATGAAAGTCCGCTCGTACTTCGTGAAACATCTGGTCTCTTCGAAGTGCCTCGTCTCGGCCTGGCATTCGGGATCGTCGCTGACCTCGCACCGGTATTTCTCATAAGCCTCGATGGTCGGAAAGCTGAATAGCGCGACGGCGATATTAGGCGGACCATCCCCGCCAATTCCCGCGAAGCTAAACGACGCAGCAGGCGGTGCGTCATGCGGCACAAAGTATCCGTGATGAGTCCCGCCGTATTTCTCAATCAAACGCATCCAGACCTGCGCATATTGCTCGAAGTCAGCCAGCTTTTCCGTATCGAGAGTGTAACGAATAAAGCATGTAATCAATTCTGACCTCCTTTCAGTACTGAGGGGGATTGGATGATACTCCAGCTCGTGGCAGCACTTCGCGAGATCGAACTTCAAGGACTCGCTGGGTTATAATCCATCTGCTAAAAAGCGGCAGATTTGCCCAACTGTGGGAATCCACGTTGTCGTAAAACCGCCGTCTAAGGCATCGTCGCACTAAAAAAGCTGGAGTAACTATGGCTGCGAAACCACCCTTTAATCGTTTGAAATCATATCGGCCAACCGCAATCGTCAACGCGCCGCCGGGAGAGCGGAAACACATCCTGCGTCGCTTCTGGTTTCCCGCGGTCATCCTGCTGGCGTTGGCAGCCGGCGGCTTGACCGGCATCATCGCAGCCTATCAACTCAACTATTCGCAGGCGGCCAGCGAAGTCGCCGCGCTCGCGACCTATCGGCCCAGCATCGTGACGCGCATTTACGCCGATGACGGCAAGACAATCATCGGTGAGTTCGCACTCGAGAAACGCATCCCGCTGAAGTACGAAGAGATTCCGGCGAACATGAAGCACGCGATTCTCGCCGTTGAAGATGCGCGCTTTTATGATCACGTAGGCATCGATCCTATTCGTATCCTCGGCGCGACGTGGAAGAACCTGACGACGGAAAAAGCCGAGGGTGGATCGACGCTGACGCAGCAACTCGCGAAGAACCTCTTCATCACGCGCGAAGAAAACCGCGGCAAGAACATCGAGACAATCAAGCGCAAGATGAATGAGTGGGTGCTGGCGCTTCAAATCGAACGCTACTATACGAAGAACCAGATCCTTGAGCTGTACGCGAACCACATCTTCCTCGGCGCGAACGCATACGGCATCGAAGCCGGAGCCGAAACTTACTTCGGAAAGCAAGCGAAGGATTTGACGCTCGATGAAGCGGCGCTGCTCGCCGGAATTCCCAAGGCACCGGGCGAATACTCGCCGACGTCAAACATGCAGCGGGCGAAAGAGCGTCGCGACCTGGTGCTTCAATTGATGGCGAACTCAGGCTTCGCTTCACAGTCAGAAGTTGATGCCGCGAAAGCCAAACCGATTCAACTCGCCGACTCGGCCTATTACCAACCGCCGCAAGCGACTGAACCCGCGTTCGATTATCCCGTCGAATACATCCGTCAGGATCTCGAAGACAAGTACACGACGCGCGTCGCGCAAACCGGCCTGTCGGTTTACTCAACCATCAACGTCGCCGCGCAGCGCAGGGCTTACGAAGTTGTCCGCGCGGGACTGCGCTGGTATGACAAATCGCACAGCGGCTGGCGCTCGACTTACGATGCGATGCCGACATCTTCGAACGAGGGCGCGCCGACCCAAGCTGAACTCGCTTCTTACAAATATCCTGATTGGTATCGCGGCGAGTACGCGCCCGGCCGTTACCTGACCGGCCTGGTGATGAAGGTCGATCAGGCTCGCGACGAAGCGACGGTGCGCTTTGGGAATTACACCGCCACCGTGACCGGCGCCGACATGGGCTGGGGCAAGCGCGCGCCACGCACAGAGTTCAAGCCCGGCTATCTGCCCGAGTTCATCATTAAGGAAGTCGACAAGAAAGCTCATCGCTTGAAAGTCGAACTCAACCAGGTTCCCGCGATCGAAGGCTCGATGATGACGATCAATGCGCGCACGGGCGAGATGATTACCATGGTCGGCGGTTACGATTTTCAGCGGAACAAATTCAACAACGCGGTGCAGGCTTATCGCCAGACTGGTTCAGCATTCAAACCTTTCATTTACACCGCCGCGATCGAATGGGGAATGACGCCCGACACGATCGTGAGCGGCGCGGCCATAAACATCAACGGTTGGCAGCCGCATAATTACAATGGCTCGACCAGCAATGGTGATCTGCCTTTGAAAACGGCCCTGGCGCAGTCGATGAATATTCCGGCGGTGCATCTGCTGCAGACGGTCGGCATTCAAACCGGCGCGCAGATGGTGCGACGGTTTGG
>DATLVM010000479.1:0-13274 GCA_035577445.1 Pyrinomonadaceae bacterium
ATGTCCGGACCCGCGCGCCAGGGCATGCCGCCATTCACATTCACCACGTACAGCAAGCCCATGAAGTCTTCGCCGCGCTGACTGCTGAAAAGGACTCCAGTCCCATCCGGTGTCCAACCGAGCACGGTGTCGTCGGCCGAGTGATGCGTCAACTGTTTCGGCGTACCGCCGCTCGACGGAATGAGGTAGACGTCGAGATTGCCGTTGCGATCGCTCGAGAAGGCAATCCATTTTCCGTCCGGCGAGAAACGCGGGTAGGCATCGCGCGCTTTGTTCACCGTCAGACGCTGAACGTTTTGACCGTTCTCATCGGCGGTCCAAATGTCACCGAGATAGGTGAATGCGATGCGGCCGTTCGAGTAGCTGGGGTAGCGAACCAGCTTCGCTTCACGAGCAAAAACGACGGATGTGAACGTGAGAACAAACAGAGCAATGGCTACTGGGTAGAGTTTCTTCATGACTTTCTCCTGTGCTGCAGCAATTCGGAATTTCAGACCGGAACTTCCGGCAAGTGAACTGTCTGTCGGATGAACCTCGGTTTTCGAAGGAAAACTGGTTGATTCGATGATTATGACGCGCCGCTTACCAATCTGGTTACGGCGAGCTTAACGCTATTCCACCGTAAGGACCTCGCGCCAACCGGCGCGATCGCCTGGAGCCCAGGGCAAGCCCACGGTCCGGGTCAGAAACTCCAGGAATGGCGCCGCGGCCTTCGTCGCTGTCGAGACTCGATTGAGAAAGTCCGCGCCGCAGACGTCTTTCTCTGAAAAGCGCATTCCGGCAGCGAAATCCTTTCTCATTAAGTCATCTGCGAACGGATGATCGAGATCACCGCCGGGCGGCAGACGCTTGAATGATTCGCGCGACAACTCCCAGATCGAGGTGAAGGCTTTGGCCTTCGCCGCTCGCTTCCATTTTTGCGATTCGCGAATGATTGCTTCGCGCACCAACGCCCGCGTATCTCCATCTGGATGCCAGAGACCGCAGGCAAAAAAGCTGTGCTGCGGATCGAGGTGCAGATACAAACCGGGAGCCATCCGTTCTTTGTAAGCTCGATGCGGAAATCGAGCAGCCATCATCGTTTTGTACGGCGCTTGATCTTTGCGAAATCGCATGTCGCGGTAAATGCGCAGCAGCGATCCGCCCACAGGTTTTGGATCAGCGATGAAGTGCGGGCTGATCGCATTCAGCTTCGGACGAAAGTCTTCGATGAACTTGAGGAACGGATCGCGCACAAACTGTTCATAGCGCGACTTGTTCTCTTGAAACCATTCGCGGTTATTGTGCTTGTCGAGTTGCCTTAGGAACTTGAATAGTTCCGGCGTGAAATAAGCATGGCCGCTCATTGAAATATCACTCAATCGGCGCGCCCGATTCCTTCCAGGCCTTCCAGCCGCCGGCCATCGAGAAAACATTCGTGTAACCCATTGTCTGCAAAACGTCCGCCGCCAGCGCCGAACGATAGCCGCCGCCGCAATACAGAATCAATTCAGTCGACTTGTCGGGGACCGTTGTTTCGACGTCACGTTCGATGATGCCTTTGCCGAGATGAATCGCGCCGGCGGCGTGCGCGGCGTCCCATTCATTGTCTTCACGGACATCGATCAATTTCGCTTCAGGATTTACGGCCAGGCGATCGCTCGTTTCCGAGACTGTCACTTCCTTGATGCGACTCTTAGCGTCATCGACGATTTTTAGGAATCCTTCCGAATGCTTCATGATTAGCTAACCTCTCGACTCACCGCAAGATTCATCGTCGCGTAGTGACGAAATATTTATAGCACCCGGCGACTGCAAAAGTTCGTGAGCCCCGGAGGGGCGACATGTCGCTCCTAACGGAGCTTCGGACACTCTGGAAAGACTGTGGTCTATAAATATCTGGCTCCTACGGAGCCAGACCATCGTTGGCTCAATCAAGCGGCAGCGATTATAATGCCTGCTTTCCAAGTCATTAAAGTTCGCACGTGCTGGGCTGAGCATCAACTCATCACTAATCACCCATCACTCATCACTTTTTTAGAGGTTCAAATTGGCTAACGAACAATTCGATGTGACGGTAATCGGCAGCGGGCCGGGCGGATATGTCGCCGCGATTCGCGCCGGACAATTGGGTTTGAAAGTCGCGATTGTCGAAAAGGACAAGCGGCTCGGCGGCACGTGCACTCTGCGCGGCTGCATCCCGACGAAACAACTTCTGATGTCGGCGCATGTTTACGAACAGATGCAGCACGCGGCGGATTTCGGCGTGCAAGCTTCCGAAATTCAACTCGCTTTCGCCGACGTCCAGAAGCGCAAAGACAAAGTCGTGATGAAGAATTCGAAGGGCATCGAGTACTTGATGAAGAAGAACAAGTGCACGGTGTTCAAAGGCACGGGCAAGCTTATGCTGCCCGGCAAGATCGAAGTCACCGGCGAAGATGGATCGAAGCAGATCATTAACACCAAGAACATCATTATCGCCACCGGCTCAGTCGTGCGGCCGATTCCCGGCTTCGAAACAGACGGCAAACAGGTGGTCAACAGCGATCACATTCTTGAGCTGACCGAGATTCCGAAATCATTAATCGTGATGGGCGCCGGCGCAGTCGGCGTTGAATTCGCTTCGGTGTACTCGCGCTTCGGTGCAGAGACGACGATCGTTGAACTGCTGCCGCGTTTGGTTCCATTGGAAGACGAAGAAGTTTCCGCTGAACTCGCGAAATCGTTTCGCAAACGCGGGATCAAATCGCAGGTCGATACAAAACTTGAAAAGCTTGAGAAGACGGACGCGGGCGTCGTCGTCACGGGTAAAACTTCGAAAGGTGAAGAGGTGCGACTGGAGGCCGAGATGCTGCTCGTCGCCGTCGGTCGCATGCCGTTTACCGAAGGCCTCGGGTTAGAGAAGACAAAGATCAAAGTCGAGAAGGGCTTCATCCAGGTCGATGAGTTTCAGCAGACTGCCGAGAAAGGCGTTTATGCGATCGGAGACGTAGTGCCGACGCCTTTGCTGGCGCACCTGGCTTCGAAAGAAGGCATCGTCGCCGTCGAACATCTCGCCAACAAACATCCGCGTCCGATCAACCTGCGCCTGGTTCCAAACTGCACTTACTGCGATCCCGAAGTTGCCTCCGTCGGCTTGACTGAAGCGAAAGCGAAAGAAGCCGGTTATGACGTGAAGGTCGGCAAGTTTCCGTTTTCGGCATCCGGCAAAGCGCGCATCCTCGGTGAAGAAGAAGGCTTCGTCAAGGTTGTCAGCGAGAAAAAGTACGACGAGATTCTCGGCGTGCATATCATCGGCCCGCATGCGACGGAGTTGATTGCGGAAGCCTGTGTCGCGATGCAGCTTGAATCAACCGCGGAAGAGTTGGGCCGCACGATGCACGCGCATCCGACCGTTTCCGAAGCGGTGATGGAAGCCGCTGAGAACGTCGAAGGCATGGCGATTCATATTTAGAGTCCGACAAACTTTAGTTTGTTGATTCCTGTTCTCCACGACAAACTGAAGTTTGTCGGACATTTAGATCATGGCTGAGAACCAAAAACAAAACGGCAATCGAAGGCGCGGTCCGCGTCGCCGTGCGCCTTTTCAAATGCGCATCAACACAAAGTATGCGCCGAAGAGAGTCGCGGAAGATCAAGCGCTCGCGTGCACGAAAGAGACTTCTTTGAAGCCCGATCAAATGATCGAGCTGTATCGCTATCTGAAGCTCACGCGCCTAGTTGAAGAGCGCATCGTCAATCTTTATCGCCAGACGAAAGTTGTCGGCGGAGTGTTTCGCTCGCTGGGCCAGGAAGCGACTGCCGTCGGTTCAGCTTACGCTCTGCGGCCGGATGATTTCATCACGCCGATCATTCGCGATCTTGGATCAGTCTTTGTCAAAGGAATTCGCCCGCGGCAAATCTTTGCGCAGTACATGGCAAAAGCCTGGGGACCGTCCGGCGGCAAGGATCTCAACGTCCATTTCGGCGACATGGAGAAGGGATTCCTTGGACCCATCTCGCATCTCGGCGACATGATTCCGGTGATGACCGGGATCCTGTTGGCCGCACGCATGCAAAAGAAAGATATTGTGGGTCTCGCGTACATCGGTGATGGCGGCGCGAGCACGGGTGCGTTCTTTGAAGGCTTGAATTTTGCCGCAGTGCAGAAACTGCCGCTGATCGTGATCGCGGAATTCAATTACTACGCGTACTCGACGCCGACGAACCTGCAAACCGCGGTGCGCAATCTCGCCGAGAAGTCCGCCGCCTTCGGCATTCCCGGTTACATCGTCGACGGCAACGACGTGATTGCTTGTTATGAGGTAACGAAACAGGCAATCGATTACGCGCGCTCCGGGCGCGGCGCAGTTTTGATCGAAGCCAAGACCTACCGCCGCAAAGGCCACGCCGAACACGATGATCAGCGTTATGTTCCGGAGGGCGAGATCGAGTGGTGGGAGAAGCACAACGATCCGATCGATCGCTTTGAAAGATTCCTGCTCGACGAAAAGATCGCGAGCAAAGAAAAGCTGGATGAGATCACCGCCGCCGTGATGCGCGAGATCGATGAAGACTGCGACTGGGCCGAAAGCTCGCCGATGCCCGAAGCGGAAGGCGCAGCGTACGGTGTGTTTGATAACTCAATCGTGCCGCCGGCGTTTCGGCCAAAGATTTTGGTGAACTAAATATGTTTTTGCCTGCTAGCAAAGAAGTAACACAAACGGCTTCTCAGCCGAGCGTTGACTCACCTGCCGGAGAAAACCAAAGGGGCTTAGTGTATGCGGATATCGAGCTAGTTAGCGGTGATGATCTCGTGCTACATCGTCACGGCTTCCTGGAAGAAGACAAGATTAAGCGACTGCGCGTCAGCGCATTGGTGGATAGCGGCGCCTACATGCTTGTAATAAACGAGCGTATTAAAGATCAGCTGGATCTGGCGGTCATAGAAACACAGGTTTTCAGATTGGCTAATGAGTCGGAAATCAGGGCGAACGTCGTCGGGCCCGTCGAGATTCGCTTCGAGAATCGTTCCACGACGGTACGTGCTGCGGTATTGCCGGGAGATGTTGAAGTTTTGCTCGGGTCTATTCCAATGGAGGACATGGATGTTGTTATTGATCCCAAACGACAGCGTTTGATGGTCAATCCCGAAAGTCCTTACATTGCCACCAAACATTTGAAGTAGGATCCGAATTAGAATGTCCACTGCTCTCAAAAAAGATCATAAGCTCCAACGCCCGCCGCGTGGCGGCTTGGCCACAATGGTTGAAGCCATTCGGCAGGGCATTTGGGAAGAAATGGAGCGCGATCCGACCGTGTTCGTTATCGGCGAAGACGTTGGCGCCTATGGTGGCGCGTTCAAAGTAACGGACGGATTGATCGATCACTTCGGCAAAGAGCGCGTGGTCGATACGCCGATCTCGGAAGCCGCGATCGTCGGTGCAGCCTGCGGCGCGGGACTGATGGGCATGAAACCTGTCGCCGAGTTTCAGTTCATCGATTTCATCTCGTGCGGTTTCGATCTGCTGACGAACTACGCGGCAAAGTGTCGCTATCGCTGGGGCGGAAGCATTCCGGCAGTGTTTCGCGGGCCTTGCGGTTCGGGCGTCCGTGCCGGTCCATTTCACTCGCTGAATGCTGAATCGTTTTTCCTCAACACTGCGGGTTTGAAGATTGTCGAGCCGGCGACTGCTTACGATGCGAAGGGGTTGATCAAAGCTGCGATTCGCGATCCCGATCCGGTGCTCTACTTTGAGCACAAGAAACTTTATCGGCTGCCGCGTCTGCGCGAAGAGCTTCCGGAAGACGATTTCATCGTCGAGATTGGCAAAGCGCGCACGGCGCGCGAAGGCCGCGACGTCTCGATCATCACGTTTGGCGCGCAGGTTCTGACCGCGCTTGATGCGGCGGAAGAGTTAGAGAAGGAAGGGCTCGACGTCGAAGTGATCGATCTGCGCACGCTCGCGCCGATGGACAAAGAAGCGATTCTGGCGAGCGTCAAGAAGACCAGTCGCGCGCTGATCCTTCATGAAGCGTCATTAACGGGCGGCATCGGCGGAGAGATTGCCGCGATCATCGCGCAGGAAGCTTTCGAATGGCTCGATGCGCCGGTTGTGCGCCTGGCGTCGATCGATACGCCCGTGCCTTATTCGCCGCCGTTCGAGGATTATTATTTGCCGCAGGTTGCAGATGTTTTGGACGCCGCGCGCAAACTAGCTGCTTATTAATATAGGGGGAACTAACATGCCGAAATACGTAATCGAACGCGAGATTCCAGGCGCTGGGAACTTAACGCCGCAGGAACTGCAAGGGATTTCGCAGAAGTCTTGTTCAGTGCTTCAGAACCTTGGGCCGCAGATTCAATGGGTGCAGAGCTACGTCACTGACGACAAAGTCTACTGCGTTTACATCGCTCCGAGCGAAGATATGATTCGCGCGCACGCGCAGCAAGGCGGCTTTCCCGCCAATAAAATCTCAGAGGTTAAGACCGTGATTGATCCAACCACTGCGGAATAGCGTTGTTCGGAATTGCAAATTGAAAATTAGAAATTGCAAATCGCAAATTGGGAGTCATCATGGCGACTGAAGTAGTAATGCCGCAGATGGGCGAGTCCATCGCGGAAGGCACAATCACAAAATGGCTGAAGAACGTCGGCGATAAAGTCGAGCGCGACGAACCTCTGTTCGAAATTTCGACCGACAAGGTTGATGCTGAGATTCCTTCGCCCGCGGCGGGAACCCTCACCGACATCAAACACAAAGAGGGCGAGACGGTCGAAGTGAACACGGTTGTGGCCGTGCTCGATGGCGATGGTGCGCAGCCGGCATCCGCTGCGCCGCCAGTCGCTGAAGAACCAGCCGCGACGGTCGAGACGGCGCAAGCGAAAGAACAGGAAACGCCGCCGGCCGAACAACCAACTCAAGCTGCGCCGGCAACACCAGAACCCCCGCCGCAGATCGAGAGACCGAAGCCCGCAATCACCACTGAGGAACGTAGCGCTCGGCCAGCGGCACCATCGCCTGCTATTCACAAAACTGAAGTCAAACCGCTGGTCAGGCGTAGCGACGCGCCCAAAGTGTCCATCGCTCGCGAGCGCGGAGCCGACTTCGCCACGCCGAGCGCAGAAGATCTGCGCCGCACTAAATCGAGTCCGCTGGTGCGCAAGATCGCCGAAGAGCACGGCATCGACATCGGTCAACTCGAAGGGACCGGCATGTCTGGTCGCGTCACCAAGAACGACATTCTCAGCTTCATCGAATCGGGCGCGCCTCCGCAACCCGCAACAGCACAGCCGAGCGCCGCACCACAAGTTGCGACGCAACCATCAATCGGCGCACCGGGAACTCAACAGGCCACCGTCTTGAAACCCGGCGAAAGCGATCGCGTCGAACAGATGAGCGTGATCCGCAAGAAGATTGCCGATCACATGATCGCTTCGCGCCGCACGTCCGCACACGTGACGACGGTTTACGAGATCGACATGTCGAGGGTCGCGAAACTCCGCGATGAGAATCGTAAGGCTTTTCAGGAACGCACCGGCACGAAGCTCACGTTCATGCCGTTCATCTTCAAGGCCGTTACCGACGCGATTCGCAAATTCCCGATCTTCAATTCGCAGGTCAGCGGCGATCAGATCATCTACAAACGTGATATCAATCTCGGGATGGCGGTCGCGCTTGATTGGGGATTGATTGTGCCCGTGATTAAGCGGGCGGACGATCTTTCGATCTCAGGCTTGGCTCGCGCGGCCAACGATCTCGCCGATCGAGCGCGCACGAAACAACTCAAGCCTGACGAAGTCGCCGGCGGCACGTTTACGATCACGAACCCCGGCGTGTTTGGCGGTTTGTTCGGCACGCCAATCATCAATCAGCCGCAGGTAGCGATCCTCGGTGTGGGGAAGATCGAAAAGCGCGCGAAAGTTCTGACGACTCCAGATGGCGAAGACTACATCGCAATTCGCCACATGGCTTACTTCGCTTTAAGCTTCGATCATCGCATCATCGATGGCGCTGACGCCGAGAAGTTTCTCGCTTATCTCAAGGAACATCTTGAGAGCGCACAGTTTGCAATTTAGAGTCAGAAGGCCGAGCGTAAGCGAGGACAACCTGGCGCCCAGGTAGCCCTCCCTTACGGTCGGGCTTCTGATACTCTTTCTTGCGATCGCGTAACGAACAACTAATGAATCCCTAGTAAGTGTTCTCAAACAGCGTTTTTGAGAATTTCTGTCTTGACAGTCGCCCCCAGTTCCATACTATTCGTGAGTTCAAGTTGATGAGCACCAGCCTTCATAGCTCATTAACCCGACGTTCCAGATGATCTGCATTAAGCTGGCAGACAACGTGAAGCAAGAGTTCGCCGTCGAACTCGACACTTACCCGGACGCGGCGGGCTGCGCGTCTGCATTCTTGAAATAAGGAGTCTAATCAGATGAGTATCAAACTTAGATCGATCGCGCTTGCTTTCGGGTTAGCGCTGGCTCTTACCCCATTAGCTTTCGGACAAGACTCGACGCAGCCCCAGTCGGCTGATGCGTCAAGAGCCCGCTCTGTCTCGAGCGGCCAGAAGATGACGATCAAAGGCGTCGTCGTTAAAAGGGATGCCGATACGTTCACGGTGCGCGATATGAGCGGCGTCGATACCGTTGTGCGCCTGACCGATCACACTTCCGTCAAGACCAAAGGCGGCTTTTTGCGTGGTGGAACAAACTATGGCGCGACGAATATTCTCCGTGGCTTGAACCTCGAAGTCGAAGGTCGGGGCGGTTCAAATGGCGAATTAACCGCCGAAAAAGTGCGATTTAACGATACGGACCTGCGTACAGCGCGAGCCGTTGAATCACGCGCTACGCCGCTGGAAGACCGCGCAACGGCTTCGGAAGGACGTTTGACCGAAGTTGAGCAGAACGCGCAAAAGCTTTCGGGTCAACTCGATGAATTGGCGGCCGTTTCGAACGCAGCTCGCGGCGGCGCCAAAGCGGCGCAGGCCACGGCGGACGCAGCAGTCGCCGGTGTGAATGCGACTAACGATCGCATTTCCGCTTTGGATGATTACACACCGCAGGACATCGCGTCTGTGAATTTCCGCGTTGGCAGTGCGGTGCTGAATCCAGAGGCGAAGACCAAGCTCGACGAAATCGCGACTAAGGCGCTGAACGCGAAAGGCTATGTGCTCGAAGTTACCGGCTTTGCCGACTCAACCGGCGGTACGGAAATGAACCGCAGGCTCAGTCAGCGTCGCGCTGATGCAGTCATTCGATACCTGGTTGAAAATCATCAGATTCCACTGCGTCGCATCGTGACGCCGTATGGTTTCGGCGAAACGAATCCCGTGGCGGACAACAAAACCCGCGACGGTCGCACGCAGAATCGTCGCGTTGAAGTTAAGGTGCTGGTCAGCAAGGGAATTACTTCGCCAACACCAACGATGAACGTGAATCCACAGTAGTAATGCAAGCTGTTAGCTTGCCAGACGCAACTCAAAAGTTGCATAGAACATCGCCAACGATCATGCCGTCAGTCGGCGTCAAATAATTGGCTTGGCCAGCAACGATGCTAAGCTGGCGGCATGAGGAGTTGGTTGATGTATTTGCAGAACACTAAGCGATCGAAGCCGGCGCTGTTTATCGCAGCGCTGGCTTTCTTTTTCTGCGCGATCAGTTTTTTAGTCACGCCAAATGGATCCGCGCAGAAAATCAAGCAGCTGCCACCGCCCCCACCGGTGCCGCGACTCAAACCGAAACCTACTCCGACACCGGAGCCGATCGAATATGAAGTTGTTAAGATCACTTCGAACTTAATCGTCGTTCCGGTTTCAGTAACCGATGTTCAGGGACAGCCGGTACTGGGCTTACAGCAGAGTGACTTTCGAATTCAAGAGGACGGGCGGCAACAACAGATCACGCAGATGGGCGATCCTGAGCAGGTGCCCCTGGATATTGCTTTGCTGATCGACGTTTCTGCCAGCGTGGAATCGAGATTTGGATTTGAGCAGAAGGCCGCGGCAGATTTTCTCAAGCAGGTGATGAAGCCGGGCGATCGCGCGACGGTCTTTGCGATCGACGACGCGCCCAGACAAATACAGGGCCTGGCAAATTCCGAAGTTGCCGCGCGACAGGTGATGACGCTCGTCGCGGCGAAAGGCTACACTGCGTTCTTCGACTCGGTGTTGGCGGCTGAAAAGTATCTCGATGCGAATTCGTCACAGGGTCGGCGCCGTGTAGTCGTCGTGCTTTCAGATGGCGACGATACCGCTCGAATTAACACCCTGTACAACAAGGGCGATTCAAAGTTCTCGCAAATGGAAAACCAGGTGCGATTCGTCGAGCGCGGCCAGAACGAGGTGCTGCGAGAGATCCAGCGCGGCGAAGTTACTTTCTATTCAATCAATCCAAGCGGGCGCACGATGCATTTGAATGTGCGCGTGGCACGCGGTGAAACCGGCATGGAAAAATTTGCCGCGGCAACCGGCGGCGCCGCATTTGTGCCCGCGAGCGAATCCGACCTGCCGCAAATCTTTGCCCGAATCGCCTCTGAGATTCGCAGCCAATATCTGCTTCAGTACTACTCTGACAATAAGGCGGGCATAGAATTCCGGCGCATCAACGTGACTGCGCCAACTCATCCCGAGTTGCGCGTACGTGCGCGTGAAGGTTATTACCCCAAGGCTAAATAACGTTCCCCTGGGCCGTTTGGAATTTGTCTTGAGGAGCTTCCCAAAAAAGTATCCGGCTATGCCGGCTGATGTGCGGAAGGCCTTTGGCCTTCCGGCAAGACTGTCCTCTCGATTTGGGCTATGCCCAATTTGTTGGGGCTGAGCCCCAAATTCATTGTGAGCCGGAACGGAAGCGCAGAGCGCTTCCGCACATCAGGCGGCAGAGCCGCCGGCGCATGAATCACTTTCTGGCAAAGCCGTCTTTAGGCGGTAGCTTGCGGCTGTGTTCGAGACTCCTGTTTGGCCGCGCGCTTCTTTTTTGCAGCTCGCGGGGACAAATTCTGGTGAGATCGCGGCTGGCACTTCGGACACTTACAACCGATGTCCTTGATGATTCCTTCAAAGTACTCTTTGCCATAGTTGTAAGTGATTTCCTCACCCGCTTTGATGTTCCTTCTTGAGCAGATCCAAATGCGCCCGCAGGTGATGATCGCCTCTGCATTCGGGCCGCATGAGTGATTAGCGTAACGCGCGACATTCTCGCGGCCGCTCCCATCGATCGACCACTGCTTGTTCAGGCCGAAGTAATACTTGCCATTGCTCTTCTCAACTTCTGCGTTCGAGATGCGCGGCCCGACATACTCGATGATTTTCGTTCCTTTCGGAATTGGCTTCGTCGCGAATAATCCCAGGCCCGCTGCCGCGCGTTTGACCGCATAAGGCGTTTCCCCTGCTCGCATCCGACGAAGGTAGCGAAACGAATTTTCAGAGATGTGCGTGAGTCTTCACATTCTTGTCCCGCTGTCGGATTCTGTGCGCGGCGAATTCGTGAGATACAATAACGGCTGCGTTGCAGCATTACACTGAAGAGCACCTTCTTGCTTATCCGATCGAGTACATCGCCGGCATTGATCTATACAACGCCGGCGAGTATCACGCCGCGCACGATGCGTGGGAAGAAAGATGGATGGGGCCCGTCGCGCCGGATGAAAAGCTTTTTCTCCAGGCGATGATTCAATCAGCCGTCGCGTTTCATCATTTGCAGATTGGCCGCCGCGGCGCAGCGCGACGCATGTACCTGATGGCCAAGGAGAAATTCGATCGGTTGAATACCAGCGTTTATATGTCGCTCGATTTGGTTGATTATCAACAGCAACTCGATCGAGCGCTGTCATGGCTTTTGAGCGTCGCAGATCCGCGCGAGATCGAGCCGCCAAAGATCGATGCGCCGGTAATTTGCCTTCAGCCGCTCGCGAAATAGATGTTCACGGCTTTCATTCGACAACTACGAGCGCTGCTGCTGGGAATGTGGCTGGGCGCGGCGATTTTCTTTGGAGCATCCGTCGCGCCGGCGCTGTTTGGTGTGATGCGCGGCGCCGGACTCGTGAATGCGAACGAGCTGGCGGGTTCGGTCGTGTCGCGAACCCTGTCGTTTTTGAATAAAGGCGGCTTTGAAATCGCACTCTTCGCGCTCGTTACCGCTTTCTTTGTGAATCGACACCAGAGACTCGTCGCGCGGACGATCGAAGTGCTTTCACTCGCGATAATGGCTATCATGACGGGCGTCAGCCAATGGGTCATTACCGCGCGAATGGTCGCGTTGCGCGCCGCGATGAACGGATCAATCGACCAGGTTCCGTTTACTGATCCGCGCCGACTCGAATTTGATTCACTGCATCGCTATTCGACCATTGTGATGATGGTGGCGATGCTTGCCGGGCTGCTCGCGTTCTTCATCACAACTAGTTCGTCGATGCGCGGGACCAAGACGAAATCATCAAGTGTCAGAACCCGGAGCGGTAGCGACGGGATCGAGTGAGTCCTTTGAAAGGGCTCGGTTGATCAGCTCACTAAGAAAGAATCCTATCGTGGAAATTATCGAACACATTAAGCGTTGGCGAGGTCAATACGACTCGTGGAAATCGAAGCAGCGCAACGCCGACGATCTTTCGGGATATCCCTTCATAGAAAACGCGACGGCGCCTTTCACGTCGCTGCGCCGTTCAATGCCGATGCTGAACCTTGCGTTAATCAGTTCCGCCGGCGCTTACCTTGACGGAACCGAAGCCTTCGACACGACGCTGGCCGGTGGCGATCTCAGCATTCGCGAAATTCCCACGGACATTCAGGCGAGCGATCTGCAATTCGCCGCGCGTGGGTACGATCCGGCGGCGGTCCAACAGGACATGAATGTGCAGCTTCCGCTGGACCGTCTCCGCGAGATGGAAGCGAATCGGGTTATCGGCCAACTTAATCCTGTCTTATGGAGTTTTTGCGGATTCATTCCCGACGCTGCCGTATTCATCGAACAGAGTGTGACGAAACTGATCGCGCGTCTGCATCATTACGACGTGCAGGCGGCCTTGCTAATTCCGGCGTCTTCGCTGTGTCATCAGTCGGTGGGATTAGTCGCGCGCGCGATTGAGCTCGCTGGGATTCCGACAATCACCCTCGCGGTTGATCGTGCGGTGATCGAGCGCGTGCGTCCGCCGCGCGCCGGTTACTACAACGGGCAACTCGGCAGCGTCGCCGGGAAACCGAATTACCCGGAGCATCAGCGGCGCGTTTTGGATGAAGCGCTCCGGTGGCTCGAGCCGATGGGCCAGCCCGGTATACGCAAGCTCGGTGTCGAATTAGAGAGCCAGGTCGAGATCGCGCG
>DATLVM010000480.1:0-6891 GCA_035577445.1 Pyrinomonadaceae bacterium
GTGATTCAGAGCCACTTGTTGAAAATTACTCGACCCAAGATCGAGCCCGACGTAAACTATGCTCATGCAGATGTCTCCTTTCCTTAAAACAGGTATTGGAAAAGCAGGATCGTATCCTGCCGGAGACATCTGCTACTTGAATCTTATTTTGTAAGCCCGACTTTCATCGTACCATTGGACCGCACGCGGGAAGCGTGCTTCTCATCTTGATTGTTTGAATCGAAAGTTGATTGTTATCGCCGCGCCCGGTCAACTCCGCCGTTGGGCGGACGGCTAAACAGGTGAACTACAACTCTGAATCGGAGGGCAATATGAAAACTATAGGCATGGGAATAATTATTGTCGCTGTGGTCCTCTTAAATGGAGGGAGTCGCGTACAGACAAAGCCAACTCCCCCGACCACTCAGTTCGTGGGAACGATGCCATGTGGCGAGGCCGTCCGCGCGTTCGTCGGCGGCGAGCCGTGTCAGACCGTCATTTGGCGGCTCGATCTCGGAGTCACCGAACGCGACGGCCCAGGCTGGAGTCTAACCGCAGCGTATGGCGCCAATTCGGCATCGAGTGTCGGCACGATGCCCGATGGCCTGCACCTCTCCGGGAGGCTGGAAAAATCCGGGACGACGTATCGCCTGATTTCCAATACCGGCAAATCGATCTCGTTTCGCCAGGTATCGAGCACGCTCATCCATTTACTCGACGATCAGAACCGTCTTATGCCTGGCACTCCCGGATGGAGCTATACCCTCAGCCGAGCGGATGTGACGGATGACCCAGGCCGGCCAGAACAAGTGTTCGGCGGGTCCTACACACTTTCCCCCCGCGAGACCGGTAACACGTTGTTCGGCATTTTTGGTGGCCGCACTCCATGCACGAGCCTCGTGCGCGCGCTTCACATCACCCTCAACGACGGATGCCAACGTTTGAAATGGCGTATCACATTACTCCAGAACGCGAGCACGCGAGAGCCGACGAGGTACAAGATTGAAGGATCTTTGCACCACACCGCCCGTGAAGGAACGTGGCGCATCGTTCGCGGGACCGCCCCGGACGCAAACGCGGTCGTCTATCAACTAGACGGGACTTCGACCGAAGGGCCCATGCTGTTGTGGAAGGCAGACGACAACGTCCTGTTCCTTCTCGACGAGCACAAGCAACCGCTCGTGGGCACGATCGATTTCAGTTACACCTTGAGTCGTTCGCAATGAATCACTCTTCTGAGACGTCGATGAAGGGCTTTTCAATCAGCGGATCGGTTTTGGCAACAACGCCTTTTGCTTAGGGCAGGCATCGTTGCCTCCTTTTGTTGTTCTGATTGCAGGTCTGGTATGAAAATGACGCTCGTTCTTTTCACAGCGGCCCAGCAAATCGTTGGACTCGAGGCGGGGTGCGGCGGCTAAGAGCAAAGGGCAAAGCGCAAAGGGGAAGAATTCGCGCCGCCGCGTAAACTCAGACGTTAGGCGGCTGCGGGGAGCTTGCGTAGATCGAAGATTGGAGAGCGATATGTCACACGGCAAGATCTGTTACCTTGAAATTCCAGCGATAACGGCGGAAGCATCAGCTGACTTCTATCGCGGCATTTTTGGCTGGACCGTAAGAAAGCGTGGCGACGGTGAGCTGGCGTTCGATGACACCGGTGGCGTTAGCGGAACCTGGGTTAAAGAGAGCGACAGAACTCCAGACGAACAGACACGCATATACATCATGGTGGACGATATTTCCGCCACTCTCAAAAAGATCGAGGCTGCCGGTGGCAGGGTGGTGACGCCACGAAAAGACATTGCCCCAGGTTCCGGCGCATTTGCCATTTTCGCGGATCCCGCCGGCACCGAATTTGGACTATACGAGGAGCCAAAGCGTTAATCGCCCGCCCGAACAAACTGTTGGACGCGAGCGTAAACTGCGAGGATGAAGGCGGAAGGATGAAATAAGATTGCGCGGCCCGGTCAATTCAAGCTTGGGCCGCCTCACCAGGACAGAAAAACATGCGACCCCTTCGGTATTCCATCAACGTTACTTTGGACGGATGCTGCGATCATCGTGTGATGATCCCGGACGAAGACTTGCATCGTCACGCGGCCGAGAACATCGCTCAGGCCGATGCCCTTCTCTTTGGCCGGGTGACATACGAATTGATGGAGGCAGGGTGGCGGCCGCCGGCGTCGGAAGCGATGCCTGACTGGACGAAGCCGTTCGCCCGGACGATCGACGCCGCAAAAAAGTACGTCGTGTCGAGCACGCTGGAGCGGGTCGATTGGAACGCGGAGCTCGTGCGCGGGGATTTGGGGGAAGCCGTTCAGCAGCTCAAGCAGAAGTCGGGTAAGGGACTGTTCACGGGTGGCGTGCAGCTCCCGCTGGCGTTGGCGGAGCTCGGATTGATCGATGAGTACGAGTTCGTGGTCCACCCCAGGATCGTGGGCCATGGGCCCACGTTGTTCGCGGGGCTATCGAAGCGTGTCGACTTGAAGCTCATGAGCCGATTGGAATTTAGTTCAGGGGCAGTGGCAATGCGGTATGAGCCGATAAGGTAGTCATCCGTCGAAGCGCTGCCCCAGACAGTCTGGTGGTTCAAAGTCAGGAACGACGCTGGACTCGTTAGCTGGACTCTTGTTCAGGAGAATTTCGACGGTGCGGATATGGACGCGTGCTCGTGGCTTCGGCAGACGGCCTAACACGCGCATGCAGCGGACTCGCTCGTGGGCTGTGCCTCTTCTTAATGTACCCAACGTCACATCCTGACGCTGCTAAACTGGACCGTAGTTACGTCGATTCCTTTTGTGATGGCTATTATCGGAACGGTGATCGATGAAGAGAGCTGTGACTAGCGGAAAGCGACCGAACCATGAGCCGCCGGCCGTGACAGCGAAGCTCGGATGGCGGTATCACCATATCGGGATTCCCTACACAGAGCCCCGCGCTGGGGAGCATCATGTCGCGCATCTCGGGGTTCACGTCTGCGGTTTCGAGACCAGTCCCTACGGGATTGAGTGGATCCGGTTCGAGCCGCATTGCGACGTGCCCGAGATCGTCAGAACCGTTCCGCACATCGCCTTTGCCGTCGATGATTTGGACGAAGCCCTCAAAGGTCGGGAGATTTTAATCGCACCGAACGAGCCGTCGGCTGGAGTTCGGGTGGCGTTCATACTTGACGATGGAGCACCGGTTGAGCTGTTGGAGTTTTCTACGGTCAAGCCGGTCCGCCCAAAAACAAAATACGCTGCCGAATAACTGGTTGGACGCGCGCCGATGCGCCAATTCAGACGTTAGGTTAGTCTCGTTTTGAAATGCAGTGAAATTAGGAGACTGAAATGCGGAAAGTAACATTTGGCGGCGCCAACAGTCTCGATGATTACTTTGCGCGCAAAGACGACGCTGTTGATTGGTTGCTCTGGGGCGAGGAAGTCAGTTCCATTACCGCCACATTCTGGAACACTGTTGATACGGTGGTGATGGGACGCAGAACCTACGAAGTCGCGCTGCGTACCGGCACTACTGCATATCCGGGGGTGAAAAACTACGTTTTCTCGCGCACGCTCAAGGAAAGCCCTGATAAGAAAGTGGAGATCATACGGGAAGATGCCGCCGAGTTTGTTCGCACGCTGAAAAGCCAGGAAGGTAAAGACATTTGTGTGATGGGCGGCGGCTTGTTAGCGAAATCGCTTTTCGAGGCGAACTTGATCGATGAAATTGGTTTGAACATTCATCCGGTCTTGCTGGGTTCAGGAATTCCACTCTTTCACGAAATGAGTCATCAGATTAACCTGGAGTTGCTTGATTGCAAACCGTTCAAAAACGGCTGCATATTTGTTTCTTACCGCGTGAAGCATTGAATTGTTTAAGATGAGATGGTATTTGCATTTCCAGCGCAACCTAATAACTCATGCAACCGGCCCAACAAACCATTAGACGCCATCTCAAACGACTACTTCAACCGCAGGGCGCGGGAGCGTGAACTGCAGGGATGAAGGCGAAGGATGAATTGAAATCGCGCGGCTGCACCAACTCAGCGTTCGGCTGCGTAACATGAAAATCGAGAACGTCAGTGTACCAAACCCTATTCCTAAGGAGATGAGTCATGAAGAGAATCACCGGATCGTATAGTCGGATCGTAATGTTCGGCTCGCTTTCCCTACTGCTTGCGGGCCTGGTTTATGGCGCGTACCAGACGCCGGCCGCGGCGCAAAGGCGCGCGACTTTTGATTTCGTGCGGTATACGCAAAATAAACCCTTCAAACTTAACACGCTTCCCACAACAAGTTATGGACCACCGTGGGCGGACATAATCAAACAGCCGAAGAGCAACATGCTGGAATGTAGCGGCAATACCGCCTCGATCGCACTTTGCTATTACTCTGGACCGGGGCCAACCGCGCCCTGCATCATGGATGGACTTGGGATCGCCAACTGCACCTGTTACGAGATTCCCGCCGGGCAGACTTACTACGTCGACATCAACGCCATTTTGAATCTTGACGTGTACCTCAGAACTGTGGCGGTGTGCGGAAAAGAAGGCGAGAGATGCCAACCCGCTGGACCCAAACAAGCTCCGGTCTGCGAGGTCATCAACCGAAACCTTTTGATTCCGGGCGCCGACCTGATTTCAACTTTCAGTCTGTACCTCGAGAAGAGGCAAAACCAGTATCCGCAGTTCAAGATCTCTTCGACGGCCTGCCCGTCAGCAAACTACGCGGGATGCATGACGGCCCCTTGCAAAAAGACCGGCAAGATAGATCCCACCACCCATCTGCCATTGGTCCAGTGCGGGTGTCCGGTCTACGACGGTCCTTACCAGGTCGGGCAGGAAATTTCTAAGACCGATTGCCGTCTGGGCGGTAACTACGTCTGGTCCGCGGCTTACACCCCGCCACCAACGCGGTGAGTGAGGGGCTGTTCGGGATATCATTGCCGATTTGTAATTGCGGATTGTCGATTTGAATCACGCCGCCGCGTCACTCCCAAGCTTGGTACTCTAGTTCGATGTTCAAAGGTGCACTGCTGATCGTTGCTTGTCTCGTTGGCCCCGTAGCGACATTGGGTCAAACCAGGTCCTTTGGATCGCCGAACAAGGCAACCCGTGCGGTAATTATTCCGGTTGGCGCTAAGGGTCACGAGAACTCCGAGAGTCGCATCGAGATTCGTTCCGCGAGGGGAAGACTGCTGCGGCGTTTGAATCTGGCTTCGGCTGATCACAATCATGGTGAAGGTATCGGCCATGCCCAGTGGACTGGGAATGGCGGCTTCTTTGTTTTTATTACCGGTAGCTCTGGTGGGCATCAGCCGTGGCATGTAGCAACTTACTTCTATAGTGTCGCTCGCAACCGATTCTACAGTCTCGATGCAATGGTCGGCCGCCCAATCATTTCGGATTTCACTTTGCGTGGTGACGTGGTTATTGCCACGCGGATGGGCGCGACCCTTGACGACCCTAAATCTGTCGCGTTTTCCCTGAACCGGTGGCGCTAATATCTCGCCGCACCGAGCAACTCATTCGACGCGAGCGGCGCAAGGGAGTGAGCTAAGGACGAAGTGAAAAATCGAAAAAGAAGTCGCGCCGCCCGGTCAACTCTGACTTCATGAGCCTGAAGTAAATTGGTACAGGTACTTCTCAAGAGTTGGCGCGTAACACGGCGGCGTTAGTGATCACAACCGTTGGGTCGCAGGGAGATCCGCATGAGACGACTTTGGACGATCATTGGAGTTGGCGATGTGGCTGTCAGCTTTAAGTGGTATCAGTCACTGCTTGGCTTGCCAGAGACGGCTCCCGCGCATGACTACTTTGGCCAAATCCTCGATGCGGACGGAACAGTACTGCTCTCTCTTCACGAGTGGGGCGCCCACGATCATCCATCCTTGACGAGCCCCGATCATGCGCAGCCTGGAAACGGGCTACTACTGTTTTTCCGTGTCGATGATTTCGACATGGCGCTGAAAAGGGCACGCGCTCTCGTCGCTCGGCTCGAAGAGGAACCCCACCTGAACCCGGCCACTGAAACTATGGAGTTCGCTCTGCGAGATCCGGACGGCTATTACGTCATGATCAGTGCGCTCTCTGCGGCCTAACAAGTTGGACGTGAGCGGCAGGAGCGGATAAATTGCCGATCGCCGATTTCCAAGTTGAAATGAGATCATCTCCTCAGAGATTGGCAAAATGAGATACATGAAAAGAAGGGGCGATTGATGCAAAGACAGGCTAGCATTTGGCGTCGAGTAGTTTTGGTCTTGATGGTGACCTGTATCTTTCCCAGTTCAACCAGGGCGCATCCAGGTTCAGGCATCGCTGTCGATCGGCTCGGTCAGGTTTATTTCCTCGACACTGGGTCGGGGCTTTGGAAAATCGATACACGCGGCGGACTGACTCACCTTTCGCGAACGCTGTTTCACTGGCTGGCCATCGACGAGAACAATCGATTTGCCAACACTCAATTCGTCTCAAGCGCGCTCGGAGAGATTCTGAAAGTAGGTACAAATCCAACCGTGCTTCTTTCCAGCGATTATCCGATCGCGATCGGTCGGGATGGGAGTCTTTATTATCCGTCTGGTCGGGCAGGTAACTTGCGAATGATGAAGATGACGCCTGATGGGACGACGACAGCGTTTGCGACGCTTCCACTGACAGTAAAAGGAGAGCCGCTCCAGTACATCAGCGGAGTCGTCGCCGGCCCGGATGGCTCGTTGTATTACACTGAGGACAACGCTATCAAACGGATCACACCGCAAGCTCTAATCGGGACGGCCGTGACCGTTCGTGCTCCCGCTGGCCCGCCGTCCATCCCGGCGACAGATCAACATCCGTATCTGCGCGGAATCGCGGTCGACGCCAGCGGCGTTATGTACGTCGCAGATACCGGGGACGCTCGCGTGCTGAAGATTACTCCCGCCGGAAAGATGACCACT